>CAMZCT010000004.1 GCA_947305065.1 uncultured Mycoplasmatota bacterium | reverse complement strand
ATACCGGCAAAGCCGGTAGTTTTTTGTTTGACCCTAGGGTCAAACATAATAAAAAAGATGGATAAATCCATCTTATTTGTTTTCTAATTCTTCTCCTCTTTTATATAATAGAGAAACAAAGTACATAGCACAAAGAACAACAATTACCATTAAATCAATATTTACTGTTGAATCAAATGCTTCTGATGCTAAATATACTGATACACACAGACTAAGTACTATTTTAATAACCTCAATTGTAAGAGTAATCCACATAATATTTACTATTACTCTATTTCCACCTTCAACAAAGGCTTTCTTTTCATCTCTTGTTCTTAATAATAATTTAGATAACAAATTAAGAATAATAAATTCTAATATTCCCATAACTATTGCAAAAGATAAACCTATCATTACTAAATTTCTTAATTTTTTAGTATTAGTTTTTCCAACATCTAATAAACCTGTATACTTATAGATATCTTTTGTATTAACTACATGTTCTTCTCCATCATCAATCTTATAAGTTAAAAAGTCTACATCTTTAAATGAGTATTCAATTTTTTGATCAAATAAAACTATTTTTTTATCATCTATTTTAATCTTATTCATCATCATAGGTGTGAATACTAATACTAAAGCCATACATAATATTCCAATAATTGTAAATACTTTTAAAATATTACAAACTATTCTTAAGCCATTAGCCCATTTACTTATCTTTAAGCTTTCTTCTGTTACCTCTATTCCTTCAATTTCTTTTTTTGGTCTCGCCACTTTAATCTCTCCTTCTAAAAAATAAAAGACGATTAAATCGTCTTTCTTCTAACTTGGTGATCCGTATGGGATTTGAACCCATGAATGTAACCTTGAGAGGGTTATGTGTTAACCACTTCACCAACGGACCAGAACGATTTAATTATATCATAAAATATAGTTAAATCAAGGAGAATAAAGCGTTTAAGCTCTATTCTCCTTGATTATTACTTACTTTCACTTGTGTAATAATCATTTGTATAGTAAGAATAGTAACCATTCTTTCTAACATTAGCTTTATTAATTACAACACCAGTTATTTTACTATTAGCTGTTTCAAACACTTTTTTAGTTCTTTCTAATAACTCAAATTGTGTTTTACCACTAGATACTACAACTAAGTTAGCATCACTATATTTAAGTAATATAGAAGTATCACTAATACCAAGTACTGGTGGACAATCTAGTATTATTACATCATAATGTTTCTTTAAAGTTTCTAGTAATTCTCCATTACTACGAGATGATAACAACTCAATAGGATTTGGAGGAGTAGGTCCTGTAGGAATTAAATCTATATTTTTAACTTTAGTAGAAATAATATATCTACTCATTTTAATTTCTTCTTTATAATTAAGTATTAAATTGGAATATCCTCCATCAGTAGGATTCTCTACACCAAATATAGCATGTTCTCTTCCTCTTCTTAAATCACAATCAATTATTAATACTTTTTTACCTTCTTGTGCATAAGCAGCAGCTAAATTTGCTGATATAAAACTTTTTCCATCTCCAGCTTCAGGAGAAGTATTTAATATAACTTTTAATTTTTTATCTACAGCCGAGAATTGTAAATTAGTTCTAATATTTTTGATTGATTCACTAAACATTGATTTAGGATTAACATTTATTAATAAATCTGTATTATTCTTCATATTATCACCTACTTATGATCCTTATGTTTTCTTTTTACTTCTGGAACAACACCAAATACTGGTAATCCCAAACCATTTTCAATCTCTTCAGCTGACTTAATAGTTGTATCAAAGTAGTAAATTACAAAGATTATTGCACATGCTAGAACTGTTCCAGCTAAAACATATATAATAAATTCTTTAATATAATTTATATTATATGGTTCGTCTGCTTCTTCTGCTACATCAACAACTGAAACGTTTTGTAATTTATAAATAGATTTAATTTCTTCACTAAATACTTTAACAATTTCATTTGCTATATCAGCAGCTAATCCTCTATCTTTATCTACAACTTTAATCTTAATAATTTCTGTATTATCTGAATTAGTTACTTTAACCTCATTTAATAATTCATCAACAGAATATTTCAATGATAAGTTCTTAATTACAGCTTCAGCTATTCTTCTTGATTTAACTATTTCACTATAAGTACTTACTAAGTTTTTATTCAACTGAGCATCAGTTTGAGTATAACTAACTGTTGCTCCACCACCAGCTTGTCCTTCATCACTAACAAGTACTATACTAGACATACTTTCATATACTGGTATCTTTAAAAATAACGTATAAATTGATCCCAATAGTACTACTATTAATACTATTATTAATATCAATACTATCCTACTCTTAAAATACGCAAACAACTCTTTTAAATTTATTTCTTCCATATAATTAACCCTTCCTTATTTTTTATTTACAATTAAAACATATCCTTTATCATAATATCATAGAAAGAAAAAAATTAGAAGAAAAAAGAAGAATATTTTTAGATATTTTATTGTTAATATTCCTAAAATATTATATAGTTATATAAAGGATATGATAACATGAAAAGCACAAAATTATTATTGTTTACATGTTTTAATCTACTGATATGTTTAATCACAGTTGTAATATGTACTTCTTTTAATCAAGAAAGCTCTTATGCTATCAACGAAAAAACTACTAGAATAACTAATTATTATAATGACTCTTTATTTGATGTATCTGATCATATCGACGATACTTTTAAGCCGGTAGATATTAATTCTAAAATATACGGTGACGATATCACAATCTTAGATACTAACTTTAGAATAAGCGAGGACTTGTTAAACACTATAAATGAAGATATAAGTAATTATGGTCAACCTACTTCTTTTTATATAGTTAGTTTAAGAGATGGTATGACAATCGGTTATAACGTTGATAAATATTTTGAAACAGCAAGCTCAATAAAAGCCCCTTACGCTTTATATCTTTACAAAGAAATAGCTAATGGAAATATTGATAAAAGTAAAAAAATAGTTTATACAAAAGACTTTTATAAAACTGGAACTGGAGTTATAAAAAATAGTGAAGAAGGAACTGAGTATACTATAGAAGACTTAATCAACTACTCCCTTCAAGAATCTGATAATGTAGCTCATAATATGTTACATAAAACATTTGGAGTTACTGGTTATAACAACATGCTTAGAAGCTTAGGTGCTAAATACTTATATCTAACTCCTAATAATATTTGGAGTTATACCAGCAGTCGTAGTGCCGCCCTAGTATGGCAAGAAATATATAAATTCAGCTATGAATCTCCAGAAGGAATAAACTTTATGAATATTCTAGCTAATGGAAAATATAATTATTTTAAAGAAATAATACCTAATAAGTTAAGTGCTTCTAAAACTGGTTTTGCTTCATATGATGTTGTAGAGACCGGTATTGTATTTGATGATCAATATCCTTATATAGCAATTGCTATTGCTAATAAAGGTGGAAGTGTAGGAGCATACACAGAAGTATTAAAATTAATAAATTATATTAATGATATTATGAATGAATATATAGAATTTAATAATAAATAATATTTTATCGAAGAAAAAGAATTATTATATGGAGTTAATATCTGTTGAAAAAATAGTTGCTAGAAATAAGGGTATTATCGTCGGAGGAGTTCAAGAAACTCATGGTAAAAAATATATTATCGATATCAATAATAACATTTCCGGCAAAATCATCATTCCTAAAAAAGAAGCCCAAAGATTAAGTCTTACCCTAAAGTAAGACTTTTAATTTGCACTAACAGCAACTATTATGATAATTATTATCATTATTAAAATCATAATAGCTATTGTTTTACCCAATTTAGCATTTTCTCCATCTGTATTACTAGCACTTTTATACATAGCTGTATTTTGATCTTTATATTCATTCCATTTAGGATCTAACATTTCTCTCATTAATTTCTTCTGATCCATCGGAATCATTCTCCCACATTGAGGACAAGTTCCTCCACTTGTTGGTAAAGCTGCTCCACAATACTTACAATTCATAACTACTCTCCTTCATAATCTTCTATAAAATGATCACCTTTATGACCCACATCATCTGGTTCATCTCTTAACAAATCATTATAATCTTGCTGCCTTAGAGCTTCATAAACCATAATTGCTACAGTATTAGATAAATTTAAAGCTCTAACTTTATCAGTCATTGGCATTCTCATACATCTATCTAAATGAGGTTTTAATATTTCTCTAGGTATACCTGTACTCTCTTTTCCGAATACAAAATATATATTTTTACTACTATCACTATAATCAAAAGAAGTATGAGGTTTATGACCATATCTAGTTAAAAAATAGAATTCTCCATCCTTATTCTTAGAATAGAAATCATCCCAATTTTCATATACAGTATAATCACAATAATCTATATAATTAACCCCACTTCTTCTTATATATTTCTCATCTAATGAAAACCCTAACGGTTTAATAAAATGTAACTTAGTATTAGTTGCAACACAAGTTCTCATAATATTACCAGAATTACCAGGTATTTCTGGTTCAAATAAAACAACATTAATCATATTTATCACCTAATAAATAAAGACCAAATGGTCTTTATTTTTCTACATTATTAGCATCTAATAATTTTTGAAAATCAGCAGCTGTCATCATTTTATCATCACTTCTAGAAATAATACCATCTTTTACTACTTCTCCATCTTTATAATAAATAATGGTTGGTACTCTTATTATTTTTTCATCTCTTAAACTTAAAGATCTATTTATTTCATCTATATAATCACCATTATCTTTAATACTAGTAACATTTAAATAATAAAATTGATCAATTATATCATACTTTTTAATTATCTTAGCTAAATCTTTTTCCATACTAAATATATTTTCATCACCAGTATAACTTACATATATAAAATATTCATCAGGAGCTTCTGAAAAAACATCTACTATTTCATTTAATTCTGTTATTTCATTAGAAATTATATTATTTTTTATCAAATAAGAAGTAGATACTTTATCCTCTTTATATACTTTATACCATGCAAAGCAATACCATGCTAGTAATAAAAAACCAATTATTACTCCAATTGCTATTATATAATTTTTAGTGGGAATATATCTTTCGTTTTTCTTTATATCAGCCATATACATTACCTACCTAAATATAATATAATTTTACCATATTTTTAATGTCTTTACAATTTAAAAAATAGTAACATTGTTACTATTTATATTTTTTCACATAAACAAAAGTATCTTTAAGAAAATATAAATAGAAGTAACAGATGTTACTTCTTATTATTTTCAAATATTAATCGATAAGGGTGACCTCTTTTATCAATATGATCTAGATTTAAGCCTAAATCTTTAGCTAACATAATTAAGTCGTCATATTCATCTATTGGATCTTTAGAATAATCTTTTACTTCTAATTCTATAAAATATCCTAATTCTTCAACAAAGTCTAAAGCTATTTCATACTTATTTTTATACATATAAGTTTTACGATATTTATCTACAACAACGATTTCTTCTAATCCTAATATAGCAAATATTTTTCTTAAATTTTCGCTATTATCTACTTCAACTTCATATTCATCACAATACATATTATCATGCCAATTCTTGTAATTTAAGATAGTCTTACTACCACGTTCACCAATTCTTATCCATTCGTTAATTTCGCCGCTATGTAAGAACTTTCTGTATGTTGGTTGATAATATGTATCTATTTGTCTACTTTCATTAAGAAACTTAGCTTTCTTTTTCATAAACTCATCTAGTTGTTTAAACTCTTCTTTACTAAGTTTTATTTTTATTTCTGTTTCTATATTACTCCTTGGGGCATCTCCATATACTAAATATCCAATACTACATTCTAGTATTTGTGCTAGTTTAATAATTATTTCCAATCCCGGTTCAGTTCTATCGGCTTCCCAACTAGAAACAGTCTTATTCGTAACGTATAATCTCTTAGCCAAATCATCTTGAGTAAGAGACTTTTTCTTTCTTAATTCACTTAATCTTTTACCAAATGTCATATTATTACCTCTTTCATAAGTAGATTATAACATGTGTATAAGTCCTTGTTTATCTACAATTTGTAGATAAATATGATGGAGATTAGAGTAATCTGATCGCGTCAAACCATAGATTGCAATATTTAGCGGACACCACTCATTATTACTATATATAAACAATGTAAAAACTGTGTTTGTTCGCTTGTTTTTATATAGCTAATATGCTACAGTGATTCCAGGAACATTTAGTTGTTGAGTGTCTACCTCCTATTCAGCATAGAGAGGAGGTTTGAGAGAATGAACAAACGTGAATACAACATTAAGTTGCTTCGCTACATATCGCTCATTTTACTACTCTTAACCTTACTGGTTTTGGTAATAAAAAAATGACACTTAAGTTATTAACTTAAATGTCTGCTAAATTACAAAGGTAGACATTCAACAAACCAAAACTGAATGTTCCTTTTCTATTGGTATAATAACATAAAAAAGAACTTTATACAAGTCCTGCGTTTTATAAGTGGTGCTGGTAGCGAGAATTGAACTTGCCGCTGGTCCTTACCAGGGACCTGTTTTACCACTAAACTATACCAGCAAAAATGACATTGCTTCCAATGTCATTATATCATATCTTTTATATAATCATTAAGAATTTTATAACAATACTTATTATGTTCACTCAATTTATTATATTCTCTATTACTTAAATCATATAAGTTCATATGATAAGCTAAATTAATAACTTCTGTTTTATTAAGTTTTTTCAAGAATTCATCTGCACAATCTAGATTAATACTTTCTCTAAATTTTACAACTCTATTATTAAGAACCCTATCATATGATTTTTTTATGTAAAAAGCCATATTATCATTATTCTCTGTAGCTAGTAAATATAAACCCATAATACTAAGATCATTTAAATCTTTTATGTTTCTATATATTTCTTTATCATCATATTTAAGTCTTTTAAATTCTTTTATCATATTAAGCAAAGAATTAGTTAAATCTTTACCCAATATACCCTTTACAACCTCTTGCATATCTTATCTATATCCTCATATTTATAACCCATGTCCAACAAGTTTGTATAATAATTCTTACTAATTATATTCTTTCTTATTAATACTTCTATATTATAATCATATATATTATTTATTATTACATCTTTAATCTTTAGTAATCTTGTAGCTTCTTTATTAACTAAAAACTTTTTATTCTTAAATTCATCTAAATATAATGAATCCTTTAATATAGAAGATACTTTAACAAATTTTTCAACATCTTTTAATTTATACTTATATTTTATTTTTTCTATGTTTTCTACACTGTCCTGATAATCTATCGCTGCACAAACCAAATCAATATCTTCCTTCTTTAAAACATTTTTATAAATGGTTCTAAATATAGAAGCACTATAGTCTCCAAATCTTACATCTGTTAATCTTCCAATATCCGAGAACACACTAGTTAATAAACATAATTTAACTAAACTTTTATCTATCATATTAGCTAATATATTACTTAAAACACTAATACGAATTATTCTCTTTATATCTCCACGATAATAATTATCAACTAATACATCTAAGTAATCCGCTATTTGTTCAAAATCTACATCTCCAACTACTTCACTATATTCTATTTGATTCTTATTATATTTATTAAATAATTTTATTTCATTAGCAGTATTACTTTCTAAAACTAACAAGATATCTCGATAATCTGATTCTTCTTTTATATATAAATTATACTTTCTATATAATTTATCTAATTCTCTATATATAACCTTTTTATCATAAGTATTATCTATAGATTCCAATGAATTTCTAAGTACTATCAACATCTGACTTATTCGAATATAATTATCTTCTATTTTATCTATTCTACTAATTATACTTTTAATATTCTTAGTAAATACTTCTCTATTTAAGTTATTACTAATTACCATACTATTACTAACATTAAAGAATATTTCTATACAATCAATTGGCGTATATTTGGCAATTCTATCATCTTCTTCATATTCTACATCAGTATCAATATAATGTAATATTTTATTTAGAATTATATTTCTTAAATCACTAATATTTTTATTAACATCCTTTATATTTATTATTTCAATAGGCACATTTAATTCTATAGCTCTTCTAACTATCCTCTCATTTAGCTTCTCATTAAAATAAAGAATACTAGTAACTTTTTCATCTTCTAATAATACTCTATTATATTTCTTACCAGGTAAGTAATACTTATTCATTTCTATGTTAACAACTTTATCAGTAATATTGCCAACTCTTAAGTAATAATCTTCTTTATCTAAATTAAAGAACTCATTACTAACGCTTTCATATTTATTATAGTATTTATGATTATCCCTATCTTTTCTAACTAATATATCGAAGAAATCCTCACTATTAATCTTTTTAATATTAACACTTTTACCAATCAATTCACTAGATTGTTTATTCTTAGATATTAAGCTTTCATATAATACTTTTTCATCACTAATATAACTTAATTTTTTATTAATTACTCTTTCATATTCTTTATAATATATTCTACGTATTCTATCTTCTATATTAATGCGAATATCATAACTTCTAATCTCTTTTTGATTAATATAAGCTTCTTCCTGTAATTCTTTTAATTTTTCAAAATCATAACAGTTGTTGATTGTTAACATCTCTCTAAATATCAACAAGGTTTCATATTCTTCTATTTCATCAATATTATATCTATACTTTTTATACTTACTGATTAGATAATCTATACTACTACTATACTTTTCTATTAAAGTATTAATTTCTTCATAATTCATGGCATAGTTATACTCATAGATAATATTTTTTGTTTCCTTAATACTTTCGTCGTTCATTTCACTTAGATATTTATTCCTAATCTCTGTAAAATGATAAAACTCATCTCTACTATTAATATGAATCAAATCATTACTTAGAATATAATATAATTCTTTGATTTCATTAATGCTCAGACTATCTTTATATAATGTTGTAAATAAATCTTTATTATAACTAATAATATTTCCATTCTTTTTATAAAAATAATAATCTTTAGATACCAAATCAATTAATCTATCTATTACTCTCTCTATGTATCCATCATTAGGATATAATCTCAATAAATCTATAAATATTTTAAAACGATATTTATCTTTACTTAACTCTTCTATTTTATTAACCATCTCTTTATAGTTAATAATTCTTCCAACACTACCTCCAAGTACCATTACTAAATCTTTATTAAGTAATACGGGATTCATATTATGTAATAAAGAATTACTATTTAATGAGAACTTATAATAAACATCAATTATATTACTATCTTTTACTTTAAATAATTTGTCAAATACATATATAAATAACTCTTTATTATCTTCTTTTATACTTTGATCAATATAGTCATAATTTAACGGAAATTTTCTTACCATTACTATTACATCTGATACATTTTTTAATTGAGTTTTATAATCCACATATGATAATAATTCTGGATTATACTTACAAAAACTAAATATTAAATCTTGATGTTTTTTAATAACATTATCCGGTATATACTGTAAATACCTTTTGCTATCTCCTAAAATATTTAATATTTCCGTTGAATTTTTAAAGACAATAGCAGGATGAACATACTTTATTAAAGAATGCTTCTTTTTTAATAATTCAATAATGTCCTGTTCATAAGATAATTGTTTTTTATCTTTATCATATTTATCTAAATTGTTTAGAATATCTTCTTTCATCTGTTCACCCCATTCTTATCATTATGTGTTAGGTCATAGGTAACATTCGCCAATAAAGTTTTAATATCATTTACAAATTCCAAATACATATAATTCTTATCATCATACCATGAAACATTTTCACAAACGTTAACATTTGTGAACTTATCATAACAATCAATTGCATATGTATAAGGCAATAAATGTAAAAACAACTCTTTATTAACAAATCCATTACTTTCTATATCTTTCTTCAATCTATTAATATTTCTTAATAGTTTATTAGAAGATGGTTTTCTCTTAGGTATCATTCTATATAGAACTAAAGAACCAGCTATACATAACATACCTATTATATATATAAAAATATATAAATTACTTACCTTTAAACTTGGTAAAATAACAAAATATGCTAAAAACACATAGAATACTGTAATACTTAAATAACCTATAATTCTTTCTATTAGTTTAAAATTACTATTAACTACAACAAATATTAATGTAAATAATAATAAAGACAAACCTACTCCTAGTAATAAATACGAAGTATCAAATACTACTAAAGGTCGATAAGTAATAATAAATAGTGACACATAGCAAGCAATTATTAATAATAAATATTTATTAAAATAATTATTATAGAACTTATTCTTATACTTAGAATTTATATTATATCTGATATCATCCATAAAACTACTATCCATATAATATAATTGTTCTTCTTTTATAACAGTATTTTCATAGAACACGCCATCTAAGAAATCTTTCTCAAATTCATTGTCACCATCGTAATCTTTAACTTTATGCAAAACAAAGCCATTTTTATTCTTTTCTATTTTTACATATCCCTTATTAGCTAAACTTAATAGCATTGAAATAATATCTTTATTATCTAATTTATCATTATACAAATAACCCACTTCTAAAGAAGAATATTTAGATATTAAATCCATATCAACACTCTTAGTCATTAACTTTTTATCTCTAATCAATAAGAAGATAATTATTATTACCAATAAACTCGCTATAGGTAGTACTAAACCTAGTTTTAACCACATATCTATTATGGAATTGGTATGTAAAAAATATCCATCATTAAATGTAATTTTTACACTCAAAACATCATTAGTTTTTAGTTTACTAATTTTACCAGTTATTCTATTACTTGTTTTATTATATTCAAGTTCTTCTTTTTTACCATTTAAATAAAACCCTATGTTTTCTATACCTTCTTCTTTCGGTAATATAATAGTAAATTTTCCACCTTTATATAGATTATCAAAAGCATTAATAAGATCAAATTCAACCACATCTTCATCTCGATTATAGTCTTTTCCTAGATCATAAGTATAACTAACTTTAAACACTTCACTACTAGGAAGTTTCTTATCCCTAGACCCTAATCTTACTTTATTAACACCTTTTTCTAGTTCAACAAAAGACTTATGATCAAAGTTTAAATCTTCTAATAAGTATATCTGTTTTACTGGAATATAATAATTAAAGAAGTAATTAGTACTTTCAAATTTAACGTTTAAAACATCATTATATTGAACTTTTCTATCTTCAGTTAAAAATATATTTGAAGTTATATTATCCACGTAATAATCCGCTTTAATCTTTTCTTGTTTAGGTTCCTTAACATCCGTTAATAATTCCATATAAAATGAATAGTAAGCAATATTATCTGCTCCAGCATAACTATCTGTCTTATCATATAAAACTCTTTCCCCCGTTTTTAAAGTAAATACATCATCATATGTTATTAACACATTCTTAGCACTATCATATAATTTCAATATTATTTTTATATCTATAGTCTTACTATACCCACTTCTAAGTATAGCATTAACTTCATACCCCTTAACCTTTGAATTTTGGTAACTATCATAAAGAACATAAGCAATATTAGTAAGCGATGAATCCCCTAAAGAAACACTAACATTAGTATCTCTAACTCCTATAAAACCACTATCAACACTTACAGCAAATATCTTACTTGGTAATAATATTAGTAGTATAAATATCAGTAATATAACCCTTAGTATTCTTTTCATAAATTACCACTATCCTATTATTAATTATAACATGACACCCCTATAAATAGAAGAAATTATTACAATAAAAATAGTAAGTATAAATCTTTATACTTACAATTATAACATTAAAAAAGTTGATAATAAATCAACTCTAAATAGGTTCTTCTAAAACTATATTTTTCTTTTTTACTATTATCTTAGTAACTATTATAAATACAATATTTATTACATACATAACTAATAGTTTTATATTAAATGGATTCATCTTATTATAAGCTTTCTTAACATCATTCTTACTGTAATAAATATTATTATTATCAGTATTAGAATCTAAATAATATAACTTGTTATTAACTTCATACTTAATAACATATCTATTATCTGCTCTTTTACCTAATACTGTCCCCTTTTCTAGATTCTTATTTTTATTAACAGTTAAATAATAACTACCTATATCTTTTCCTTCTCTAATCAATCCTAATATCGTAATAAATATTAAGAATATATATAATATCTTATACTTAGTTTTATTAGCATCTTCTTTTCGCATATAAACTATTAATTCCAATATAGCTATTATCAGTACTAAAACAAGTATTAAAAACTTAGGATACATATTATTTCTTTCTAATTTATCACCTAAATTTACATATAGGCATTCTTTCTTATTACAATATAATAAAGGTACATATTTAGTATCTATCTTATTTAACTTTTTATTATAAAAATCTTTAAACTTTTTTATTTCTACTTTTTCTTTATCTTCCTTATAGTAATAGTATTTGTCACCTATTTTTTCTCCATATACTTTATCATAATCTTTAACATCTAATCTTATACTTAGATTCGTAGATATAATGACTATCAATGATAATACCAAGATATATATTAATATTTTTAACAACTTACTAAGTATATCTATCTTGGGTAATAAGTTCTCGATTTCTTCTTCTTTCATGTTATCACTATCCCAAAGTAATTATAACATTTAACCAAGAAAAAAACATCTATTAAGATGTTCTTCTAAAATCTTCTAATTGTGATAATATACCAATAACTACTAATATTACTACAATAACATTAATAACAGTCATTACTCCTGCAGGTAATACAGGGAATAATACTAAAATAGCTCTTTTCATTAATGTAGCACCAAGTAAACTAGCTATTAATATATATATTATTGCTCTGAATTTTACTGCTAATAACCCAATTACTAAAGCTATTAATAATCTTACTATAAGGAATACTATCTTATTATCTAATATAAAATAATTAGGTATAGCAATAAATACTGCATATGCAATTGCTATAAAGAAAGCAATTCTTTCAAGTTTAAACCCAACAGCTGCAAAGCAAGATCCCACAATAACCTCAATAATAAATGGTACTATTCCGGTGTCAAAATTAAATAAACCTAATACATCTTTAGCAAGATTGAATCCTAATAAGAACCAGATTATAGTAACTATAACTCTTTCAATTCTGTAACCTTCAAAAATGAATATAAGTCCTATTAGAAACATTATTGCTACTTGAATAACAGTTAATATTTCATTCACCAAAACTCACCTCCACTGTCCTTTCATTGACAATATTATAATTTATTATTAAATATTTTTCAAATTTTTCAATAAAAAAAGAATGTTAAAACATTCTATTTATTAGTTGCTACTAATTCCATCATAAACAAATAATAAATACCTGCATAAGTTGGAACTTTATATTTAAGCATTTCATAAGCACTTACTGTCTTATCAACCAATGTAACTAACCAACTTTCTTTATACTTTGGAAAACTTTTAGTTACAGGAAACATGTGCTTAACAATTATATCTTTTTGTATTTCATTTAAATCATAATATTTAAGTGCATTATTTAAAGCAATGGCTGGATGCAATCCCAATCTTTTCGCTGAACTAGCTTCACCCATATCAGCATTAACATAAAAGTCATGAAGTAAAGCAGCTCTAGTTATATCTTTGATATTCTCAAAATTAAAGAATTTACACATTTTAAAAGTATTTCTAGCTACACGCATAGAATGCTCATAACGAGTAATACCATGATGTATCTCACTTACCGCATCCAATTTACAGAATTCTTCATTTAAAGCAATATCTCTTACATAGCTTTCAAATTCTTTATTATTTCTATCACTCATATATTTCACCTCGTGACTTGGCAATTATACCATAACATAATAGTCAGTTCAATTAACCATTATCTTATACAATTATTTTACTACGCAAGTCGAATGATTGACGTTTGTTTTTTTGTAAAACTATGTATAGTTATGTATATAAGTAATCAAGAAAGCATTACTTTAAACATTTGAATATAGTAGTTTTTAACATTTGCATCAATGTCTAAAGCTTCTAATTGATCAAATATTGAAGATATATCATTATTCATATAATCTTTTTTACTTTTTATATTCTTTTCCTTAATTAAACCAAAGAATAATTCTACTATTATACGAGCTTCATCTTTATTAAAGTTATTTAGAGCATAAATACTCATTTTATTAGCTTTTATACTATTTTCACTTAATTCCCCTTTAACTAAGTTATAGTCTTCTATATACCAATTAGCTATATTGTGTTCTTGAAATCCTAATCCACTACTCTGTATACATTCCACATTATAATTATTCATTAATACCCCTACAAAACTATTAACTGGTACATAAGTAATAATCTTAGATTTCATTCTACTTGCTCTTTTAAAGGCCTCATTATCATATCCTGGTCCATCCAAATTATAAATCTTTTTAATAAATCTCTTCTTCTTACACTCTAAAGCAGATACAATAGCTAGATTACCACCTTTTGAATGTCCAATAATTATTGTATCAGAATCTATATTACTATTTAAATAATATATAGCTAATTGCTGGGTTTTAGTAGGATATTCAAATCCTATTCTAAAGTTTTCTTCCCAAGATAGTATTGAACCATCTGTTCCTTGAAATGATATAACACCAGTTCCTTCAAAATCTAGTTTAACCAAACCAAAACGTTCTTCGTTATCACTACTTCTAATAAAATGTTTAATTATTATGTTTTTATACCTCTTATTACTAGCTAACAATGCTAAAAAAGGATCTTCGTTGTAATCTATAGCTAAATCTTTAATACTAGTATCATCTTTAATATCATATCTCAAATTAGTTAATAAAGAACAAACTATACTATCTACATCTTTAAATCCATTTTCTGTAATAGAAACTAAATCATTTTTTAAACAATCCATTATTGTCTCCATACAGTCACCACCTAATAAAATCATTATATCATAGAAAAAAAATATATATTATGATAATATATATAGTAGAGATGATAGATATGTATATAGATGTAATTATTTTAGTAGTAATATTAATATTTGTTGTAATGTTCTTCAAAAGATTTAGTTCTTTCTGCCTAGCATTAGGAATAATAGAAACTTTCTTGAGAATAGTATCTTTTATAAAAAATCATATTCCTCTTAAAGACGTTGCAATCATATTAAATAAATATATTCCTGATAATATATTTGCTATTATTGATTCCTATACAAAAGGTATTTTAAATACCTGTATAAAATGGGTATTTGTTTTCTTTATGTGTTGCTTCCTATTCTATATAACAAAAGTATTTATGAAAAAAAAGAAAATATAAAAAACCATATAATATGGTTTTTTTATTTGCGTATTATTTCTAAATACTTATCTTCTAATTTTTTTACTTCTTTTTCTATATCATAACCTTGTTCTTTAATAATATTTGAAGTATCTACTCTTTTAAAATCCTTTACTCCATCCATTATTACTTTACGCCATACTCTTAATGGTGTATCTAATTCTAACAAAGATGTAGAACCGATTAGAATACTTCCTTCCCCAACTTCTGTAGAAGCCACACATAACAAACCAGCAGCTTGAGCTTCAACTAAAGTTAAAGGATATCCCTCATAAAAAGATGGTAAGACAAATACATCCATAGCTTGATAATATTTTTCAATATCCGAAACTTGACCTAAAAACTTAATATCATCATATATACCCATTCCATAAGCTTTATCTCTTATTTCTGTCATAAGTGGCCCTTGACCACACAACAATAATTTAACATTAGAGTGCCTATCATGTATTGATTTAAATAATTCTAACAAAAACTCATGGTTCTTTTGTGTTACAAAACGACCAACATGACCTATTACCAAGTCATCTTGTTCAAATCCCATATCTTTTCTTTTCTTTATTCTACTTTTTTTATTATATTTAAATCTATCTACTTCTATAGCATTACTAATTACAAATACATTTCCACTATTAAATTCTTTCTCTCCAAATAAGAATTTACCAGAAACTTCATTACAAGCGAAATAATGAGTAGCATTCTGCTTCAATAGTATTTTATATATATTTTTTAATAATTGACCTTGTTCTAACTTTATAGATGAATTATGAGAATGAGCTATCCTAACAGCTATTTTAGCTTTCTTAGCAGCTTTAAGAGATAAATAACTTAAAGCATTAGTATGAGAATGCACAATATCATACTTACCCTTTTTAAATACTTCTGTTAGATCACTAATATACTTAGAAGTATTCTCATAAGGAGATACTAATATTACCCTACCTCCCAACTTATTAATTGTTTCATAAGGTATATTGGTAGAGTCGCTTTCACATATAAAATCGAACTTAAATTTTTGTTTATCAATGAATTTAAAATAATTCAATACTACATTTTCTGCTCCAGCTCCAACCCATTTACCTATTACTTGAGCGATTTTTATAGTTTTCATATGCTCACCTCAGACTCTTTTATTATACACTAAAAAACAAGTATTGACTACTTGTTAATTAGACATTGCTAATTCTAAATCTAATGTTAGACGTCCATCAGCTGCTTTATTTTCAAAATCTACGTCTTCTCCTTCAAGCCATAGATAAATACGTATTTTTGAAACACCAGCTGGAACCCTCATTAATTCTTGATTCTGATTATAACCAACTGTAGTAGTTATATCTGGATTCACAGCTGTAAAATATTTAGAATTCTTTGTTTCCCCAAAAGGCACTTCTTCTGAGAACTCTTGATTAATACCAACATAAGGTAATAAAGGAGCACCTGTTTTAGGTATTGTTAAGCCATAAAACTTATTAGCATTTCTTACTCCACCGTCAGTATGAACATCATAATTTGGTTCCCAAATAATTGCTTTAGTACCAGTCAATTGGTTTTGAGCAGCACTAACAGATGCTGTTTCACCAACCGTACCTTCATAGACGAATGCTAAACGAGCAGCATTTTGACCACCAGTATCAATCCATTCTCTATTAAAAACTTTAGAATTAGAAGTTATTACTAAATCACTTGGTATTGTAGCTAGGATAAAAATATCAAACGCTACATAATGATGTCCTAAACACTCATCATCTCCAACACAGTTTATTTCATGTTCCTGTCTTGAAGTAATAAAGAAGTCTCCATCAATATTTTCATGTACTAAACCATAATACATATTTAGTGTTCCATTACTTACTGAACCATCAGTTGAAACTCCATATAGAGTCAATGGGAACTGATTCAATGCACTACGATAAGTTTGAGAAGCATTTTGTAATTCCTCAATTGTTAATTCATTATCCCAACTTATAGCATCAGCAGAAATTTGGATACCATTAACCGTAGCAACATTTATATCAATAGAATCAATTATAGCGTTTTTGTTTGCAGAAAACCATGCGTAAGTAGCACTAGATAGGATTATTAAACTAAACACAAATAAGAAAATAACTAATATAAGTTTTCTTTTCTTCTTTTCTGATTCTTTTCTCTTTTTCTTAGCCATATTATCACCTTTTCAATACTATTTACTTATTGTCTCTACCAACAATCTTCTGACTTTCAAATAAATCATTAACTAAATCTATATTTAGTCCCATATCCTTTAAATAATAACTATTAACCATTATTTTTAAATCTTTTATTAAAGCTTCTAAGTTTCCTTCATCCAATGATTCCTTAGTTATTCTAATATTTAATAATTGATAATGATCTGTTATTACTTCTGCTAAATCAGTATCATAATTAAATTTACTATTCTTAATAACATTTACATTATTACTACTAATAAATTCATCAAATTCTTTAACTAACTGTTTAACTACATCTATAGTAGATTCCTCTTTACTAGCTTTAATACAATTCCTTAAATATGTCTTAAATGAAATAGCAAATTGGAATACATCATATATAGAAGATGTATCTGTTAAATCCTTACTCATTTCTTCATAAACTGAAGCAGTATCATATTGATCAAATTTATCATGTAACTCTCTCATTTTTGTATTTAAATCTACAAAAAGTTTTTCAACATCAACTTTCTTCTTGAAAATCCAGAATCCTTTAGAAGAACCATTATTTATTTCACTATTAATCTTTGCTAACTCTGAAGACAAAGTATCTATTTCTTTATTAATAGTAGTTACTTCTCCAACATGATTAGCTCTATCAGCGTATTTCTTCTTCGCATCATCTAAAATAAATGTATATTTTAAATAATTGTTATATTCTTGAGCATTAGCAAGTAAATTTTTTAAATCACCAATAACATTCTTCTTCTCTGCATTACTTATACTTTCACTAAAGTATTTAGCGTAACACTTATCAACATTTACTACAGTATAATCACTTAATATTAACTCACTATTCATAAAACCATTAATAATACTAGATTTATCATAATGCCTTAACTCATATAATTCCTTAAGAATATTATCTCTTTTAATAATCATATCTTTATAAGATAAGCTATCAACAAAAGCTTCTTTCTTTCTCTTTTCAATATATTCACTAAATTTGTTCTTATATTTATTATAAAGCAATCTAATATTCATAGATACATGCATTATTACATCAGGACACTTCCAGTGTAATTCCTCAAATATGTATTTCATTCTATCTAAAGAATCATCTATTAATAATTCCTTTACATATTCTCTAGCATAATAACTGTAGATAAAATCATTTGCCGTTAATGTTACTCCAACATCATTAAATAATTGAATAATATATTTAATATCACCATTAACTGTATCTAAATCATTTTTAAAGAAGTGATTTAATCTATATAATTTATTATTAATTTCTAGCTTTTCAAAAGGAGTGTTTAGAGGATTAAAGAGTGATAAATCCTTTAATCCCTCTAGCTCTTTTTCTAACACTTCTATTTTTTCGTTCTTGCCAATATTTAAATATTTACTTGAACGTTTTTTTATCTCTTGATACAATCCCTCTTTTATATCAATATATTCTTCTTTAAGACTACTAACTTTTTCTTTATAAGCTTTCAAATTCTTTTGATTATTAATAGGCATACTAGATAGAACTTCTTTTGCAACTTCTACATCATGTTCAAAATCTTCCATTTTTTTAATTTTCATTATTTGTTCCTACTTTCTACTTCAGTATTTTCCTCAGTTTTTAAGAATTCTATAAATTCCTCTACAGCCCTATAGTACTCTATAAGTTCTGATAAACTTAACTCTTTAATATCAACTTCCATAAAAACACACTCCTATCTAATAATTATATATTGATATACACTACCTATCGGCGTATCACCATCACATATAGTAAATACTAATCTATAAGTACCAGTAATATTATTCTCACCCATATGAATACTAAATTCTATTTCACTCGGCAAGTCAGTTGTTACACTGTACTCTAATCTTTCAGCATTTACCTGAACTAACGAATCTGTAACGTAATCTTGTAAATCTACTAATTCATAGTTAAGACTGTACTCGTTACCATTACCATATTGTCGTCTCTCTAAATGAACTCTTAAATTCGGATGTTCTAATCCTGAAGAAGTAGTAATATTGTAAACAAGTTCATCATTTCCTGCTTCATCTAAACCAGTAACTTTATCTCTTGTAACGTATATATCTTCACTTTCAATTTCCAATCCATATAAGTTATTCATTACTTTTAATGTTAAAGTTACAGGAGGATTAGTATTCTCTGCATAATACTGTCCATCATAAGAACCGAAACTTTCAATAACAAAGGTATAAGTACCATTTGATAAATTTGAATTAGCAGTATCTATTAGAATATTTGAATCAACGGTAGAAACCTTATCTGCTAAAGTAATACGGGTTGTACCATCTATCTGTGGGAAGAATGATTTTTCATATTCTGTTCCCGCATTTAATTTGAAAGTAACACCCAGTAAATCAACACCTTGTAACATATCGCCATCACTATTATATACAGTAATCTTTGCACCTAATTTATAATCATAATAAACGGTATCAGAAACTGGTGTACCATTGTATTGTTGAGCCCTATACTGAGTATTTAACTGCAATGTCGTTGACTCTCCAACATATACTTCATCATCAGTAAACTCACCAACTGTATTAATTTGTGCGGCTGTTCCAGCATAAGCACTAAACTTAATTTTATTATGTAAGTAACCACGAATAGGTATCATTGTTTGATCATCCTGTGCTCGTACTTCTAATTCTAGGTTTGAATCAATAATATTATCAACCATATTAGCATTAGCAAAATCAACAATAAATATAAATTCCTCATCAGCATAGTTTTCAGTATCGTGATAATATACCGAATTACCATGAGCATCATTATATACATTCCCCGGACTCGTACTATCCATTTTCATAAAATCACTTAAATAGTACGATACTTGCCGGTCATTCACCAGTTCTTGCTCTTTTGCCACTATATTAGTTGCATTAACAGTATAATAATAATACTCGTTTTCAACTCTATCCAACATTGTAATTGTTGTTCCCACAGGGAATACTGAATCAGAGTTTAAAACTCTATAATAACCATTTTCATATAAAGATCTATTTGGTTGTGTTTCTGCAAACAGAGTATAGAATGCAGAGAAAGCACTTTTATTAGTTATAGCAACTTCAGTCATTGGGAAGATATCATACTTTTTACCAGCTGTAATAGATGCATCATAAACTACATCATCAATAACGTTTCTCTTAATATTAACAGTAATACTAATTCTGGTTATTTCTTGTCCCAAATCAGGGGTTGGAACCGTTGCCATCATACTTATATTAACTGAACCAATATCCCCAACAGTTGCAATATTCTTTGAGTGATACAAATAGAACAACAATGAAGGAGTTGTAGTAGTATTATCTGCATAATAATACTCATCACCATCTTTATCATTATCAGGATTAGTAAAGAATGCCATCCTTGAATTAGCAGACCAACCACTATCCGATGATGCCATAACTAACGCAAAGTTATTATCAGCATCTTCTTCTGTCGCAGCAACCTTAGGAATACTATTCTTATCAATAAGATTTATTTCATCATCTAAACCTTCGTAAGAGAAACCGGTAACATTAAAGACTGTATTTGGTTTATGGAATTGGTTTAATAACAATTCCGCAGTACCCATTGTAGAGAACTTAGATGCCGTCATTGTTACTTCAAAGGAAATAACGTTAATACCTATCGCCCAAGAATAATCATCAGCATCTGGAGGAATAGGTTCTACATACTTAATCGTAATAACGTTATTATTATCAACGTAATGAGAATAGTAACCATCTTCCGTAATATCATGAATATCTACATCATTATCATCTTTATAGTGTTTACCACGTATATAAGTACCACCACTTACGACTGTTACATCAGCACCATTTGCTGTCTGACCAGTAACATACGACTCTTTATACATACCTATACTAACTGTACCATCAGTATTAGGTCTATACATACCCATAAATGCCATACCTACTACATTACCAAATGATGTAACACCTTGGTTAGTAGCTACATCCAAATGCTTACCTGGTAAAATAAATATTTTATTATTAACATTTTGAGATGTTATAACACCATCTTCATCAATTTCAACTGCTTCTTTAACAAAAGAATCATTAACATACGTTCCACTATATAGATTCTTCAACAAGTTTCCACTAGCTTGTAAGTACAACTCTGTACCATCTAACAAATAGACACTGTCAGTATTACTGAATGCAAATGCTATTTCACCATAGTCATTCGTTCTATCCGTAGTACCTGCTAATTGGATATATGAACTAGTTATTTTAGTTTCCCTAGCTCTTTGGATAGATACATTAGATGCAGGTTTAGTACTAGTACCATAATTATTAATATTAATCTTACTATATCCACTAGTTTCAGATGCATTACCTGAACCAAAGAATGATCCATAAGTATTTATTGATTTATTTATAGTATCACCAGTTATTGGACTAGTTTCAGTACCATAATAATCAGTACCATCAATATTAACATTAGTTCCTACTGTAACACTTATGAAGTTAAAATCGTAGTTTATTGATCCAGAAGCATTTGCTTCTCCACCACCAAATATAGTACCTTTTGGTGACATAGCAGTACCAGGATCATCAGGATCACCTATCGAAATAATATGTTCATAATCGTAATTTTTCAAACTATTATCTGTAACAGCATTATCCCCAATATTTACAAATGTTTCTCCGTAAACAACAGAGGTATTAGCACCACCATATACGTTAGTACTTACTGTACCAGCCAAAACATTTACAATAGATTTTCCTTTATTAGCATCATCACCAGTTTCTAATCCAGTTGGTGCTTTATTACCAGCAGCAAATAAACTACCATTTATAGTTCCACCAATTAATGAAATCTCAGAAGTCTTCTTAACTAAAGCTTCGTTTCCTCCACCATAAGCACTACTATTTACTACTCCACCAGTAATAATAGTTGAAGTACTATCATTAACTATAGCCGCAGAACCATTACCTCCACCAAATAGTGTTTGAACAGTTCCATCTTCTAAATAAACATTAGTATCACCAGATTCAGCTTCATTTCCTCCACCATATACAGTGTTAACAATAGCACCATCTAATATTTCAACGTTTGTAACTAATGATGAACCACCATTATTATTACCACCATATACATTGGTAATTTGTCTAGCTACAACATCATAATTAGGAATACCATACATATCTCTTGTATAAATATAACGATCAGGATTTAATTCTGTTGGACTTAAAGATTCATAATTAAGAACTCCAGGATCAATTGTTTCTTCAAATGCTCCATTTATTGTAAAATTATAATCATTGAAATAAACTCTTATAGTACCCAAATTAGTTGTAGTATTTGCTCTTAATGAAATCTGACCATCTAC
Organism: uncultured Mycoplasmatota bacterium; assembly: GCA_947305065.1. Lineage (GTDB taxonomy): Bacteria > Bacillota_I > Bacilli_A > RF39 > UBA660 > Coprovivens. The sequence goes on along the minus strand of CAMZCT010000004.1, from coordinate 82,146 downwards.
TGTTTGACTAGGATCAACTACTCCTTCTTGGTAATGACCAGTAGTTTTTAATATCTTGTCATTTATTCTAGAATACTCTACTCTTGGAAGATAATTTTCTGTATGTGGAGCTGCAAAAGGAGCAGAACCCATTAACAATAAATTATAATTATTAACATCTTCCGTATAAGTATTTTGTACAGACACACCTACATCAGCTTGGTAAGTATATCCCATACATCCACCATCATCACACCATTGGTTAAAGTTCAAATTAGCTAATGCAATATTAACCCTCATATTTGAATAAGGATAATTAGTTTGCCAACTACTACTACCAGGTGATACTGGTTGATTATTGTAATTATCAAGATAATAAATAGTATTAGTAACATCAACAATATACGAATAAGTTTTGTTATCAATCGTTTTAGAAATAGTTGCTTCTCCAACACCTCTAATAGTAACAATACTAGCGTCAACAGTTGCAACTCTACTATTATTTGTCTCCCAACCATTAAAATCGGATGTTGTTAAATCAGTAAATATTTCTGCTAGATTAACAGTACTAGTTTCAGCATAAGTAACACGATCTCTATAAGTGATATTAGTAGCTTTTTTAGCCACAGTTCCTTGGTTTTTTAGTAATACATTAGTCTCTGCTACATCCCCACTTACATTAGAACCTCCAAAAACATTTGTTACAGTTGCACCATAAACTTCTACTTTAGTTTCTGTAGCACCAGCTTCATGTCCACCACCATAGACATTAGTAGCTGTTCCTTTATAAGTATAAACGTTAGTCAATCTAGTAAAGGCATTTTCTCCTCCACCATAGACATTAGTAACAGTAGCACCACCAAGTTCTACATAAGTTTTATCAGTTTCACCACTAACGTTGTTACCACCAAAGACATCTGTTGCACTCCCTCCTGATAAGTAAACATTACTCTTCGCTACATTTCCAGTTTTATTAGTTCCACCATAGATTAAACCAACAGTACCACTGTCTATTAATACTGAGGTACCGCCAATTACAGAAGCTTCAGCTCCTCCACCATAAACTTCAGTAGCATTATTACTATATCCATTTATCCATACACGAGTAGCATTACATTTAGTTCCGGATCCTTTTCCACAACCATATGCTTCTGTTACAGTTCCACCAGTTAATACAACATTTCCATTATTTGCAGTACCACCAACATTATTTCCACCATAAACTTTTGAAGCAGTTCCAGATATAACGTTAACATAGTTCAACTTAGTTACTCCAGAGACATTAGAGCCACCAAAGACTTCAGTAGCAGTTCCACCATTCAGATTAACAACTGTTGGTACATCCATACCAACCTCATTGGATCCGCCATAAGCTTCTGTTACATTACCTCCAAGTAAATTAACTGTCGGTGAATTATTGAATGTTCCATTCATATTATTTCCACCAAAGACATAATTTACTGTTCCACCATTAATATTAACTGTAACTATAGAAGCAACTAAAGGGTCAATAAATCCTTCCGCATCATCAGCAGTAGAACCCATACTTCCGCCAAAAATATACTTAACTTGACCACTGTTCATATTTACAACAGCAGTACTATCTTGTTTATAACTGCTTATTTCCGTAGTATAACCAATACCACCATAAGCACTTCCACCATAAACACTTACGTCAGATCCTACAAAACCATTTACTTCAATATCAATATCTGCTGAAACATAAGTTTCTTCACCACGACCTCCACCAAATACGGCTTCACCAATAGTTCCACTTTCAAGATTAATATTAATATCTGCATAGACTGTACCTTCTGTATTAGCACCACCATAAATGTTACCATTTACAGAAGATCCCTTTTGATTAATTGTAATAGCATGTGTTTCTTCGGCAGTAGTTCTTATTGTATTTTCATGAATTAAATGCCATCTACCATTTGCAAAGCCAGGGCCATCAATTCTTGCCATGTAGTAAGGACAAGGTGTTTCGTTACATACACTATATTTTTCCAAAGATTCACCCGGTGCAATTTGTTGATAACCCACATAACATCTTCTATCAGTAGCATTCCAAGATGGATTATTTGCATTACATGTCGCATTGTTAGGTACCCGAGTATTATCAGGATAATATTGATCGTAAGTATAAGAATTAAACCAACCAGAGTTATAAGTATATGTTCTTGGAATAGCATTTCCGTTACTATAAGTATTATACCCTTGATAATAATATACAGAAGCAGGTTGAGCCTGTGTTATTTCTTCTGTTTTTCCAGAACCATTCCTATTTGAAGAACCAAATACATCTCCTTCAATTGTTCCACCTAACAAATCTATTTTTGTCGTTGTATTATTGGCATTCGTAGCACGTCCTGTGGTTCCGAAGTTACCACCACCGTACAAATTACCTTTTATATCAACGTCATTTTCAACAATTATATGAGTACTTGCTATAGTTCCTAGTTCTCTATAGCTTTCCCCCTCACGTCCGTTTCCAGCACCAAAAACATCCCCAGGACTGGCAGTAAACAATGTGCTTCCACCACCAATGGTAGCATGGCCACCGAAGTATAACATAGTATCTCCATACAATTTTCCATCTGTACCAGAAGAGTCACTACTTGAACTATTACTTCCACCAAATACATTATTTAAAACTGTTCCACCCGTTACTTGGATAATTCGATTACCATAAGCAGGACTTCGACCAGCTCCACCAAATACACTTCTTACTTTTCCGCCAGCTATACTAATGTGAATAACATTTTTACCTTCGACAGAAGAATCATTACCTGGACCACCATTTATAACATTGATGTCTCCACCCTCCATCTTCAAGGATTTTAATCCATAGTCATCAGCATAACCACGACAACCAACATAAACTCCACGGTCATAGTTAGTATCATAAGCACCGGTATTAGTTTTACCATAACTACCACTCTTAATAGTAAACGCCACGTTAGTTTGTGTTAAATTCTCACTTCTTAAGTTTCCTCTATATACTGCTATGGTACAAAAATAGAAACGCAACTTAGTATTATCTTCATCATTTGCTAAATCATAATCATTACCCATAATTACTTTTTCATACAAATAGTAATTCTTAGCAGATGCTCCACCACCAACAAAGTATCTAAACACACCAGATTCAATTATTACTTTAAAAGTCTGATATGAGTTAACGGCAGTAGAATCATAATCACCACCAAAGAATCCTTCTGTAATTCTTGTTAATGCATTAGCTGAATTCTTAACATTACGACCTAACTTAAAATTATGGAAATTAGCGTATATACCATTATCTCCAGTACCAATCGTTTCACTATTATCAGCACTACCTCTTGGTACAGTATAGTTAAAGTTAACATTTTCAACAGTCATATCATTTCCAGCAATTAATCTATAACCACCAGCTATAGTAACATTATTAGGAATTGCAGTACTATTACTATTCTGTGACTGATTACTTGTAGTTACAGTAAATGGAACATTTAAACCAGCTAACGCTGAAGCATTTGTATTGGCCGTTAAAACCATAATATTGGTATCTCTTGTAACCAAATAATAATAATCAGCAGGATCAAGTCCAGGAATTACATTATCAAATTCATCAACAGAATCTCCATAATAAATAGCTTCATCATCACCGGGTTGTACTAACTTATAAGTATTACCATTAGAACAGCTATTATTAGATGTAGCACATGATATTCCATTTCTATCATAGTAAAGACTTGTATCATCAGTTCCAACGTCTTTCTTAAAGTAATAACCAGTCATATTAGTGCCATCAGCAATTGGTTGGAACCCAATTATTGGACTTAAATGAGCATTTGTTAATTGAGTTATATGATATATATTACCAGAAACTCTTTCACCATAATAATATGTTTTAGAAGGGTTATAATTCAAATCCTCAGTAGGTAAATAATAATTACACGTTGTATATCTAGGGCATGAATGATTATTAGTATTAGTGTAATTAGCACCACCATTATCATTGTAATAACCAGAGAAAGTTAAAGCATTTCTACCTGCTGTAACTGAATGTCTTTCTAAATACAATTCCCCAGGAGTAAATTCATATTCATAAGTAACACCAGGTACAATATCATCTTGTGTACCTATCTGTTTATCTTGTTTTCTTACCATTAAGTAAGGATTAAATTCACTAATTAAAGAAGCGGCACCAACCTTATAAACAGCAGGGCCCCAAATAGCATTAAATGTTATTTCAATTGGATCTGTACTACTAACAGGAATAGTAGCATATCTAGTATAAGTTTTTCTATCCAATCTTAAAACAGTACCAGTATATGTCGTTGCCCAACCTTGGAATCCCTTTCCAAGAGGTCTCAAAGAGAAAAGATTATCAGGTAACTCTATTTCAATTTTACCATTTGATACTGGATAATACTTGTAATAAGTATATTGTGTTTGAGCTTCAGTTGGCGAAACCTTACCCACTAAAGTACTATCATTAATATCAACACCACTATAGTTTACAGTTACTGGAACTAAGTTACTTTCACTGTATAAACCTTGATTAGTACCAGTTGGCAATGAAGTATTTGAAATATGAGTATAATTCAATCCTAGATAATAATACTTATCTTGATCTAGTTGATTAACATAAACAGTAGTATCTCCAACCGTAGAAGAATTATAGTCGTCAGCATCAACAAAAGTTGCATATAATCTATATACAGAGATTACAGAAATACTTAGAATAACAAATATAGCTAAGAATGTTATAATTCTTTTTCTAGATATTTTTCTAAACTTATTTTTTAGTTTTAATCTAAGCATCTCTTCACCTCTATTCTATATATTATTATTCATTATTAATCATACCATATTTCACAAAAAAAAGGAATAATTCTTGCGGATTATTCCTTAAAAAGTCCTAAATATTAAATGCCATTATCTCAATACATTTATCCCAATTCATAAAAGTACGTAGAAGACCAGTCTCCACTGACAATATTAACATACTAATATCATTTTTTGTTAAAAGTTCATCATTTCACAACAATGTTTACAATTCTACCCTTTATAACAATAACTTTTACTATTTCCTTACCATCTAAGAATCTTTTAACATTCTCTTCTTGTAAAGCTTTTTCTTTAATAGATTCTTCATCTTCGTCTATGCCAATTGTTATTTCTCCTCTTACTTTACCGTTTACTTGAACACCTATAGTTTTTTCATCCAACACAGTCTTTTCTTCATCATATTTTGGCCATTCTGCATGAACTAAACTACCATCAATACCTAAAACATCAGCATATATTTCTTCACTTATATGAGGAGCAATTGGATACAATAATTTTATAAAACCAATCGCATATTCTTTTGGTAATACTTTTTCTTTATAAACAGCATTAATAAATATCATTAAAGCACTAATTGCTGTATTAAATGATAAATTTTCAATATCATTAGTAACTTTTTTTACTGTTGTATGATACACATTTTCTAAATTCTTATTTTCTTTGTCAGCTATTTCAACTACTCCATCATAGAACAAACGCCAAATTCTATCTAAGAATTTCTTAGCTCCTTCAACACCAGCCATACTCCATGGTTTTGAAGCCTCAATTGGTCCCATAAACATTTCATATAATCTCAATGTATCTGCACCATACTCTTTGCAAATGTCCATTGGATCTATTGCATATTCTGGATATCTTTTACCCATCTTAATACCATTCTCACCTAATATCATTCCTTGATGAACTAATTTTTTGAATGGTTCTTTAACTGGTGATAATCCTTTATCATACAAATAATTATTCCAAATTCTAGAATACATCAAGTGTCCTACTGCATGTTCTGGACCACCCATATATAAATCTACTGGTAACCAATGTTTTAACAACTCTTGATTAGCAAATTCTTTGTCATTATCTGGATCTATATATCTTAAAAAATACCAACTAGAACCCGCACTACCAGGCATAGTAGAAGTCTCTCTAGTACCTTTTACTCCATTTTGATTATATTGTTTCCAATCTTCAGCATTCTCTAATGGTGCTTTACCATTGTGTCCTTTATAATCTTCTAACTCTGGTAATACTAATGGTAATTCTTCATCAGGTAAAATATATTCTTCCCCATTATCTAAATGCACAATTGGAACTGGTTCTCCCCAATATCTTTGTCTAGCAAATATCCACTCTCTAAACTTATAATTAACTTTTCTACATCCTTTTTTCTTTTTCTCTAACCAAGCAATCATAGAATCTATTGCTTCTTGTTTATTCATTCCATCTAAGAACTCTGAATTGATATGAGTTCCATCACCAATCATTGCTCCAGGATTCATAGCGTATTCATAAGTTCTATGGTGTAGAGCATCTTTAACTTCATCAATTTGTTCACGAGATACCCATTCTACATCAAATATTTCATCATCATCTAAATGTTGAGGATTACGCTTATCAGACTTTAACTTAAAGTAAAAACCCGTAGATTCAGTATTATAATACTTACCCTTAGAATAAGCATAATAATGGTGGAAAATCTTAGGTAATTCACTAACTAATTCTAAGTCATAATAACCAGTTTCTTCTTCAATTTCTCTTTTCGCACATTCTACTGGATCTTCACCATCATGAATAGTTCCTCCAATAAAGCATCTGCCACCTTTATCATGCCAATTAAGTGTCAAGAACTTATCTTCTTTTTCATCATAAACAACTGCCACGATAGAAGTCTTATTCAACTCATTTTCATGAGGCTCCCCAGAAACTTCTTCCAACACTTGAACAATTGGAATATTATACTTAATAGCAAACTCATAATCTCTATCATCATGAGCAGGAACAGCCATAATAGCACCTGTTCCATAAGTTGCTAATACATAATCACTAATCCAAATAGGTATTTCTTCATTATTAACTGGATTAATTGCATAAGCCCCTGTAAAAACACCTGTTTTATCTTTATTTAATTCCGTTCTTTCTAAGTCAGACTTACTAGCGGCTACCTTTTTATACTTTTCTACTTCTTTCTTTTGCTCTTTAGTAGTTATTTTATCCACTAACTCATGTTCTGGAGATAAAACACAATATGTAGCTCCAAATAAAGTATCACACCTAGTTGTAAATACAGTAAAAGAATCTTTAGTTCCTTTAATTTTAAAATCAACATGAGCTCCTATACTTTTACCTATCCAATTTCTTTGCATCTCCTTAGTAGACTCTGGCCAATCAATTTCATTTAATCCTTCCAACAATCTCTCAGCAAATTTAGGTTGATCAATACATAATTGCTTCATATTTTTTCTAATAACAGGATATCCTCCACGTTCAGATTTACCATCTATTACTTCATCATTAGACAAAACTGTTCCCAATTCTTCACACCAGTTAACAGGCATATCTAAATATTTAGCATAACCATCTTTATACAATTGTTTAAAAATCCACTGTGTCCATTTATAATACTTTGGATCACTAGTTGATACCATCTTTGACCAATCATAGTCAAATCCCAAACTATTTAATTGATTACTAAAATATTCAATATTTTTTTCAGTAAATTTACTAGGATGGTTACCAGTTTGAATCGCATATTGTTCAGCAGGTAAACCAAATGAATCATATCCCATTGGATGCAATACATTAAAACCTTGCATCCTTTTCATTCTTGATACTATGTCTGTAGCAGTATAACCTTCTACATGACCTGCATGTAATCCAACTCCTGATGGATAAGGAAACATATCTAAAACATAGTATTTGGGCTTAGAAAAGTCCCATATATCTGTAGCAAAAGAATTGTTTTCTTTCCAATACTTTTGCCATTTTTCCTCTATTTTTTTAAAATCATAATTCTTCGTCATTTTTATCTTTTCCCCATTTCTTATGCAATATCTTCCCGTAAATAGAATAACAAGAATAGATAAGTGCCACTATTATTGCTAAAGCAACTACTAACCAATAAACTTTCTCTAATCCAATAAAATCAACTATTGTAAATGTAACAGCTACAATAAAAGCATTAATAAGAGAAACATCATTTAGTAGTTTTTTATTATCAATTTTCTTTTCATCTAAGTCAAATAGCTTTTTTGCTATTTCAATTTCTTTAATATTTTTCTTATCTCTTCTGAGGGCATCCTCAAAAACAAGGTGAAAAACCAGGTAAATTACCAAAAAAACAATTATAAATAATAAAAAGTAAAACATAATATCCCTCCAAAAAAAAGACACTTTCATCATAAGGACGAAAATGCCGTGGTACCACCTTAATTTCTAGATAAACTAGCTCTAAATTTATATAGGAATTACCCTCTAAACTCCAAATGCAAGTTCACTTACTATCTCTGTTTATTTTCACCAACCATAAACTCTCTATAAAAGAATCATAAGTTACTACTCATTTTTCAACATTCTATAATTTATTTTTATATTCACTTTCAAGTTGTGCTACATGTGTTGGACTATAAGCTGTCGTACTAATACTATGACGTAATAAATGTCTAGGAATAGCCGCTAATTTAGCCCAAACGTCCAGCATTGTTTTACCAAACCATTTATGTTTCGCTTTTACATAAGCGTAAGTCTCTTCATAAGTTTGTCTAAAGGTTTTTCCCGCTTGATTACGAGACATACCAGCAAACGGTGATCTAACGAATGTTCCAGATAGCGGAGGATCTCCTGCACCCCTAAGTTTTCTTGGAATATACACTACAGGTCTAATCCAACCTGGTCCACCAAATGGTCCATGATGCACCGTTGATTTGGGTTCAGAATAAGAGCCCATGCTGTGATTGCCATCTGCCATAATATCACCTCACTGCAGTTATTATATTATAAAGATTACATTTTTGCAAATCTAAATCTGTCCCATATATTTCAATAAATCTCTAAACATCTTAATGAATTTATCATCTAATCCCATTTTTTTCAATTTTTTAATTTCTATTCTTTTTTTATCAATTGTCATCTCAGAGAATATTATATTTGCCAATTCTTCTTTAATACTAGTCTTAATTTGTAAATCAGAAATAATGGAATCAATATCTTCGTTAATAAGTCTAACAGCATCAATTTCTATGTCTTTTCCTTTACAATTAATTGTCAACTGTTCAGTAGTTGGTACATTATTTATTTCTACAACAAAATCAGTATCATCTACATAAGAAACACTATTAACTTGATTTTTACCAATGTATACTATAACATCATTAGCTTCTCTCGTATTCCTAAATCTAATACGATAATTTCTATTAGCTGGTATAATACCAGTTTTCCCTTCCAAAGCTCTAATAATAACGGTATAGTTATTCTGCATATAATTATAATCTATTTTTGTCAAAATATAATAACCTTGTTCATATAGATTACTATATCCATCATCTTCATAAAGATTATAAGAATTACTCTTTCCAGGGAAAATATGTATTTCCATAGTTTCAGGAGACTTAGTAGAATTTAAATTCTGTTCCAAATCCGCTAAACAAATAATTGACCCACTCTTAGCAAATACTGGATAATCTTCATCTTTATAAAACAAATTATATCTTTTATTACCAAGATATTTTTTACCGGTTTTAAAATCATACCAGGTTCCTTCAGGCAAGAATATTCTTTCTACAGATCTGTTCATAATCTTATCTTTAGGTTTAGTAATCGGAGCTACAAATAACTCAGTACCGAAATAATATTCATTCTTATAATCAACTTCATCATATATAGCTGGATATTGATAATATAATGGTTGTATTATTGGTAAACCTATTACATGATATTTATAAGCTTCGCTATACAAATATGGTATTAATCTATGTCTTAACAAACAATAATCTCTAACAATTCCTAAAGTCTTAACATCCCATCTCCAAGGCTCTCTCTTATAATAGAAACCATATTTTGCTGCAAATCTAAATATTGGACTATAAGTACCATACTGAACATATCTTATATACAGCTCAGAATCCTCAACACCGTCTTTATACCCACCTATATCATGACTCCACCAAGTCATACCAATATTAGATGAAGTACTATTATAATACGGTAAATCCTTTAACGAATTCCAAGAAACAATCGTTTCACCACTATAGTGAACAGGATAATTATGCATTGCATATTTACTTGGTTTAGCCAAAATTAATGGTCTTAAACCTTCCATTTTTTTAAAATCATTAAAATGATAATAGTTTAGAATGCTTTGACTTGTTCTATCCTTTATCTTCTTATAATTTATCCAAAAGAAATCTATACCGATTTCATACAACGGATCTATTAAAAATTTAAAATAACTCAATAACAAAGTTCTATCAAAAACATTAAACGGTATAGTTTGTTTATCACTAATACCAAGTTCTTTAGCTATATCATCATATCTAGGTTCGTGTGGATAAATACCATCACTAGGGTCAATATTTAAACCTATACTTACCCCTCTATCATGTAAATAATCTACAAACTCTTTTGGTTTTGGAAACAATTCCCTATTAAAAGTAAAACCAGAAGTAAATCTTGTTAGATTATTCTTATCTTTTAAATGCCAATCATCACCAAGTAATAAAACACTTAAAGGTATACGATACTTATTAAAAGCCACTAATAATCTTTTTATATCTTCAAAAGAATAATACTCATTCTTATTCCACCAAATACCTAATGCATACCTTGGTATCAAAGGTGGCATACCAGTTAACGTATAATAATCTTTTAAACAGTTACCAAAATCCCTATTATACATAAACACATAAATATCGATTCTATTCTTATCATTGTATACAATCATACCATCTTCATCTATAAAATTAGATTTAGAATCATCGATAGAAGCAAATCCATCTGGAGAATATAATCCTTTTTCTCTGTATAATACTTCTTTTAATTTCTTCTTAATCGTCTTAACATTGTTTAAGTTATCTACTTCACTCTCATCAATAGTTCTATCTATATCTCCTACTACACCACTATAATTTCTTACTTCTGGATGATTATAATACCATTCTTTATTCTCACCATCTAGTAAAACTATCTTTAAATTACTATCTGCTATCTTACCTGCAAATGGTTTTTCTTTTACATATTTTAAATTGAAATATTTAGTAGTTATATCTAAAAAATTATCATTTTCATCTATTTTCATTTGTGGCACTGGAAAATTACGAAATTTAACTAATTCCGTTAATCTGTTTTCAAAATACCCTTCATCTGAAAACTCTAATCTAACCAACAAATCACTCAAAATAGTAATACGATAAAACTGCCCTTGAAAAATAGCTTGTTTCTTAGACATACAATCTTCGTAATTTCTTTTGAAATGCGTTCCTAATCCAGCCACACTACCACTCCTATTATCTTAATAATTATATCACACAATTAAGCTTCTTTTAACCATTTTAAATCCGTTACATATATTATTTCACATGCTCCGTCTCCATCATCAGTTCTTACTGTACTTGAAATCCAAGTTCTATCACTATTATTCTCTTCCCAGTACATATTAACTAAATATCCCTTTATTCTTATATAATCCCCTTTTTTTACACTTTTTATATCGTTCTTCAAAGTCTCATCTGTAGTAACTAAATGATTATTAGAATACATACTTATTATTTCACTATCATTAGTATGTGCTCGATACCAATCCATATCTGTAGTCTTCCAATATACAAATCTATTACCAGGTGCTTTAAAAGTAAACATTTTTAAATACTCATCTGTTGCTAATTTTCCCCAAACTAATGCTATATCATTTTTTGCTGCTTCATTAGCTACACCATTACTTATATAAGATGCCTTAGCAACTACTCTACCACTCACTTCATAATTAGCTACATAATCCATTCTAACAGGGATGTCCCTAATATATATTGTAGTAGAACCGGTATAATTCGTCTGTATTGGAGCATCAATAGAACTATAACTATTTACATATTCATACTCTCGTTCATTACTAGGTACCGAATCATTATGTAATAGTTTAAATAAAGCAAATACTAATACACACAACAAAACAACTACTAATAATAGTCCAAAACTTTTTCTTGGTCTCTTCGCTTTATTTACATCAATACCACTACCAAGATTTCTTTGAACCATATTATTAAAAGTAGTTTCATCAATTTGTCCTGTAGCTAACATTTGTCTGTAAGCTTCTAATTTATCTTCTATTTCCCTATTATTCATACTAAAATCTTATCACTATCAAAAAACATAGTCAATCTACTTTACTAATGCTGTATCTTTTAATAAATATATATCTGGATTACTTTGTCTAATTTTACCTAAAATAGAAGGATCATCATCTATCATTATTATTACACTATCATCTCTTTTAACTTTTTTTAAGAATCTATTCTTTAATACTCTACTACTTATTTTATTATTTTCTTCTCTAGATATAATGAATCTCTTTTCTTTCTTAATAAATTCCATATATTGGTCTAACCATTTATTCTTTTCTTCTCTACCTACTGTCAAGCTCGTAATAGTTAAAATATACATCTCTATATTATCTCTTTTAGCTATTTCTCTTAATACTTCGATATTAGTTAATAGTGGTCTTTTCTTATCATAATCATATGGTTTACCTACATCAAAATCGGCTACTACCCCATCCATATCTACAAATAATCTTATCTTTTTATCTTTAAATCTTTCTAAATAATCCGTAATGTACATTTTCATACCTTCTCTCATTCTCATTATAACAAAAATAACCTATTTACTTAATAGGTTATTTTTACTATAACTTAATGCATATTCTAAAACTGTATCTACACCATTTATATAATCCTCTTTAGTAGTACTAACATATTCATCAGGTTTAAAAATATCAGGTTTTCTTAATTCATCAGTAACTTTTTCTTGAAAATCCTTTTTTGTTCTAAATCCACCCTTACCAGGATAAAAATAAGCACTACTAGAAGCAAAAGAATAATAATCTTTTTTTATTCGATTAGTTTCCCCAAAACAATTAATTGGTGTTCCTATCTCCTCACCTATAGTTGTACAACCAAGCATCAACAAATCATTTAAAGCATATCTACCAGCTGAAAAAACTCGATAATCAGTTAAAACTAATAATTCTTTATCAGAGTTTTCTTGTAAAAATTCAATAAGATCTTTATTTAACTGTGAATTCCCACCAAAATTACCTCTTAAATCAATTATTATTTTGTTAACATTAGATAAATCTTCATTACGAAGTCTTTGAATAGATTCACTTAACACATCTCTAAATTGAGATTGCACAGAGGAATGTTTATAGATTAAAGTATCATCTCTTATTTCATATTTCCCAGGATTACCAAAAAAATACTCTTCAATATCAAACATTTCCTCTTGGTATTTTTGAACATTATCAAACTCTAACTCTTCTATACTTCCATCTAACTTTTGTATTTTATAAACAATCTTATTATTGCCTCTTAAACTCGGTAAACTAAGTAAAGCGACTCTATTAAACAAATAATCTTCTATCCTACTTCTTCTTCTACCTTCTGTACCATAAGTTATTATTTCTTCTAATTCTTCTACTATTCTATCCATATCTATATTATTAATCGCTAATAATGTACTTCCTTTTACTTTTTCTGGATAATTAATAAGAATTTCATTTTCAATTATTTTAAAATTAATAGGTAATGGTTCCACAAATTCATACTCAGTATGAGCATCTTCTAATCCACTCAATCTCTTAACAATATAACTCATCATATAAAAGAATGTATATTTATCTTTAACATCCATCTTACTAGTCAAAGAATTATATATATTATTTAATTCTTCTTCACTAATTTCATGCCATGGACAAGGATGAACATCTTTATAATGTTCAATAAATGCATCATATACTTTTTTATATTTTAGTTCTATCATATGTCCTCCATATCATCTAATATTAGCTTTATTTTCATTCATTTGGATTAACTCATTTTATTTGTTTTTAAACTTTCATTATATTTTTTTAGTTTGTTTAAATATCTTTTTTTTAATATTTTTCTATTAATTATTCCTAATATACTTTTCAAAATTCTTTTAAGTAATGATATTTTTCTTATTTTTACATCGTTTTTTTCTACGAAATCATACAAATCATCACCAATTTTTATAATTCCTTTATCTATCGCAACAATTATTTTTTCTATTTCAGTTCTATTCAAAGTATAATCGTATGTAATAAATAATGATAGAAAACCACGATTATAATTATTAGAAATTTTAACTAAATAATCTCTGTATTTATTTACATCTTCTACAACCATTAAGGTTTGTTCCAACAATTCTTTTGAAAAAACAATTTGATCTATTTTTATAGGTTTCACATTCTTATCTCTAAAAGTAAATTCATCATGTGTAACATCATTACCAATACCTTTTATCTTAAATAATGATGGATTAAAATAATGAATAAATATTTCTGTGCCAATCATATTATCTAAAACAAAATTCAAACCTTCTTTAGTTATAATAGGTCTTTCATTAACAAAATCCCATGTACATCTATTTTCATGCAAATACTCTTTATTGTCATCTGATTTTATTTCATCATAATAGCATTGAATGCACCTCATTATAGTAAATCCTTTAGTATACTTATAATCTTTAAAACAAAATGTGCTCCAACCAAATTTTTGAAAAGAGTTTCCTAAATCAAATGAATAAGGATTAAAAATATCTATTCTTTTATCGCTTCCGTGATACCATATTTTATTCATTTAAACCGCCACCTCTTTTTACAATAGTTAGACTAAATTAATATCAATCAATTTATATTAGAATAACTCCACATCTATTCAATTATAGCAAAAAAAGACATAATTTATTGAAATTTTGTGTTTTTTTATTTGCTTTTATATAGCCGTTATTTTTTTATAAATTGAATTGTTCTACCATCGTTATCCTTAATACAAAAGCTTTCTCTATTCAAATCTCCGTAAAAAATATCTAATTCCTCTTTTTTATATCCTAAACTATTAATCAGTTGTTCTATTTCATCAAAATCACTATAACTATAGGCAATATGATCCATATTATCTTCCTTATTTACTTTTTTCTCAAATAATTCTAATATATGATTATTTAAGTCTAAGGTTGCCCAATTATAATCATCATCATTGAATATGTTTATTAACTTATAGCCAAGTTTACTATAAAAAGAAATAGATTCTTTTAAGTCTCTTACAGTAAGAGCAACATGATCAAAATCCAACGTATAAAAGCTTTCCTCATTTTTCGTTATTAACATAAAAATTACCTCCTACATTCATTATAAACACCAATATAGGAAGTACTTTTGCTATATTATTATTTTTTCTATTCTTTTTAAATTCAAGTGTCTTATATCATTTGGAGCATCAGAATAATGAACAACTATCATAATCATATTTTCATATACATATATTTGAATTGGTAATATATCTCTTGTTTTTTTAATTCCTTTACTATAATATTCTATAGTAATTTTTTTTCTATTATTAATCGCATCTTGTATTATATCTAGTTTATCTTTATCTTCAACATTTATATTATCTTTATCACTTACTAATCTACAGTAAGTTTTAATTTTTTCCTTAATATTCTCTAATTTATTTTTGTCATCATTTGATAATTTATCAGTTATCGAATCAATTATATCTATATCATTCTTATTAAATAAAATAGACGGCATTTCAACTTTGGAACAAAGTCTATATCCCCCATTTTTGCCCATTATATTCTCTATATATAATCCTTCTTTTTCTAATTCATCTTTATATTGTCTAACTGTTCTTGTACTTACTTCCAGCATTTCAGCCATCTTCTTACAACTGTATATTTTCCCAGATGATAATATATCTAACATTTTAATGTTTTTAGATATTTTGGACATATACTTCACCTCTTCTATTGCTGTTTAGCAGTCAATACCAACGTTTCTTCATTTAAAAAATTTAATTTTATTTTCCACTTCTTTTTTACCATGTGTTTTAATATATTCTTTAATCTTATCATTTTGTTCTTTTAATTCAGGATGATACTTTTCTAGAAAATCAAAAGCCCCATCTAAATCATCAGTATTCAAATACATAGATATAGCACATTCTATTAAATCACTATCATCAACAGGATATTTCTTAGGTCGTGATGGATATCTATATATTTTAAATTTTCCATTTTTCTCTAATTCTTTAAAATAATCCCAAACATTAGGTATTGTAACTTCCTTTAATACCTTAACTGATTTAGTAGAAACATATTCATTTTCTCCTACGCCAACTTCATCGTGCTTCACAAAGTCTTTATTATCTAGAATATAATACCTTCCTTCGACATTAAAAATATCTTCTAAACAATTCTCTTTTCTTTCAATTAAACACCTACTATTGTCATCATCATAACCATATATATTAGTATAATTTAAGTTACCACCTTTAACAGAATATATAATAGCCTCTATATATTTCCATATAACTTACCTCATTTTTTGTTCTCGACCAAATCATTTAGATTAATTCAGCTTAATTTAGATTTATATTTAATATATTATTATCGCTATCACATTCAATTTTCAACTTCATATTATCTTTTAAATATTTAATTGCTTCTATACTCATAAATAACTTTTCTTCTTTATATAAATCATCAATATTAATCCACATTGAATCATTTTCTTCAAATTCAAGAGGCTCACCAGAATATTCATCTGCAACAAAAATATCAAACTCAAATATTCTATCCGGATATTCAACTGTATTATGCCCTATACAATGTTGTTTCTTTATAGTTATTCCAGTCTCTTCTTTAAACTCTCTAATAGAAGTTTCTTCTGGAGTTTCCCCATCTTCAATTTTTCCACCAGGTATATCATAGTAACCATTATCATGTTTTTTATATTTTATAACTACTACTTTATTATCTTTTATTAAGTATGTTCTAACTGCATTTCTTATTACTTTAACCATAATTTTTCTCCTTTATAAATATTAATCATCACTATTATCATTTCACCATATTAATAAATTCTTCTTCTGTAATAATTGGTACACCTAATTCTTTAGCTTTCTTATTCTTACTAGATGAAGAAGTTATATCATTATTTATTAAATAACTAGTTTTAGCTGATACTGAAGATGAAGCTTTACCTCCCAATGATTCAATATATTCTACTAATTTATCTCTATTTTCATAGTGTTCTAAAGAACCAGTTATTACAAATGTTTTACCTTTTAATACTAAATTACTACTATCTCTTTGTACATCTGTAAATGTTACTTCTTGTAATAAATCATTTAATTCCTTTTTAAATTGCTCATTACTAAAAGTATTTATCCATTCCTTAGCTATTACATCTCCTATACCATCTATAGAAGCCAACTCTTCTTCAGTTACATTCATTAATTTATCTATCTTATTATCCAATTCATCGCATATTAATTTAGCTCTAGAAAAACCTATATCAGGTATACCTAGTGCATAGATAAAATTAGCTAGTTTTACTTTTCTTGATCCTTCTATAGAAGCCACCATATTATCATATGATTTTTCACCAAAACCTTCAAAGTTAACTATTTTATCTTTATAATTATCTAAATGATATAAATCACTATATTCTTTAATAATATTTTCTGCTATTAATTTAGATAGTATAGCATCACTAATGCCTTCTATATCCATTGCATTTCTACTTGTAAACAAACTTAATCTTTTGATTAATTTTGCTCTACAAAAATCATTTTGACAGTATAAATAATGAGTTTCATTATTAGTTACTATTTTAGTTTCTTCTCCACATACTGGACATTTTTCCGGAATTACTAGAGTATTACTTCTTGTAATATTTTCTGCTATTTGCGGAATAATCATATTAGCTTTATATACTAATACTCTATCCCCTATACCTATTTCTAAACCTCTTAAGATTGACACATTATGTAATGATGCTCTAGATACAGTAGTTCCTTCTATTTCTACTGGTTCAAAGATAGCTACTGGATTAATTAATCCTGTTCTAGAAGCCATCCAATCTACTTTTAATAAAGTAGTTTCTACTGTTTCATCTTGCCACTTAAAAGCAATAGAATGTCTTGGTGCCTTTGCTGTACTACCTAATGAATTACCATATTCTATATCATCAAAAGTTAATACCAAGCCATCACTAGGAATATCATAACTTCCTACTCTAGCTTTATACTCTAATACTTTAACAGGTATATTAGTACTATTTACTTTATAATATTCTACAGTTTCAAAACCTAATGTTTTTAACCATTCAAATCCTTCGCTCTTATATTTAAATTCTTCATCTGCTTCAATTAACGCAAAGATTATACAATTGACATTTCTTTTGGCAGTTATTTTACTGTCTAATTGTCTTACTGATCCACTACATAAATTACGAGGATTCTTATATTGAGAAGAATCATCCATTTCTTCGTTCATCTTATTAAAATCAGAATACTTAATAATAGCTTCCCCTCTTAGTACTAGATGACCTTTATATGGAATAGTAAGTGGTATATTTTTAAACTGTTTAACATTTTCTGTTACTATTTCGCCAATAATTCCATTACCCCTTGTAACTCCACTTACTAGTTTACCCTCTTCATAAGTCAATACTATTGTTAAACCATCTAATTTCCAAGATAATAATCCTTCTTTATCCCCAATAAAATCTACCAAATCGTCAACACTTTTAGTTTTACCTAAAGATAACATTGGTGCTGGATGTTCAATTGTTTGTAAAGAACTTTGTATTTCTGGCTCTACTCTTATAGTTGGACTATTAGATAATACCATATTAGTCTCTTTCTCTAATTCTACTAATTCATCATATAACTTATCATATTCAAAATCAGTCATAATTGGTTCACTATTCTGATAATAAGCTACACTTGCTTTAGTTAATAAATCTATTAATTCTTTCATTCGATTATTTTTTTCATTCATACTTATCCACCCTATAAATATTATACCTTTAAATAGAAAAAAGGACCAGTTTAATTGTCCTTAAATATCTAAAAATGCTAGTAATATCAAACCTGATATTGCAATTAATAAACCTACATATTTTTGTTCTGATAACTTTTCTTTTAAGAAAATACGAGATAGTATCATCGATAATATACAATAAGATCCTACTATTGTTGCTCCAATTGTCGAATTATGACTCATGGCAAACACATAGAAAAATTGTCCTGCCGTCTCTAATATAGCTGCTATCGTTTTATCTCTTTCTTTAAATAAATTTACTTTTTGTTTCTTAAATTTCAAGAATATTAAAGCTATAACAGCATATATTAGAAATGTATATTCATAACAAAGTAAAGCGCTATCTTCACTTATCAAACTTAATTTATCTAAATATACAGCATCTAAAAAGGTTCCTATACCATCCAATAAACAATATATTAGAGGAAATAGTATTATCAAGAAATTGATTTTTCTTAACTTTATTGCTCTTCCTTCTTTTTTCTCTAAAATAGATACCATTAAAATACCAATAAATACCAATATTATAGCTAAATAAGCTAGTGGTGGTAATTTATCTTTAAAAAATATAATTAAAAATAAAGAAGTAATCGCCCCGGATGTGTTTTCTATTGGACTAGCTAAAGTTAATTCTATATATCTAAAACCACGATAACTTACAATCATGCTTATTATATAACATAAAGAAACTGGTAAATATTTAATCATTTCTATAAAACTAACTGATAAATGATTTATTAATAAATAAACAGTAGCATGTATACCCATAACAATACCTACTATAATTCCTGTTACTAATTCATTATATTTTTTATCTTCTTTATTACCTAACTTATAAAATAAATCTGCCGTCCCCCAAAAAATGAACGTTAATAAACAATAAATCATAAATAAACCACCTGCTCATTATTATAGCAAAAAAATAACAACTTTTTTATAAAAGTTGTTATTATTCAACCCATTCTATAATTACATTTTGGTAAGTTCTTAGATATTCCTCTTCTTTCATGAGTAACTGCTATATCTCTATCAGTTAAATTAAAGTGTTTATAAACTCCTCCTGTATCATCCCAAGTTAAGTCAACATTATAATATCCTCCATTTAATTTAACTATATTCCAAGCATGTTCTTCTTTAGCAAATCCCAATACATAATAAGTAGGAATATTTAATCTTTGCATAATCAATTGAAAAGCTCTTGCATAACCAGCACATACTGATTTCCCTACTACCAAAGCACTAAATGCACTCTGGTTATAGTTTGCACTCTTATCATAATCAACTTCATTAATCAAAGCCATATACACATATTTTTCTTTTTCAAAGTCATTAGCTAATTTATTAGCTTCGTTAACAATTCTATTAACTTCTTTTTCAAATACATCTTTATTGTATTCTATATTATTAACAGTATCATTATAATTTAAAGTAATTTCTATACACATTCCATTACTATTATACTTATATGAGTAATTAGTATCTAAATAGAATAATTCAGGATGATCATTAAATAATGCTTCCATGACATCACTCAGTTCATTTGTACTAATCTTAGTAACTGTTGTAAATGTCTTATTATAAACTAAAGCATTAGCATAAACCTGATTATATATTTTTTTACCCTCACTGCTTAAATATGTATAGTATATATTATATTCTTCGTTAAAATAAAGGTTTTCACCAGTTATAAAAGCTTTCTTATCCTTTTTCATTTGTTCATTACTACTATAACTAACGATACTATCAGTTTTATAATTATTATCTTCTTCATTTACCGAATAACTAACCCTATTATCATCTAATAACTGACTAATATCATCCTTATAATAAATAATACAAGAAGTAACAAGGAGTAATATTAATATCCATAATAAATCAACATTTTTCATATTATCCCCCCCTAAACTGAGATATTAGAATAATACAAATCCCAACAAAATGCAAGAATTTCTATAAATTTTCAATTTTTACTTGCAGAATTTACAGTTTTAATATAACATATAGATGATTATGTTACAAAAGGGAGGTTTTATAACATTATGCCGAGAATTGAAAAATCAAGAAAGTATATTTCTGACGCCTTTTTATATTTACTTAAAGACAAAAAATACGAAGATATCACTATCAACGATATCGTTGAAAAAGCTGGTGTTTCAAGAATGACTTTTTATCGTCAATTCTACGATAAAAAGGAAATATTAAAATACATTCTTGACACGAAAACCGATGAGTACATAGCTAAGTACAAAGGTTCAAACTGCTCAATTGAAGAAAGAATACTACAAGGAGTTACACTTTTAGTTAAAGAAAGAAAACTAACCGAAATAATCATTGCTGCTGATTTATACAACTTAGTAAAAGAAGAATTTGTTAGAGCAATAACTGCCGAACCAAACTTCTATAATAGTTTCTTAATTGGTGGATTAGCCAATATTTATTATTATTATGTATCAGAGAAAAGAACAGAAACTGCTGAAGAATTAGCAGATATAATAATTAAAGAAATTGATATTGTCACTTTAAAGGAAGAATTACAAAAGAGAAAGTAAAAAACTTTCTCTTATTTATTTTTAAAATAATCTCTAATCTTTCTTTTAGCATTCAAAGTAGCAACATGATTTAGCCATGATTCTCTAGGTTTAGCATTTTCACTTTGTAAAATCATAATTCTATCTTTATTATTTAATACTCTTGTAAGTTTTACTTCTTTACCATTTATGAACGCCTTCTTTAAATGATTACCTACTTCTGTATGTAGTTTATAAGCAAAATCTATAACAGTAGATCCATATGGAAGTTCTACTATTTCTCCACTAAGGGTATACACATAAATATTTTTAGTAAATATTTCTTGTTTAACCTTATCCACAAAATCAGTATCATTTTCTACTGCTTGATTTAATTCTCTTAAAGCATTAAAGAATGGATAGTGATTTATCAATTCGGTTTGCATCTTTTCACGTCCATCTTCTCTTAACTGACGCCAATAAGCAGTTAAACCATAAGTATTTAAATCATCCATTAGTTTTGTTTTTATTTGGAATTGTATAATATGATTATCCGGACCAAAAACAGTCGTATGTAAACTCTTATATCTATTAGTCTTTGGTGAAGCTATATAATCTTTAAACTTATTATTCATAGGTGTATATAACTTATGTAATAAGCCCAATGTTAAATAACATTCTTGTTCAGTATTAACTATTATTTTATAATTAACCATATCATGAATATCAGCAATTTTATAACCTTTATTTAATTTTTGATATATATGATAAACATTTAATATCTTAGGTCTAAATTCAAATTCTATATTATGTTCAGACAAAATCTTTTTAACAGCCTTAGTAGTCATTTTTAAACATTTATCATAGTCAGCCATTACATCTTGCTTTATTTTTCTTATATTTTCATATGCTTCTTGATCTATATAATATAAACACTTATCTTCTAATTCACATTTCATTCTGAACATACCTATAAAATATGCTAAAGGTGCGAATATATTTAATGTTTCATAAGCATTTCTTACTCTTTTCTCAGGAGCTTTATATTCCAAAGTTCTAATATTATGTAATCTATCACATAATTTAATAATTATTATTCTAACATCATCATTTAAACTATTTATAAGCCTTCTAATATTAGCATTTGTAGCCTCATCTTTACTACTATAATGCAGATTGCTAATCTTCGTAACACCATCTACCAAATGAGCTACAGAAGGGCCAAATTGTTCTTCTATCATTTCTAGTGTACAATCAGTATCTTCTACAACATCATGTAATAAACCAGCACATAGTGAGTCCCCATCAGCATATAACTGTGCAAGATTCATACATACGTTAATAGGATGTATGATATATGGTTCTCCACTTTCTCTTTTTTGATGTTTATGGGATTCTCTAGCTAATTCATAAGCTTTCTTTACTCTGTCTATCTCTTCGGGATTATACTTATTAATAACCTTTAAAACGTCATTCATCGTCATATTACCCCATCCCTTCGAAAAATATACTAAATTATATCACTATTATTACTTTTCTACTACCTTTTTCTTCTTTTTTACCTTAGAAAGTAAAAGTAATATAATAATAATTACTACGAAGCCAATGCCAAATATAATATAATCTTTAAATTGTTTTAATAGTTTTAAAGTGCTATCTTCTTCTTTAATTAACAATTGTTTAGTAAAAACATAATAATTATCTCCATTAGTTGTAAACTCTACATATCCATTTTCAATAGTAGCACCATTACCAACTAACGCATAATTTCCTTCTTCATTATAAGAATATATTTTTACTATTTCACCATCACTAAACTCATCAGTATCTAAATATAATCTTAATTGTACTCCTTCTCTTATTTTAGAATGATAAACAAGAGGATTGTCTTTATCTTTTATAATTGTAGCATCTATATCTTCTTTATTTTCCATACCTTTACTTAGTATGATTTGATATAGTAATCCCCCATTATCATTTACTACATTATATAGAATTGTTTTATTATTACTCTTAGAAACCATTGTATTATATTGTTTCTCAATAATATGAGTATCTTTAGAAGTTCTATTTACAATTATTGATGAAGGAAGAGTTGTCAATTCTTTCAAATCTTTTATAACAATATAGTTTTCATTTTGTTTATATACTCTTATATAGTATAAATTACTATCTACATTATCATCACTAACAGTAATAATAACAGTATTTAATCCGTCTTTAAAATTTTTATTTCCTTCTATAGAATATACAGCAGTTTCACTCTCTAAACCGATATCCAATTTTAAACTAGTAACACTCTCATCGACACCAACTAAAGTATTCTTAGCTATCTGCCCTATTACTACACCATTTATCATTAAAGATTTAATTTTATTACTACCTTCAGTATTTAATGAATCATCACTTCTAATGATTTTAATAATATATTCTTTTTCCTTCCCACTAGATGATTTAACTCTAACTCGGAATACGTTTTCTCCATCAATTAATTTCTTAGTACCCGTACCAATTAATTCCGCTTTTGGATCAACAGTAGCAGCAGTTATAAAAACGTTTTCTACAGAGCTATTTACCCTAGCTTCATATACATCTCTTCCATCCATATACTTAATATTAGTATTAGAAACTGATAGTCTTTTCAAATCTGCTTCTGTAGTTTCATCGCTTTCCCTAGTAACTTTTAAAATATATGTATTACTAGCACCATTCTCTGCCGTAACTTTTATACTAATCTTGTTCAAACCTGCAACTAAATCATACGAAATATGAATTTTATTCTTATCATTATCATCTACACTAACTGTTCCGTTACTAGTTATTGTTTGTTTTGCTTCACCTTTTACAGCAACAATATCAATAGTTTTAACATCTGCTGCAACAGTAGCTGAATAATTATTATCATTCTTATTAAACGTAGAATTTAAGGTATGAGCTGTTATTCCCAAAGAACCCAATTGATTATTTGTTGCACTTTCCTCAGTTGATATTGGCAAAGTAACGAAAGATTGTTTAATACTTTTACCATGTTGATTAGTTGCTCCACCATTATCAGCTATTTTAAAATCACTTGTACATACTTTATTAACTCTAAACGTTAATATTACAAAAGCTCCTGTCTCCCAAGCTGGTGTCGTAGCTTCTTTATCTATATAAATATTACCCTCTTCGTTACGCATTGAAACTGAACCCTGTGGCCAAGAAGTAGATGCCAAACTAAAACAGTCTGGATTATATGTTAATAAGTAATGAGCTGTCAACAGCTTATTAGTACCATAATCAACACTTGCATTTATAACAAAAGTTGACCCTACAATTGGTCTCCTATCCTCACTAACCAAAAGCGTTGCAGCATGTATTTTTAAAGGTATTAGCAGCAACAATAAAACAAATAGTAATCCTTTTTTCATAAGACACACCTCTATTATAAACAATTATAATATAAAATAATCCATTCTTCAATCGCCCTATATATTATATTTTCACAAATAAAAACATATATTATAAGATGTTTTAACTAACTATTTTTCAAAAATTGGCTCTTCAACAACTATTTTCTTTTTATCATAATCTACACTTGCTAAAACTCCATAAGGAATTAGTGCTCTTGGAACAGAATGTCCAAAGTTAACATTATATAAAACCGGTGTTTTTAAATCTGCAAAAACTCTTTTATACACAGATTTATATTCTTCATAGTATTGTTCATCATCAGGCTTTCCAACTATAATACCTTTTACTGACTCTAATATTTTTTGTTCTTTGAAATAATTTAATATTACTTCTAATTTTTCAGGAGCCATTTTCTCTTCTGAAGTTTCTATAAACAATATTTTTTCTTTCCATTCATCCATAGTAGGTAAGATATTATATTTAGTATATATTTCATTTTCATTTCCATATCGTTCACTAGTATAAATATCATATAGACTATCTAAACAACCACCATATAATATTCCCGTTACTTTTCCTCTTCCATTTAATACTTCATATCCATGTTTTTCTTCACTAGAAACACGAGGTATATTTAATTGATCTTCTGAATAACTTTCCCTATCATAGTACCAAATTGGACTAGAAGTAATTTCATATTTATCTTCATTTAAGAATAATTTTTCAAAATATTCTCTAGTATATGGTAACATTTCTTTATCTAATTCCGCTAAATCCACTAAGAAACAAGGGCCATAGAAAGTTTCTAACCCTATTCTATTTAACATCAAATGATTATTCGTTGTATCTGAAAAACCTACAAATATTTTGGGATTGTTTTTAACAGCTTCAATAAATTCCTCATCTTCCATTAAATATGGAATTGTTTTAAAAGTATCATCTCCACCAATTGCACATATAATTCCTTTAATACTTTCGTCTAAAAATGCTTGTTTTAAATCACTAGCTCTATCTTCAGGATGTTCAGCTACATAATCCATGTTTTTTAATGAATTTGGCATAATAACAGGTTCTAAGCCATAATCTTTTAATCTTTTAATTCCCAAATCTAATTCATGCTTAATAAAAGGCATACCTAATAAACCTCTAGACAAAGTTATAATAGCAACTTTATCTCCTTTATTTAATTTTCTTGGTTTAATCATAATATCACTTCCTATAAACTAATTATATCATAAAAAAAGATAAACAATTGTTTATCTTCCAAACCATCTCTTATCGATATCAACACTAGTACTTTGTGGCATTGGATCTGGTAAATCAATACTACATATTGCCGGTAGTTTAAATGCTGTACCAAATGTCATCGCCATACCAGGTCTTAAGGTTTTAATTTGTTCTAGATTATCTGCTGAAACATTCGATGTTATTGAACCAATAATTTTCAAATCATCTGGATGATACATTCTAAGTGTTATAAAGTTAGAACACTGTGACAAGGCGGTAGTTGATAATTCTGAAGGTCTCTGTGTAATAAATCCTAAAATAACACCATATTTACGACCCTCTTTAGTAATTCTGTCAAATATGTTATACCCTATAACCTCAAGGTCTGTATCGTTTTGAACATATCTGTGTGCTTCCTCTAATATTATATGAATTGGGAAAGAAGCTCTTTCTTGCAATTCTGTTGAGAAATTAAAAAACATCTTTGAATAAATCTTAGTTAATACTTTAGCAAATCTATCATCTACGTATGCAAAGTTCATATTGATTATTTGACATACCTTTTTCTTATCGTTAAAAGTAGTAAAGAAATCAATCATAAATTGATCTTTAGTCATATACTCTTGTACATCAAAATATTCTTTTTTCTCACTATTAATTATACTATGTAACCTTACTTTTAAAGTATTAGCTATATCAAATGCTTTATCAGAAGATAAAACACCTTCACTAATTAATGCAAACTCTAATGCATTATATATATCTTCTAATGTATATACATAGTCATGTCTTATTTCAATATTATCCAAATCAGTTTTATTGAATTGTGATAACTTATCAATAACCAAACCTAATGCAGGCATTTTACCTTGATTATCTATATTTAAACATTGTCTTAATGTTCTAGTATATCCTGGTTGAACAATTGGAGTATCCAAATTAATATCTGGTGTATTGTATGTAGTTAATACCGCCACTATTTGGTCTCTTATTTGTTGTGATGGTTTACCACTTGATAATATATCCATTAAACTCTTAGCAACTATATCACTCTTATATTGTCTAGCACTATCACTTTTAAATATATAAACTAATTGTAGAGCTTTTTCTATAACTGGTAACTGTTGAGAATCATTAGCATTAAGCAATAATGCTAAATCATCTACTTCTAAGAAATATGCTGGAATCTTAACTAGATTACCATTATTATTTTCGACATTTGTAGTATAGAATTTAAAGTTCAATCCCTCTACATTATTAATATTGGCAAACGCTGTATTATATTCACCAAAAGCATCAAATATAACTAAATGAGCATTCAAAGGATAAGCATTAGCATTTTGGAAAATTATATTTTGTATCAATCTTGCTACACAACAACTTTTACCAGAACCAGTATTACCTAATACTGCAAAATGAGTAGCAAATAAATCATTAACATTAGCTGTAACAAAAAAATCTTTATATACTATAGATTTTCCTATTAGTAATGTATCTGGGTCTAAATAATTTTGTTTACCTATCAGCATTTCCAACTCACTTTTAGCAATGATACGACATGGTTTTTGGAAACTAGGTTTTTTAAGAACACCAGAAGTAAATAAATCTTCTCTTATTTCACCAACTAGATTAACATCAATGAATTTATCGTCACATGAAATTATCTCGCCTATTATTTTTCTATCATCTTCATCAAAAACAACATGATAATTCATAATACTAGGTTGAGAAACACTACTTCCGTTTATCATTCTTACATAATTTTTATTTACTTCAACGACTTTTCCAAACATACTAGTCACCTTTTTATTCTATTACACATCTTCCTAGAATATATTATATCATAAATTTGTCTTCTTGCTCAACAAATGTTTAAATGATACAATATTATTAGAGATGAAGTAATATGAGTAGAAATAATGACATGATAGAAGAAAAGATTAATAAGCAAGGTATAGATAATATAATAAATATAATAGATTATAAAGAGGCTGACCATAATCCAAATATGATTGATACAAAGTATTATATTAACGAAAAGTATTTTATTAAAGATAAAATTGATAAATATGTGAAAGCTACAAGTTTAAGTAGTATTTTTAAACAAAGATCTGCGCAAACACCAGGTCCAACAAATGTTACTAGATGGAGCCCACGAAGTAATGCTGGATTAGTGTACGAATAGGATCGTGGAGTAATTGCTATAGGTGATGATGGTACAGTAATAAAAGAAAAACTAGATGGTACATTGAATCATCACGCTGATGCTACGATAAGAGTTGCTAACCAATTAGGAATAACTCTAGAACCTACAAATCAACCTTATTTAGCAGGTTGTGAAGCTAGCGCAAATAATTTGGTAGTATTCCAATCAGAAGGAAATGATGCACTATTTTATTTGCCAGAATCTATATCAGATGCTCAAGCTCAAGCAATAGAAGAAATTGCTGCTCCAAGAAAAAACTTTTCTTTTTCTATTTCATATATGGGATACCCATTAGATGATTTAACATATGATATTTTAATGAGTCTTGTTCAAATAAGAACTCAAAGAATAGCAATGGCCATGTAAAAAGAAGTACACTAGTACTTCTTTTTTAAACTTCTTGAATAACCGCAATAATCATTGGTTTACACTCTGTCTCATGATATAAGTATTTACCCAATTCTTCTCGCACTTCATTCTTAATATTATTGTAATCAACATAGTTAGGAGTTATATTTCTTTCGATTATTTCCAATGATATTCTTTTTATTTCGTTAATCATTTCAATAGAATCCTTAACATAAATAAATCCTCTAGTAGTTACCTCTGGACCAACTAATAATATTTTTTCCTTCTTAGAAATAGTGGCACTAATTAAGACAATACCATTCTCAGATAACATTTCCCTATCTTTTATAACTAATTCCCCTACATCTTCACTACTATTTCCATCAATTAAGATATCATTTATCTCTATCCTATTATGATTATCGATTAAATATTTACCATTTTCAAACTCCATTATTTCTCCGTTTTGTTTTAAAATAATGTTCTCACTAGGCATTTGTAACTCTGAAGCAATATTTGCATTGTTAACCATATATCTATACTCACCTTTGACTGGAATATAGTATTTAGGTTTCAATAAATCTATCATTATCATTAAATCTTCTGAAGAAGCATGATGTAATATGTTTTTATCTTTTGGTACGTTTACTACATCACATCCACTTCTAGCTAGATCATTTTCGATTTTAACAAACGTCTTCTCATTACTATCGTACTTTGGTTCAGCAAATACCACAGTATCAGTACTTTTTAATTTAATAAACTTATCATAATTATTAATAATTTTACTAATTGAAGCATAAGGGGCTTCTTTATTATCTTGTATTAATAGTATTGAATCTTTATCATCAATATTAGATAAATCTCCTAATAAGTTATCACTATACTTTAAATAACCTTCCTTCTTAGCGAAAGAAATAATATTTTGTAAATTCTTACCCATTACTACTACTTTTCTGTGTGTATTTTCCGCACTAGTAAATATCTCTTGAATCGTATAAATATGAGTTGGTAATATTGAAAAAATCAATCTATTATCAGTATGTTTAATAACATCTTTAAAGAATCCCAACAACCTATGTGAAGGAGAAGTATGTCCAATATGTTCAGAAAATACAGATTCACACAATAGTGCTAGCACACCCTGTTTACCGACATAAGCGATCTTTCCTAAATCCATAGCATAATTATCCATCATTTTAGGATCAATAATAAAATCTCCAGTATAAACAATAGCACCATCACTAGTGTTAACAACATACATTACAGAATCTGGTGTTGAATGACTAACATTAATTGGAAAAATAGAAACTTTTCCAAAATTAATCTTTTTATGTTTCTTTATTTCTGTAATCTTATTACCATCTATTCCATCATTAGTTAAAATAAACTTTGTAAATTTTGTAGCATAAATATTAATATCTGGTATTTCCATTAATAATTCTTTAATAGCACCCATGTTCTCATAGTGACCATGTGTTAAAAAAACTCCCTTTATTCTATCTTTATTTTGTACTAAATATCCAAAATCAGGAATTATATAATCAATACCATATAAATTTTCATTAGCATATTTTATTCCACAATCAAAAACAAAAATATCATTGTCTATGTCCATTACATAACAATTCTTACCCATTTCATCTAGTCCACCAAGACTAAATATCTTAATATTACTCAAAAAAATTCATCTCTTTTCTAAAAAAATTATAAAGGCTTATGTCTAGGTAATTATAACAAAAAGTATTATAAAATACAACTTTTTCCAAGAAAAAATGACATATAAATGTCATTATATTTTATAACTAGAAGATGGAAAAGCAACCCGCTCGAATGCTTTATCAATCTCATCACCATCTTAATTATGCAGCAAAAAGAAAAAAGAAGCACTTGCTTCTATTTCATTTCTTTTTTGAAAACTACAACTCCTCTTTCTTTGCAGCTATCTTTTCCTTCAGGGCAAAAACCATTTACTTTACAATTTGGTCCAAGACCTTCGCCTATTAGAGGAGATACACCCTTAGCATAATCAACCATTTGGTTTGCTAATTCTCTTATTTCCCATTGGGCTTTATTACAACATCTCATTCTACTAATCCATTCCAAAGTTCTAGCATTCATAGTCGTTGTAATATTGCAGGCATTACCAGATAGATAGAAATAAACCAAATCTTCATCTCTAATTCCAAAACTTTTAAACATATCTTTAACAGTTTTGTTATTAGCAAATATATCATTAAACTCATTTTTGTGGTTTGTTTTAATACTTTCTGGAGTAATAAAGTTATCTAAATTCCACATTGGAACAAAGTCTGGAACTAGTAAAGAATGCATTCTGTGTCTTGTAATATGTGTTAAAACAGCGAGTGATATAGGCATTTGAAATGAATAAATAACTTGCTCTAATTCCCTTTGATTCTTTTTGTGAATAATAGCTTGCATTATATTTCTTTCCGTTTCTGGATCCTGTTTACATAATTCACGTAATGTTTCTTCTGCTTTTTCATAACTATATTGATATCTTGCCATCATAGCTAAAACTAACACTTTCCAGTCAGCATTATTTGTATAGTCAATCATTTTAACTTCATTCAATAATTGGTAATCATTATTATCTATTTGAACTTCTTTATCTAAAAATGACAACTTATCTTCGTAATAATCTTTTTTAGCTTCTTTATCCAAAGCTCTAGACAAATATGGAGCTTTAGTAATTATCATTTCTGCTAACTTTTCACCAAGTTCATGTATCTCAGAAATGTTAGATATCTTACCATATAACATATCGCTTGTCATATTTAAAAGTTCGTTGGCATCACAACCCATAATAATATTACTGTGATATGAATAAGGTAATATATATCGGCAATCTTCTACTGGTAATCCCTCATCAACCAACTCACCATATTTTTTAAACAAACTATTCATATAGTTTTTATAAATATTTTGCAAATATGCATTTTTTTCAACAATATTACCATCGTTATCTTTAAAATCAGGAGTATAAAATCCGACATTTCTAAAATCGACATTTCTCCTAGATTTTATGGTAAATGACGTTAATCTATATCCAATAATTGTTTGTTCTACAATAGGAGTAACATCTTCTAAAGCAAAAACCAAATAATCATGTTCTGATATAGATTTATGTCCATACCCAACTATAGCTCTAGCTAATCTTAGATTATTTTCATAATCATTATTAGTTTCATAAACTTGCGTTACCGTCCCATCAGCACGGGATAGATTCCCGGCCGTTGCCACTATACGCAACCTTTTCTCAATTTCTTCTTTGGTATCATTACCAAGCATAATAATTTTCATTAAAAAACTCTCCTTTTCTCTTCTACCTTAAAAGAAAAATACCACAATAAAAATAATAATAAAAGCGAAATTACTAAATTTAAAAAACATTTATTCAAAACATCCTAAAAAATAGCGGTTTATGAACTACAATTATTTACACATCAATTGTAAAGCATCAATAGATAAAGGTTTAATCACAACAGATTAAACCTTTTACAATTAGTTTATACAGGGGAGCAAAACTAATGAACAATTGAACTAAGATAAGAATGTGTTATTTCTTAAGGGATATAACAGATATAAGATTAGTGATAACACATTCAATTATTTACTTTTTATTCCTCTTCTTCTTCATCATTTAATTCACTGGCTTTACTAGTCAAAAATGTGACTTTTTCAGCAATAACATCTGTAGAATATTTAGTATTTCCCTTTTCATCATTATATGAACTTACTTGTAATCGTCCTTTTATACCAACTATATCTCCCTTCTTACAATAATCAGAAGTATTAGCTGCAATAGCACTAAAAAGTGTACAACGAATAAAATCAGTTTCATATATTCCATCAGAATTTTTAAAGCTCCTAGGAACCGCCAGTGTAATATGTGAAAACTTCTTACCATTATCAGTTGTTTCTGCTTGTGGATCAGTAGTTAATCTTCCTACTAAAATCACTTGATTTAACATTCCATCCCTCCTTTCGCTTGTCATCCTAACAAATGATGAAGAATAAAACAAACAACGAAAAAAGACGTTTATAAATTTAAATAAGTTCAAAAAAACTATTTCGTAAGTAAGCACAACTTTTTCTAACACAAAAAAAGACTCAAAAAATCATTTTAAGTCTTCTTTAATTTTTTTTACTATATTTAATTTTTTTATTCTTTTAACAACCTATTTAACTCTACAGCATATTCCATAGGTAATTCTTTTTTAAAATCACTTATAAATCCCATTATTAATAATTCTTTAGCAGCATTTTCACTTAAACCTTTACTTGTTAAATAAAACATCTTCTCTTGAGATACTTTTGATATAGTTGCTTCATGTTCTAACACAGAAGAAGAATTACCAACTATATTTTTAGGAAAAGTATCACTTTTACTCATACTATCTAAAATAATAGTATCACATTTAACGCTGGCTTTAGAATTAATAGCATTCTTAGTAATTCTTGTTGTTCCTCTATAATTACTAGTACCTCCCGCTTCAGCAATAGATTTACTAACTATATTACTTTTAGTATTAGGAGCTAAATGAATCATCTTAGCACCCGCATCTAAAAATTGTCCTTCTTTAGCATAGGCAATAGAAATTGAATTTCCAGTTGCTCCTTCACCAACTAATATACAAGATGGATATTTCATCGTTACTTTACTACCAATATTACCATCTACCCATTCCATGATAGCATTCTTTTCTACTATAGATCTTTTAGTAACTAAATTATAAACATCTGTAGACCAGTTTTGAATCGTCGAATAACGACAATGTCCATTCTCTTTAACAAATATTTCAACTACTCCAGCATGTAATGCTGTTGTACTATATTGCGTAGCAGTACATCCTTCTATATAAGATAAATCTGCTCCTTCATCAACAATTATAATTGTTCTTTCAAATTGCCCTAACGATTCTGTTTCAATACGAAAATAACTTTGTAATGGTCTATCTACTTTTACTCCTTTAGGAATATAGATAAATGAACCACCACTCCATACTGCCCCATTTAAAGCAGTATATTTATTTTCATCATACTTAACCAAACTATTAAAATATTGTTTGAACAAATCAGGATATTTCTTTAAAGCTTCATCAGTCGAAGTAAAAATAACTCCGTCTTCTACCTTTTGATTATGATAAACTACTTCTGATTCAAATTGATTAGTAACTCCACCTAAATATTTTTCTTCAGCTTCAATAACTCCTAATTTATCAAAACTATTTCTGATACTACAATTGACCCTTTTCCAATCATCAGTAATCTTCTTAACATCCGATTTATAATAATTAATTTTGGAAAAATCTATATCTATTTTTGGTCCAAAATTAGGATTATCTAATTCTAAAAATTTTTTATAAGATTTAAATCTAAAATCTAACATCCACTTAGGTTCACCCTTCTTTTTGGAAAGATTTCTGATAAAATCCTCATTCAATTCCTTTTTCATCACAATCACAATGGTATTATAGCATATATTTTCTATTTTAAAATATTCTTTTTTATGTTATTATTAAACTATAAAGAAGGTAGAGATTATGAATAATTTTGATAAGAATAAAATCATTATACAAACGTTAAGCAATTCCAATCAATTCGCTGATTTACAAATCGTTGGTACTAATCTTTTATTTAGAAATGTTACCATCGACCTTAATAAAATAGATTTAGAAACGATTATTAGAGACATTGACGAAAAATTAACTCCTGATAATCTATTTAAAGCTTTAGAAAACACTAAAGAAGAAAAATCTTCTGAGACAACTACAAAAGAAGAAATAAAAGAAAGTATAAATAGTGAAAGCGCTGTGAAAAGCAATATATCTGACTCTAATAGAGCAGCAAATAATACTACTGAAAACGTTTTAAGCGATGATGAAGAATTTTCCCTTATTGTATCCCAAGGTAATTTTTCTGTTGAAGATATAGGAAAAATCAACATTTTTTTAGAAAATACAAAAAAAATGATAAATGACCATAATCCTAATATTGAAACAAGGGTAAAAAACATTGAAGGAGCTGTAACAACGTTACAACTTATGAAAGATTGTCTTAATAGTGTTGAAGAAGAGGTAGTTGCTAAGTGCAACGCTGTATTAGAAACTTATAACGAATCTATGGGCTTTGATAAAGGACAAGTACTAACTTATAACAATCCTAATCTTCATAAAACAGGAGAAGAAGATGGTAATTTTGGTTACTTAAATATCGTATCTATCTTCATAACTATTTCGGCTGTACTGATTGGCTTAAGTATCTTTCTATTACATATTTTAAGTTAAAAAAAGGTATCACTCTTGTGATACCTTATTTAGTCCTAATATTTGAATATCTCGTATGATATATTTAACAGTTTCATCAATAAACTTTACTATATCATATGTATCAAAAATAAATGTCTTTTCCTCTTTACTCTCTTGAATAATCATTCCCATTTTTTCAACTATGATTGGCAACTTATCCATAGGTATTTCCGTTATTTTACTATTAGGATATTTAAAATCTTCATAGAATAATTCTAATGACAATCCATACTTGTCAATTAAGTCTATATTAATATTTGTATAATCATCATATATTAATTGTTTTAAAGCCGAATATGTTAAATCTTTCTTTCCACTTTCAGAAGCATATCTTTCTATATAATTATAAACATAATCTCTATACCAATATTTATCAGTAAGTAAATGAATAAAATATCCCATTTCAAAAGGATGCTCTAACTCAGCTTCATATTTTTTTAAAAATCTATCTATATTAGGAATGTCATCTTCATTAGAATGATCTAAAAAATGACTTATCTCTTTACTTTGACCAATTTGTTTAGAAATATCTGGAGCAATTGTTCCCAAGAACAACAACTTTTCATCCATTCCCAATACTTTATTAACTTCTTTTGCAATACACAAATGAATAATTGCTGATGCCATATAACAATCACCTACTATATGATTATAACATCTAATTTATTTATTTTATAGATGTTTTTATTATTAATCAAACTCCTTGTCACTTAAAGCAATATTGATCTTATTGCTTTTTTTGTTATTCATACAAATACTAGCAATGTACCCCATACTTTTACCAAATTCTTTTACTAAGATTTGTACTTTATCCCTAGATTCCATATACATATCTAAAGTCTTACTTATTTCTACAATATATCTATTAATTACATCTTTAATATCATTAAAACTATTACCATCATATATTGCTTCTAGAGGATTATTCCCCTCTACTTTATCTAAAGCTAAAAAACTATTTAACAATTTCAAACTATCTTCATTATGTACTTTATTAACTTCTAATTTAGCTAATAATCTATAGTATGCTACTTCAGCTACATTATCAAAGAAATCATTATATTCTAATTCCCCAACTTTATAAACACTTATTCCATAATATTTATTATCATACGTAGCACTAGATATAATTGGTTTATCAAAACTATCAATTATATCTTCACTTTCACACCCAATCTCATCTAATATAGATAACTTAGTATATAGATTATCTTTATTAGCCAATAAAATAGTTCTTTCTCTAGTAAGATTATCATCCAAAATATTTTTCATATTGTAACTAACATTATTTTCAATACACTTGATAATATATCTTGCCAAAAATTTAAAGGTTTTTTCATTATTCACTGTTCCAATATGTATAGCGATATTTTCTTTATTATCATTCAATAAGAACAAGTTTTTATCTGCTCCCCCAATATTTGGGTTATAAATATCTGTAGTTCTTACTAAAAATACTAAAAAATGATATAAAACGTCACTAATATTTAATTTTCTAAGAACAATATCTTCTTCTATTCTCTTATTAACATAATCTATAAATGCTAATATTTCTTCCTCTTCTATTTCATCCAATCTTGTCATATCATCAATACTTAGTGTATTAATATAAAGTGGACTAATATCTTGAGTACCATAATTATTCATTTTATCCAAATAAATAGTGATTATTTTCTTTATTAATTTAGCTTGTGTTTCTGTATAATCATCATCTTTATTATTCTTTATTTTATAGTAATTAGGTATTTGTAATTCTCTTATATTAAAACTACAATTGTGATATCTCTGATATAAATAAGATATTAACAAGGCATTATTATCTAAAGGGTTATTGATTTCATCTTTAAAAGATAACTCTTTTCTTTCGTTTCTATAACGTTTTTCTATCTCTTCTTTAAGATTTATATCATATATATTTGCTACTAAAGCTAAAGTCTTTAATATTTCACCTTTTTCACTATTACTATAACCGTCTTTATTCATTATATAATTGTTAATAGTTTCATTTATACTATTTTTATTATTAATTACATAATTATACTTTTTACACATTTTTTTCGTGTCTTTAGCCAGCGTACTAGCTCTTTCATCAACATCAGCAAAGTATTCTGATTTACATTTTACTCTGACTCTTTCTATTTCTTCTTTCGATTTATCTTCGATATAACACTTAAACAATTCCTTAAATACATCTTCTGGATTCATTAATTCTGTTACATAATCCTTCAGTTCATCTCGAAGATTAATACCATATATATTACAAAGACTACTTAATATTTCTAAATAAACTTTTTTATCCCCTTCATCCATATCATCTTTTATTTTTATATACTTATTAATCATTTCGTATACTTCTTTTTTTAAACCTTTATAATTAAATTCACTTAATTTATTCTTCAATATATCAGTATATTCTTTAGCATTTTTATCTATTTCTTCATAATTAAATTTAGCATTCTTAGCATCTTTAATTATTTTTTTATAGTATCTTTTATCAAAATGGTTTAAATAATATATACAAAATCTATTAAATAACTCTTTCATGATAATCATCACCATATTATTAGTATATCAAAAAAGATGACTTATTTTAAGCCATCTTTTATAAATTTTTCAACTTTATCAGTATTGTATTCCCCATACTACATGATGTTTTGCTTCTTTACCACAACATACACATTTTCCCGTTAATAGTTTTTCATCAAGGATACATCTCGATTTACAACCTTTTAGTTCTTTTATTTTATTTTCACATTCTTCATTTCCACACCAATCGCCATGAATAAAACCAGGTTGTTTATCAATTATTTCTTTCATTTCTTCATAAGTATGAGCTTCGAATGTTAGTTTATTTTGTCTTTCTAAAGCTTTTTGATACATATCTTTTTGAATTATTTCTAGTAAATCAGAAATATACTGAACAGTTAATTCTTCTTTTTTAATAACAATCTTCTCTCTTGTATCACGTCTTGCAACAGTAACTGTCCCATTAGCTAAATCTCTAGCTCCTATTTCAATTCTAACTGGGATACCATTAACTTCTGCTTCAGCAAATTTAAATCCAGGAGATTTTTCAGAATCATCAATATAACTTGTTATATTATTTTCATTTAGTTTAGTATTAAATTCTTTTACTAATGAATCAACCTCTTCATTATCTTTACCAATTGGAATAATAACAACTTGCTTAGGAGCAATTCTTGGAGGAAGTACTAATCCATAATCATCGGCATGAACCATGATAATTGCTGCAATCATTCTTGTTGTTTTACCCCAAGTTGTATAATAGGCATATTCTTCTTTATTATCTCTATTAGTAAATTTCACATCGTAGGCTTTGCAAAATTTTTGACCAAAATAATGAGAAGTTCCATCTTGTAAACAAACTCCATTATACATTAAGTCTTCACAAGTA
This sequence comes from uncultured Mycoplasmatota bacterium, assembly GCA_947305065.1. Taxonomy (GTDB): domain Bacteria; phylum Bacillota_I; class Bacilli_A; order RF39; family UBA660; genus Coprovivens. The sequence continues at coordinate 43,788 of CAMZCT010000004.1, read as the reverse complement.
ATTGTATATTCTGCTCCAGCAAATTTTTCTTTCTCAGTTTTTTTGCCAGAAATAGATGGAATAGCAAGAATTTCTCTATTAAACCATAAATATACATCCATCATTCTTTTAGCTTCAGCTTCAGCTTCTTCAGCAGTTGCATGAACTGTATGTCCTTCCTGCCAAAGAAATTCTCTAGATCTCAAAAACGGTCTTGTTTCTTTTTCATATCTAAATACGTTACACCATTGATTATATAATTTAGGCAAATCTTTATAAGAGTTAATATGCTTTTTATAATAATCACAAAAAACTGTTTCAGAAGTAGAACGAATCGCAAATCTTTCTTCCAGTTTTTCATTTCCTACTTCAGTTACCCAAACAAGTTCAGGAGCAAAACCCTTAATTAATTCTTTTTCTTGATTAAATAAATTTTCTGGTATTAATAAAGGCATTTGAACATTAACGTGTCCTAATTCTTTAAATTTTTTATCCATAATTTCCTGGATTTTCTCCCAAATAGCATAACCATTTGGCTCAATAGCAATACATCCTTTTACAGATGTATAATCTGCCAATTTAGCTGCTCGTACAATATCTGTATACCATTGTGCAAAGTCTTTATCTCTTTCTGTAATTGCTTTATTTCCCATATTTCTCATCTCCTAACAAAAAAAGATGATACCAAAGGAGTGCTTACGCACGGTACCATCCTAATATACTCTTTAACTTTAACGGGTTTAACCGGAAATATTTTCATATTCAACTCCAGGGTAGGAATAATAATATTTTACTCTTAGTTTCCACCAACCACTAAGTCTCTATTAGTAAGTGATACTACTACGTTTATCCCCTTCAACATTGCCCATAATATACCACATATAATTAAAATAATCAATTATCTTACTTTAACTTTTTAGATAAGTATATAAACGGGGTATCACATAGAGCAATAACTATTTCAATAATAGTTGTCGTTGTAGCTATAGAAATAATAGTTGGTATAGAGAATATTCCTATAAATGCTAAAGTATTAAAGAAGTAGTTCTCTATACAATTACAAGATATTGTTGCTACATTATTTCTTAACCACAACTTGCCAGGTATTTTCTCTTTTAACTTATTGTAAATATAAATATCTAACATATTAGCTATAAAGAACATCCCCATAGACGCTATACTAACTCGAAGATTAATTGCAAATAAAGTTTTCATTGCTTCCTGTACCACATCTTCACTACTAGGTATAAATAATAATGTTAATTGAGAAATAATTATAAATGTAATACTAGAAAAGATACTTAAATAAACTGCTTTTTTAGCATCTTTAGCGCTATATTTTTCTGATAATATATCTGTAGCTAAAAACGTTGATGCAAATATTACATTACCTAAACTAGTAGTAAAATTAAACACATCAATCATTTTACAAACAGTTAGATTAGCTATAATAGCAGCTATACTTACCCAAACAATTAATCCTTCCTTTTTAAATAATTTTTCTATTAATACTACTAATGAGAAAGTCACTAGAATATTAACAAAACCTAAAGCGATATTCATCTTATCTCTCTCCTTCCCTTTTTTATGCTAGGATGTGTAGGTTAACTAGCAATATTGAATTATTAAATTCAACTAAAATACATTTTATTATAATAAATATATAATGTCTAGTATTAATTATTATCGTCTCTTAACGCATCTACTATGGACATCTTAGCTGCATGGAAGGCCGGCATTAAACCAGATATTATTGTAACTACAATACTTATTAATAATAGATATAAAGTATTCCTATAATTCATACTAGCAATATTACTTATTTTTGTGATCCTTTCAATTATAATATTGCAAGGAATTATTAATAATCTTGATATTATTATTCCTATAATACCAGCTAGTATTCCTTCTATTAGTTTTTCTGCAAGGAATAAAGTTACAACGTCCCTTCTACTTGCTCCTAAACTTCTTAAAACACCTATTTCTTTAGTTCTTTCTAAAACACTAATATGAGTAATAATAGCAATCATTATACTAGAAACAACTAATGATATTGCTACTAAAGCAATTAATATATAAGAAATAATATTTACAATAGATGTAATCGTTTCTAATAAAACTCCTAATATATCTGTATAACTTATTTTATTCTCCTTTGTTTGTTTTTTATTATAATTATTAATTAATTCTTCAATCTTACTCTTTGCTTCAAAAGTATTTGGATATAGTTCAATAGAACTAGGTTGATTATAATCTATAATTCCTAAACTACTTAGTCTTTCTTCGTATGTAACACCACTAAAGTTTTTATTAGTTAATATATCAATATCTGGATTATTAACTTGTTCCATATATATTTCACTTTTTTTATTATTATTAATAACATAATCAGTTAAAAATCTAGTATAACCTACAAACGAACTATTAACATCACTTCTAACTATTCCTACTATATTTAAATCTATTGACTTATCTATTATTTCTTTTAACTTATTATCATTAATTCTATTCCAGTAATTATCACTCTTTTCATAATATGCAGAATTAAGCACTATCTTATAACTTTGTCCCAGTATACTTTTATATGAATATTCTCTATTTTTTAACTTTATATTCTTATCTTTTATTGCCTTATTTAATTCTTCCATATTTTCAATACCTAAATTATATAATAGAGACATATTAATTTTATTATCCTTATCAACAACTAAAACCAAATCATTATATTCTTTCGGATAATCCCCTGCTAATAATTCTAATTTTTCAACTTTATTTATTTCTTTAAATAGGTTATCATCGGTCCCTAATAAATCACTATTAAATGTTTTACTAGCCGGATTAACACGAGTGTAGTTATTATCATAAACATTCAATTCCAAATCATAATTATAATTAATATAATTTGTGTAATTCTTTATCTTTTTATTGCTATCTAAAAATTTTTTGAACTTAATCAAATTATTTTCTTTTATTGCTAACGAATCAATTATTTCATCACTATTAGAAATATCATCTTTAGTACATATAGTATTTTTAGAACACTTTATATTATCTGTTTGTATTTCATCAATATTATTATAATTAATATCTACTTTCCTTATTTCAATCGGATAATTAGAAAAAGTCTCCTTTTGTTCCCTATCAATATATTCCTTTACACCATTAGATAAACTTAATATTAGTGATATCCCAATTATTCCCATACTAGCTGCTAAAGAAATAAGAGTCGTTCTTTTCATTTTTGATAATAGATTATTTAGTGATAAAAAAGCACTCGTTTTAAGAGACATTTTATTCTTTTTACAACATTTACACAGATACTTTTTATCACAATCAGTAAAACCACTAAAATCTTCAATAACAGTTCCATCTTTAATTCTTATTATTCTATCCGCATATTGATTTGCTAATTCTTCATTATGAGTTACAACTATTACCAACCTATTTTTAGATATCCTTTTAAGAATCTTCATTATTTCTATACCATTTTTTGAATCAAGGGCGCCAGTTGGTTCATCGCACAATAATATTTCTGGCCCTTTAACTAAAGCCCTTGCTATAGCAACTCTTTGCTTCTCTCCTCCTGATAAGTCATTAACATTTCTTTTAATTAGATTAATCATTCCAACCTTTTTAATTATTTCCAAACAAGCATTATTTTTCTCTTTATTATTTCTAAAAATCAAAGAACTTTTAACATTGTCTAGCACATTTAAATGACTAATTAAATTATAATTTTGAAATATAAAACCCACCTTCTGTTCTCGATAATTATCCCAATCAGAGTTTTTGTATTTTTTAGTACTAATTCCATCAATAATTAAATCTCCAGAATCATATTTATCTAACCCACCAATTATATTTAATAGCGTTGACTTTCCGCTACCAGATTCTCCCAAAATAGCGACCAATTCTTTATTATTGAATTTTATATTAATATTATTTAAAACTAAGTTGTTACCATATTTTTTACTAATGTGTTTTAAACTTATCATAAATACTCCTTACTAAAACACATTCTTATCACTAATACTTATCCCTCTATATAATTCTTTAGCATTTTTATTCTTATTTCCTTTAAAAAAAGAATAAACTATTGTTTATTCTCCCATCTTGCATATATTCCACAAGGTAATACTAAATTATTTTCACAAGGAATACCTAACTCATCACTAGTAATTGTACCTTTATATTTCTTATTAACAGTTAAATATAAAACATCTTCTAATATAGTTTTAGAAATACCTGTTGTATATGAATTAATTAAAAACATTATTGGGTTATCACTTAATAATTCTGTACACAATTCTACCAACTCATATAGATTATTCTCGAGTGACCATACTTCACCATTAGATCCTCTTCCAAAAGAAGGAGGGTCCATTAAAATTATGTCGTATTTATTACCCCTTCTAATTTCTCTTTTTACAAACTTTATAACATCATCTACCAGATATCTAATTGGTTTATCAGCTAAACCTGAAGATTCTACATTTTCTTTCGCCCAATCAACCATTCCTCTTGACGAATCAACATGTACTACTTCTGCTCCAGCAGATAATGCCGCAACAGAAGCGGCTCCTGTATAAGCAAATAAATTAAGGACCTTTACTTTTCTATCAGCTTCTTTAATTTTTTCTATGATAGTATTCCAATTATAAGCTTGCTCAGGAAATAAACCTGTATGTTTAAATCCCATTAGTTTTATATTGAACACTAAATCATGATACTTAACTTGCCATCTATCGGGAATATTCTTATTTTTAATTTCCCAATTACCGCCACCTTTATTACTTCTATGATATATAGCATCGACTTTATCCAAATCTATCTCTTTATTCCATATTACTTGAGGATCAGGTCGATACAAAGTTACATTTCCCCACTTTTCTAACTTCATACCATTTCCTAAATCAATTAATCTATAATCTCCAAAATCATTCACTAATTTCATAATTGCCACCTACCTAAGATTATAGCACAAAAAAAGCTGCTTTGTTAACAGCTCTATATCAAACTTTTTACTACTGGATCTACTATTTCTAGTATTCCGTCTATAAATATGAAAAATCCCATAACAACCATTTTAACATCAGCTTCATAATGTAAATTAATACTAGTCAATATTCCTCCTACTATAAAAATAGCTAATAAAACCAGACTAATCTTCCACATTCTATCTCTTCTATCATTATAATAATCACTCTTTTTAAACTTAATAATAGATTCTAAAGCTATCCAAATCAATAAACAAGTACTTAGTACCTTCGGATTACTTACATCTAATGAAAACATTAATATAACAAATAATAAACAAGCGATAAAATTTAATAATCCAGTATAATCTTTACTTTTTTTATTAATAATAAACTGTCCTAATGATACTATTCCCATAATACTAAACATTACTATATTAATCTTTTTAATATCATTGATATGATATAAAGGAAATAACAAATATAATACTCCAACTAATAAGAATATAACTCCAATAAAACTATCAACTTTTTGTTTTGTTTTCATATCTATCACCTAATCTAATTTTAACATATAAAAAGAGAATTAACCACTAAGATTTAATCCTCTTTTAACAATAACTGTTCTAACATTCTAGCTGCACCATCATCATCTACAGATTCCGCTATATAAGTTGCTACTTCTTTTAATTTATCATTAGCATTACCTACAGCTATTGATGTACCTACAACATCAAACATACACACATCATCATAACCATTACCTACTGCTATGACATCGTCTACACTAACATTTAAATAATCTAATATCTCTACTAATCCAGTACTTTTAGCTGTATTTTCCAACACCAAATCATGATAATACTCTTTGTTCTTTATTCTTCTCTCCTCTATTAAACTCATAGAAGAATGAACTACTTTTAAATTAGGAAATTTCTCTTTAAACATATTAGGTATTACTAACATTCGATCATAATTATCAGATAAAATAACCAACTGATTAACAGAGTTATTGTTTAATACCTCATCTATATTATCAAAATACTCTACTGGTTCATTATTATATTTATAATCTTTTTTATTGATATATCTATTTATTAAAGTATTTAATATTAACGTTAATCCCATTCTTTGACAGTATCTATATACTTTTTTTACTGTTTCAGCTGGAATAGATTGTTCAAAAATCACTATATCATTTACATAATCATATACTTCAGCACCATTAGAACTAATAACATAGTTAGATAAGTTTGCTTCTTTAGCTTTTTCGATGGCATACTTTGCACTTCTGCCAGTATCAACTATTACTAGTATTCCTTTTTCTTTTAATCTTCTCATTACGTCTTTTGTATAAGAACTAGTAAAACTATTAGAAGGATTTAAAGTATCATCTATATCAATAAAAACGCATTTAGCTTCCAAAGCATCACCTTCTTCACTATTATCATTATGCCATATAATGTTATTAATGTCGTCTTTTAATTGTTCTATTTACGTAAATTTCCTTTTCTTCTCAATATAATTTATAAAGAACATAAATACAAAACCTAAATAAGAGAAGAACCAGGCTGTTAACCTATATTTAGTTTCATAATTGATACTTATAATATGTTTACCCTTCTTTATAGGAACCCCTATAAAATTACCATCTACTTTTTCATACTTAGTAATAGTATTATCTACTTTTACTTCATATCCTCGATCATAAGGAATAGTTATCATAAAATATCCGTCCCCAGAAGCCTGTATCTTCCCAATAATACTACTACTATTATGTAATATTACAAACTCATCTAATTCAATTTTACTATTATTAACTCTAGCGTAATCTAAACTATAAGCTCTTATATTTTTAATCTTATACTTTCCCTTACTTATAGTTACTACTATCTCTTCTGTATTCTTATCACTAATAGTATAAGAATATTTCTCCTGTTTACAACTTATATAGTTATCAACATTATTTATCTTAATTCTACCATCCTCACAATTATCAGTTGATGCTTCAAACTCTATATATATTATTTTATTCATGTCTTTTTTTTCTAATTTGAAAATATATCTACTTACATCTTTCACACTAATATCATATTTTTTCTCTTTAACATTAATATCTTTAACATAAGATACATATTCATTTCTACTATTAGTATCTGCCACAATATTAGTTAACATTACCTCTTGTTTTGCTAATCCATTTAACTTTTCATAATCTTCATAACTAATTATATTATTAGTTGCAAACCCCTTATATAAGACATCATTATTCTTATAATATATTTCTCCTTGATCATTAATTACTTTATCATAACCACTCATTTCATTATTACTTTTACTTTGACCAATCAACATATTATATAAGACATTAGTTTCACTATTATAATTAACAACAAAATCTTTATTATATAAATCCATTTTCAAGCTACCTAATATAGTATTAACAAAAATACACATAATTATAATAAATAACAAGTATTCTTTTTTATTAGTATCTTTATATATAAATACACTTAATAATAGTATTATCATAACAATAAGATTGTTACTATTTATTAATAAACATACAAGACTAATTAATACTCCTAGTAATAATATTTTATAATCTACTTTATTTTTAATAATACCATCCATAAAATTATTAACTACTAAACTAAGTAATACTAAATAACCAATGTAATAATTATTAAATAATACTAAAAAGAATAATAGAATTATACTTAAGAATCTATTCTTCTTACTTCCAAATATAGCGTAGATAATACTTAAAATAATGATTATATTAATATCATAACTAATACTCAAATAATTAATTATTTCCCAATCAATATTATTTATTACAGGTATTAATACAAAACTAGATAATAATAAACCAACTAGAATAGGAATAATATAATAAAGAATATACCAAAAGAACTTCTTAAATAATAACTTCTTATTATTCTCATAGTAATGATAAAAACCATAAACTATTAAACCAATAATGGTTGGTATTACATACAAATAATTGATAATACTCAGTAATAATATACTTATACTTAATAAGAAACTCTTATTATTCTCTAACCTATTCTTTGCTCCTATAAAAGAAAGAATAACTATTGGAAATACCAAACAATCCATAATACTGTTAAACATTATGGTATAAACCTTAGTACTTACTACTAACAGCATTATAGTCAATAAAACACTATATCTATTAAAACCTTGATTAAATAAAAACTTATATAACAATATAATTCCTATTCCTATAGATATTATACTGACAATACTATAATAATCTGCCAAATTAATATTTATAAAATAACTAATAATAACTATTGGATTAACTAGTCCATACTTCATAAAATTATAAGAATTAATATAGAATTTTCCATCATTAATAAATGTAGGAATTATTTTTTTTGTTTCTAGGAAATTTTTCTTCATAGATATTAAAGCATCTAATTCTTTAACAAAATTAGCTGTATTCCCAAACCTGTACTTTACATTTAGTACGATTGTTAAAACCAAGATAAAAAATATTATTAATAACCAAATATTTTTTATATCTTTCTTATTCATATTTATTCCTCCATTCTTCATAAGGAATAAACTCTTCATATGGAATAATATGTTTAAACTCATTTACATATTCCAAATCATTCAACATACCAATTATTTTTATTTTTTTATCTATATCTTTACCACCTAATTTATAAAAATAATAACTGTTTTCCTCAAGATTATCATTTGTATAATATTTATTAAAATAGTATAAAATATCTTTATTATTTATTAGTTTTTTTACATAACTATTTATAATGACATGCTGATTACTACCATATTCCCCTTCCTCATTATGAGTAACAACTTTATCCCAATTTTTCATATTTAAATACTTACTTAAATCCCTATTTAAAACATTTCTTTCTTCATAGAAATCAGTTTCTTCATCATAATTCAATAAAACATACAAATTATTTGTTTTATCCATTATTTTAATAAAATCTTTATCATTTTCCTTACAAGTTATACATACTACTAAGTAATTATCATTCAAAAGATTATTACCACCCCAAATAAGCCCATCTTCTTTATGAGCTATTATCATCAAATTATTCACTTCATCTATAGTAATTTCTTTCTTACTATGATTTGTATATATTAAAAGAATAATAATCAAAACAAGTAACAATATATATTTTATATATTTAAAATACTTAATCATAACCAATACTCCCTTATACTTCCTAACTTCAGTTTACTATTAGTTTAATGAAAAAGCAAATAAAAAAAGTATTTAGACTTAATATCTAAATACCTTCCTTTTCCTTAAATAAGTAATTAATAATACACTTATAAACACAATTAATACAATTTATCTACAGTATTAGGTTCCTTAAATGTATTACCATCAATGGTATATTTTTTTAGAAAGGAATAAATAATAATAAAATTAATAATTTTTTCATATCTTTCACCTACTATGTAAAATATAACAAAAAAATAACTAAATAGTTAGTTATTTAATTTTGGTGTCTAAGAAGGGAATCGAACCCCTATCAGCTCCTTCGGAGGGAACTATTCTATCCATTGAAATACTTAGACAAAACACATAATTATCATAATAAAAATTCAATTATTTTTCAATAATTGAATTCTTTTCTTGTTCTTCCTTCATTAATTCTTTAAAAGCAACCTTCCCAACAAGGGTTTTAGGTAATTCTTTTCTAAATTCATATTCATATGGCCAAGAATATTTAGCTATTTTTTCTTCTACTAATTTTTTTATAGATTGAAGTATTTCATCACTCTGCTCCACTCCTGGTCTTAATACAATAAATGCTTTGGCAACTTCTTGTTTATAAGGATGTGGTATCCCTATTACACAACTCATTAACACATCTGGATGAGAATCTATAGTATTCTCTATATATTGTGGGTATATACAATAACCTGAGCTAACTATTAATCTCTTTAATCTTTGTTTAAAATAAACAAAACCATCTTTATCCATAAAACCTAAATCACCTGTATGTAACCAAGTCATTCCATCATAATGTTTTCTAAGAGTAATTTTAGTATCTACTGGATCACCTAAATATCCTCTCATAACAGTTGGACCAGCTATACATATTTCTCCTTCTTCACCATATGGTAATTCTTGTATAGTATCTTTTTTTACTATTTTATAATAAGTATCTGGATAAGGAATACCTATACTTCCTTCTCTATAATAATTTAATGGTGTTAAACAACTTCCTGTAACACACTCTGTTAAACCATATCCTTCTCTAACTTGTATATTAGCCCCATGCTCATGAAGAAATTTATCAACTTTCTTCTTTAATTCAATCGATAACGAATCTCCACCTGATATTACTAATCTTAAAAATGACAAATCAATATTTTCTAAACCTTCACTCTTTAATAATGCTTCATATAATGTTGGAACTCCAGCAATAATATTAGGTTTATATTTTTTAATTAATTTAACAAATGTCTTAGCACTAAACTGTGGTAGTAATATACTGCAACCTCCAAAGTATTGAACACAATGAACACATATTCCTAATCCAAACCCATGGAATACTGGCATTATTGCTAATACTTTATCCTCTGGTTCTAAATTTGCTACCATTTCTACACTTTGAATAGCTAATGCATTAAAATTAAGATTTGTTAACTCAATACCTTTTGGATACCCAGTAGTTCCTCCACTATATAATATGGCTGCTAAATCTGAACCAGTATAACCATTACCAGTTACTCTTCTACTATAATCCTTACCCTTTTTTATGAAATCTTTCCATTTTATAACTAATGGACTCTTACTTAATTTTAGTTTTCTACCTACAGTAAGATTATATCCAACTTTCATTGTTGTAGGCATTGAATCTGCTGGACTAACAAGTATTATATTCTTAAGTCCTGTATCCTCTACTATATTAATTACTTTATTTAAAGAGACATTAATTGTAACTATATACTGACTATGTGTTAGATTAATAAAGTATTTAATCTCATTTTCTGATGATAGCGGATGTATCATATTAGATACTGCTCCAACTTTATTCACTGCATAAAAAGCAATCAAAGCTTCGGGAGTATTTGGCATACAAATGCATATTACATCACCTTTTTTTACACCCATTGCTTTAAATGACCTTGCACATTCATCTATTTGTTCTAAGAACTGTCTATAGCTCTTTTTATTACCATAATAATTATAACTAATAGAATCTAAATGCTTATTTGCTGTGGTTTCTAATAATTTATAAACAGAAATATTAGGATAATTTAAATGTTCTTTTACCCCATCATAATATTTATACCATGGTGTTTTAACCTTTTTTGCCACGTCAATACCTCCCAAAAAGAGCAAACTCACAGAAATATTATACTTAAAAAGATTTATTTATACAAGTGTATCAATAGAATCATTCCTCATAATGTATTATAATAAGATCGGTGATTTTATGTTTCAATATACTTTAGATAATAAAAGATATCATACACTCAATTACTATTTTAAAAATAAATATGGTAAGAAGACTTTTAAAGTCTCCTTAAATGCTGGTTTTAGCTGCCCTAATAAGATAAAAGATGGTAAAGGTTGTATCTTTTGTTCTAGATTAGGATCTGGAGATTTTGCTGGCAATCAAGAAAAAGATTTAATCACCCAATTTAACGAAATAAAAGAAATAATGGAGCATAAATGGCCAGATAGTTATTATATAGGTTATTTCCAAGCTAATACTAACACTTATGCTCCTGTTAAGGTACTAAAAGAAAAATTTGAAACAATTATTAATCTCCCTAATGTCGTTGGTTTAAATATAGCTACTAGAAGTGATGCTATATCAGAAGAATGTTATGATTATTTAGAAGATTTAAATAAAAGAACTGATTTAATTGTCGAATTAGGATTACAAAGTATCCATAATAAAACTTTAAAATTTATTAATAGAGGTCATGATTTAACTAATTTTGAAAAAGCTGTAAAAGAATTACAAAAAAGAAATATCAAAGTAATTGTTCATATTATTAATGGATTACCGAATGAATCTAAAAAAGATATGATAGAAACAGTTAAATACTTAAATAAACTAAATATTGACGGCATTAAAATTCATATGCTTCATATTATTAAAGATACGGATTTAGCTGATTATTATAATTCTAATCCTTTTCATATACTTACTAAAGATGAATATATAGATATTGTATGTGAACAGTTAGAATACTTAAAACCAGAAATAGTTATACATCGTATTACCGGTGACCCTAAAAAAGAAGATCTAATAGAACCAACTTGGTTATTAAAGAAATTCGTTGTATTAAATGATATAGATAAAGAAATGAAAAAAAGAGATATATACCAAGGAGACAAAATAAAAGAAGTCTAATTTGACTTCTTTTAACTTTCTTTAATAAATTTATAAGTTCTAATACCTTCTAAAGAATCTTCTGTAGGAATAAAGCCTAATTCATTAGCCATTTGTTGATCTGACAAATTTGTTTTTCCTATTTCCAAAGATAACTCTCTTCTTTTAATTATATCTTTAAATTTCAATAATACTTCTTTAATATAGTTTTGATTACTATAAATACTTGGTATTATATAATAAATTTTACCATTACATAGTATTGTTATTTCCCCAATAGTCTTTTCTGTATCTTTTTGTTTCATCGTATATATAATAGATGAAAAATCAGATTTTGGTGATTTATCCAATAACAATCTTTCTGTTTCTATTCTACTTAAATAACTAGTATCAAAAAAGTTTTCTAAATGTTTAACAACCGGATCTTGAGATATAAATAATAAGCCAATATTAGTATTGAAAATATCAATATAGCCATCATCTATAGCTGCTTCTTCTAACATACGTAAATGATCATTTAAATAAGTGTAGTGACTATTATCAAAATGATATCTAATATCTTGTTGGCAACTTAAATACTCTACTGGATTTGTTTTCCATTGTTTACTTCTAGCATGTAAATCACAAGCCATTTCTAGTAAAAAAATATGCGGCATCTCATTAGGAGAATTATAATGTTCAGGATGATGAGCATTATTCTCCCAATGTAACTCTATCATGCTCTTCTGCGTATCAGTTAATACATGTTTAATATCTTGCATATCTTTTTTTTGGTCTATTATTGAAGCTAAAGCAGCAAATTCTCTTATATCTTCTAATTTTGATATATCATGTACTAAGCAATTCTCAATAAGTTGATTAGCTAACTCCATTTCACCATTATTATATAACTCTGTAGCTAAATATTTACCACTTCTAAGCACACATTGTCTATGTAAAATAGTGTCATATATCAAATTAGATAGTTTAATTCTATCAATATTTTTCATATTCTCACCACTGACAAAAGATATTGTATCACAAAAAAAAGAAAGTTCAACTTTTACTTTCTTAGTCCAATTCTATACCATATTTTTCCTTTACTATCTTTTTAGCTTCTTCTATTAATTCTTCCTTTTCTTTATAGTCATATATTACCGCATCATGTAAACTATTAACCACATTCTTAACTTCAAATCTATCTGTATTCTTATAATAAAAATTTAATAATTCAACTAATAATAACAAATCATATTTTTTTCTTATCTCTCTTTCCCCATCAATAAACTCTTTTTCACCCATATACTATCACTCTCACTAAAATAGTACCATAATTATTTATATTTTTCTACACATATTATTTATAAGCAAAAATAAAAACTAAAGACCAAAGTCTTTAGTTTATTTCGAACTGACTATTATATAATTTAGCATAGAAACCATCTTTTTTCTTCATAAGTTCATTATGTGTACCTTGTTCAATAATATTACCATTATCCATAACAAGTATCAGATCTGCATTTTTGATTGTTGATAATCTATGTGCAATTATAAATGAAGTTCTTCCTTCCGTTAATTTATCCATTGCTTTTTGCACTAATTCTTCTGTTCTTGTATCAACATTACTAGTTGCTTCATCCAAGATTAGAAATGGGGCATTTTCTAACATACCTCTTGCAATAGTTAATAACTGTTTCTGTCCAGAAGATATCGTATTGTTATCTCCTACGTCAGAATCTAATCCATTAGGAAGAGTTTTTATAAAATGATCTATTCCCACTACTTTACATACATCCCATATTTCTTCATCAGAGATATTTTTTCTATTAAACTTAATATTTTCTTTAATAGTTCCATCAAATAACCAAGTATCCTGTAATACCATTACAAATAAATCATGTATATTCTCTCTTTTTAATTCTTTAATAGATTTTCCATCAATCAAGATATCTCCATCATTTATTTCATAAAACTTCATAAGTAAGTTTACCATAGTTGTTTTACCAGCACCAGTTGGTCCAACTATTGCTATTTTTTGACCAGATTTAACATCAGCACTAAAGTTCTTAATAATAACTCTATCTTCTTTATAACCGAATCTAACATTTTTAAATTCAATATTTCCTTTAGCTTTTTTTCTAGATAGTTTTTCATTTAAATTAGATTCATCACTTAATTCTTCTTCATCCATAAATTCAAATACACGTTCTCCAGCTGCTGCTATAGACTGTAAAGTTGTCATAGCTTGAGCTATTCTAGACAACGGATTTGTAAATAATCTTACATATATCATAAATGCTACTATAACTCCAAAAGTTGTTTTACCATTCATAACTAGTATTGCTCCCACAACACATACAGCCACATAACCAAAATTACCTATAAAATGCATAATTGGTTGCATAATACCCGATAAGAATTGACTCTTTCTATTACAATCATAAAGATTATTATTAATACGATCAAATTCTTCCATTGCTTCTTTTTCACCATTATAAGCTTTTACTACATTATGACCAGAATATATTTCTTCTATATGACCATTTAAATCTCCTAGTTCTTTCTGACGCCTTACAAAATATTTTTGACTTATTTTTAGTAGTATAAATGACAAAATAAATCCAAGTATACTAGAAGCTATTGCAGTTAAAGCCATTATATAATTAGTAACAAACATCATAACTATGGAACCTAAGAACAAAGTTCCATTACTTACTAAAGAAGTAATATCATTACTCATATTAATACCTATCGTATCAACATCATTTGTAACACGTGATAATACATCTCCTGTTTCATGAGTATCAAAATATTTTAATGGTAATCTATTTATTTTACCACTAATATCTTTTCTTAATTTCTTTGAATAACCTATTCCTACATATGCCATTATAACTCCTTCAGCATATGTAAATATGGAATTAAGTAAATATATTACTCCAAGTACTATTGCTCTATATCTAAGCTCTTGTGTATCCATTTTAGGTTCAATAAAGCCTTTAATAGATTTAGGTACTTTATCTAACTTAGCTAAAGATTTTTCATCAACATTATCCTTATCCATTGTACTTAAAATATCTAAGAATACTACTTGATCTTCTTTAGTAATTGTTACCCCTTCAAATTTAAATTCATTTACTAATTCTAATTTATCTTTCTTAGTTAATTCTTTATAATCAACATTCAAAGTCATTAAATTACTATTTAGATATATTTCTTTCGTTATCTTTTCTATATATTCTGTACGAGGTTTAATTCCCCCTGTAATTACATCAGTAACATCAGCAAGTTTGTTAGGACCAATAGTAGATAATATAGCTGCCAACATCGCCAAGAATATTGATATTATTAGTGGTATTCTCCATTTATCTAAGTTTTTAAATAAACGTAATACCGTTCCTTTAAAATCATTTACTTTTTCTACTTCTCTTTGTCTATGCATTATTTAATTCCTCCTCACTAAGTTGTGATAAGGCTATTTCTTTATACACCTTACAAGTCTTAAGTAACTCTTTATGTGTTCCAACCCCCACACATTTACCTTTATCTAATACTACTATTTTATCAGCATTCATTATTGTACCTATTCTTTGAGCTACAATCATACTAGTTGCTTCTTTAGTATATTTTTTTAGTTCTTTTCTAAGTGTAGCATCAGTTTTATAATCTAATGCTGAGAAAGAATCATCAAATATATAAATTTCTGGATCTCTAGCTATTGCTCTAGCAATAGATAATCTTTGTTTCTGACCACCAGATACATTTGTTCCTCCACGAGCAATATGAGCTTCATATTTATCATCCATTTTTTCCACAAATTCTTTAGCTTGAGCTACTCTAATAGCACCTTTTATTTTATCTAAAGATGGTTTTTCTCGACCATTATCTCCATATGCTACATTTTCTTTTACAGATCCAGTAAACATTACTGCCGTTTGTGGTATATAACCTATCTTATTATTTAATGCTTCTAATTTATATTCTTTAACATTTACTCCATCTACTAATACTTCTCCATCAGTCACATCATATAATCTTGGTATTAAATTAATTAAAGTTGATTTACCTGAACCAGTAGAACCTATAAAAGCTACAGTTTCTCCTTTATTAGCTTTAAATGATATATCTTTTAAGACATATTCATCAGCATCTGGATATTTGAAACTAACATTTTTAAATTCAACTGTTCCTTTTTCACCTGTATTACCAGAGAATCCACCAGATTTAACAGATACTTCTTCTTCTAACACCTCATTTATACGCATTGCTGAAACTCTAGCACGTGGTAAGATCATAAATATCATCGTTAACATTAAGAATGATATAATTACTTGAATTCCCCAAGAAGAGAAAACGACCATATTACTGAATATTGTAATTTTATCAAAAAGTCCAGCTGACATAATTAGTATTGCTCCAACTACATATATAGCTAGATGTTGAAAATGCATCACAAAATTCATTATTGGATCCATTAAAGCAAAAGTTCTTGTGATTTTTAAATGAATACCCGTTAATTTATCATTAACATTATCAAAACGTTTTTGTTCAAACTTTTCTGCATTAAATGCCCTTATTACTCTAATACCAGTAATATTTTCTCTAGTTACCCCATTTATATTATCTGTAAGTTTTTGTATTTTAACGAATCTTGGTGTAACAATACTTATAATTATCAAATTAGTAATAACTATTATTACTACACCTATCGCCGTAACAGAACTTAATGCTGCACTCTTACCAATTATCTTCATTAAAGCCCAAACTGCCATTACTGGTGACTTGATTAGTAATTGTAATCCCATAGCTACCAACATTTCTATTTGAGTTACATCATTAGTTGTACGTGTTATTAAACTACTAGTATGAAA
Organism: uncultured Mycoplasmatota bacterium; assembly: GCA_947305065.1. Lineage (GTDB taxonomy): Bacteria > Bacillota_I > Bacilli_A > RF39 > UBA660 > Coprovivens. The sequence goes on along the minus strand of CAMZCT010000004.1, from coordinate 26,613 downwards.
CTTTTTAATTTCTGCTAAACCAAAATCTTCAACTTTAGCAAATAATTTTCTTCTAATTGTTCTAGAAAATCTAGCCGATAATAATGAAGAAAAGTAACCAACTACTATCGTACAAAACAAGCTACCAAATGCACAAGCCATCATGTGAGCGCCAGCAACCAATATTTCTTTCATTGTACTACCATCAGTTTGCACAAGTACTGTTATATCACTCATATATTCTGGCATTTTTAAATCTAGAAATACTGAGAATATTACTAATATTACAATGATTAAAGCAATTAATAGATCTTTCTTCTCTAAGTTTTTAAATAGTTTTATCATACTGTCATCCTTTCTATATTGTCTTCAACTTTCTCTAAAACACTCTTAAAAGTACTATATTCTTCTTTATTAATCCCCTTCATTAATTCTTTACCAATTATCATAGCATCACTTTCAATTATTTCTACAACTTTTAACCCCTTATTTGCAAGTCTAATTATTTTCTTTCTTGTATCATCTTTATCTCCAGTTCTTGTAATATAACCTTTATTTTCTAAATTATTTAATACTTTAGATAAAGATGACTTATTAGTATGTACTCTATCTCCTATTTCCTTCGCTTCTACCTCTTTATTATTATAAATAAACATTAGTATTTTACTTTGATTAGGAGTAATATCTAAATTCATTTCTTTATATCTATTAGATAACATTTTTATTATTTTTTTATTAGTTTTCTTTAAAACTAACATAATAGATTCGTCATGCATATTATCCCTCCAAAAAAGATAGTTCGTTATCGAACTATCTAATTATAATACCTATTTTATTTTTAATCAATAGATATATTATTCAACTATCCATGGATCTGCCTCAGAACCAGTTCCCGATACAATACGTGTTTGATGTGAAAGAGAAACAACAGGTCGTATACTAAGTTCAGTAGCTACAGTACCATAACTTGACATTTGTCCCTCATTATACACTGAAAGAATATAAGGATAATACAAGTCATAATGTCTAGGAGACATAGTCATCCACCAATCATTAGTTGCAACATATTGTTCACCCTCTCCAAACGGAAGACCATCTACTAAATTATATAAATCTTCATGCATAGTTAGAGCCACCGGGTAGGTTAATTTAGCAAGATTATTACCTACAGCAAATTGATCGGTTACATTAGGACAAGTTATATCCCCATTATCAACAGAATTTCTAAAATACATATATGTACTTAAATCACCATTTTTATTCCATCCAGTTGTAGCTTGATTTATTATATCCCTAGCATTACAAAATACTGTATCTTCTAACTTATCTGTTTCATTTGCCAAATTTTCCATATACCAAATATCTATAATTGATTTTGCAACAGAATTATATCTATTAACTTTCAACATACCATCTACAGTATCTTCAATGTTCGCTTCCCCATTTAATTCTATATAATTATCTTCATAATAATAGAATCTTACAGTACTGCACGTCCCAGTTGTATTATCACAGGTATAATGATGATTATTATCTTTTGTTGTTCCAAGAACTGATTCACCACTTGCTGGAAGTAAAGTATAAACACCATTGGAATATGAAACATCATTTCCCATTAATGATTCACTCGTTGGAGAACCACTAAGTCGATCATAATATTTGTTTAACATATATCCAACCTCTCCTGGAAATATCGTATTACCATTGTAAGCACTTTTTCCTATTCCAGCATAATTGGTATCAGCAATTTCATAAGATATAACATAAGCATAAGCATTGTAAAAATGAATTAAAACATAATAAATAGTATCACAAGTACCTGTTAAGTTTTTACATGTGTACTTTCCTACATAATCATCATAATTTGATTCACTGAAAGTACCAGTAGTTGTATCTAAAAGAGTAAATTCACCTGTTGTTGTATCATAAGTATATGAACTTCCATACATATATTGTGCACCTAAATCATCATCAGTTCTATCTACTTGAACTATTCCTTTATGATCCGCTCTTGACGAATTACATTCTCCATTTACCGGTTCTCCATTATAAATCATCTTAAGTCCACCAGTCTCCGTACTACGTATTATCTGCCAACAAAATCCGCCAAATATAACATTTCTTTTATCTAAACATCTATCATAATAAACATTTGTTGCTGTTTTAGTAATTCCTACACTATCCGTTACCTGTCCTTCGTATTTAACAATACATGTATTACCTTCAGTTAATAAGTTTTGTAAAAAACCAGCAGCACTATTTACATTTTGATTCGTTTGATTAAAATCAATGCTAAACACTAAATCCAATGATATATTACTACCCGGTAAATTATTTAAATCATCTGTATAAGCAACTCTAACTATTATCCTTTTTCTAGAATTAGAATTCAATATATCATCAACACTTACAGGAATTCCATAACTATATTCAACAGAAGTTTCTATATATTGTTCTAGTCCAGAAGCAATTCCCTGTATATTTACTATAGAAACCTTACCAGGTAGTGTTCCACTATTTACTATATCAACTTCAAATTCATAGAAGTCTCCAGGCATACCTAGTTCTACTGAATAATTAATACTAGTCGTATTACTTTGTATAGCCGCAGGTGTTGTAGCATTTACACTACCTTGAGTAACTGTTAAATTTTCAAAATGAATATCCCAAGTATTAGCACTTATTTCTGTATGACCAGTAATAGATAGAGTTGCACTCAAATAAGCATATCCAACCGAAATAAATAACAACACAAAAAATAAAGAAAAGTACATAATTCTTTTTCTATGATTAACGAATTTTCTTCTTTTTCGTAACTTCATGTCTAATACTCCTACTATAAGAATTATAACAAAAGAAATAATAATTTACTATATTATTCTTATTCAATGGTACAATCATAAACAAAAAAGTATTTTAAAAAGAAAGTTCTTAATCGAACTTTCAATTTTATCTCAATAAATATATCAATATACTAATCCTTCAATATATATGGGTCTAGTATCGTTCCCGTACCAGAAGCAATTTCCACATCTGGTTTCAAAGAGATAACCGGTCTTAATCCATAGCCATACCATACCAAAGCACTCTCATTATAAACACCACTTGGGGATATTGCTATCGCAGATTGATTATCACGATAAAAAGTAGACGGTGACATAGTAAAGAACGTATTACTAGATTTTAAATATGAATTAGCTTGGTTACCATCATTAGCTAAAAAAGCTTCTGGAGCTGTTAACATCCCAATAGGATATGTTAACATTCCATTACCAATACTAGAACTAACCGTAAATCTATCTCTTTCATTAGGACAAGTTAAATCAGCTGGTTTCATACGATTACTATACGTCGCATAATACATCCCCCATTTTGTATTACTATTATTAGGCGACCAATTACCATAATCGGCAACAAGTCTATTATTACAGTATACAGTATCCTCCAAATATTGTTCATAATTAGTATTTAAAAGATTATTTCTATACCAAGTATCAATTTTGTTTTTTGCTGATGAATCATTAGTATTTACATTTGCATCAAATAACATTTCATTAAGAGCATCTTTTTAATATTATATATTAATATCAAAAAAAATGTAGACAATTGTCTACACCTTTAAATTTTATTACTGTTCTTCTTTTTTCTTTCTACCTCTTTTAGGTTTTTCTTCCTTTTCTTCTTTCTTTGCTTCGGCTTTTTCTTTTACCTTTTTTAAAGCTTTTTTAAGAGTTTCTTTTACTCCTTCAGAAACTTGTTTTTCTTCCTTTTTTTCTTCTCTTTCTTCTTTTTTCTCAACTTTTTCTCTTCTTTGAGGCTTAGGAAGAGCTTCTTTACGAGAAAGATTTAAACGTCCCTTATTATCATAACCTAAAGACTTAACAATGATTTCGTCACCAACTTTAAATAAATCAGATGGTTTATTTACTCTATCCCAAGCTAGTTGAGAAACATGAACAAGTCCTTCACATCCTGGCCATAATTCTACAAAGCATCCAAAATCTTCAACTTTAACTATTGTACCATTATATATTTGCCCATATTCTACTTCTCTAACTACTTCTTCAATCATTTCTTTAGTCTTAGCAATTATATCTTTATCTTGATGATATATTAATACTGTTCCATCATCTTGTAGATCAACTTTAACAGCATTCATATCGTTAACAGATGTTACATTTGAAGATTCTAAAATGATCTTTGTAATCATTTCTCCACCTTTACCAATTACATCCTTAATCTTTTCTGGATCGATATGCATTATTTCTATCTTAGGTGCATATTTAGATAATTCTTTTCTTGGTTCAGGTATTACTGATTCCATAACATCTAATATTTGCATTCTAGCTTCTTTAGCTTGATCTAGGGCTTCTTTTAATATTTTCTTAGTTACACCCTTAATCTTAATATCCATTTGTAATGCTGTAATACCTTGTCTTGTTCCAGATACTTTAAAGTCCATATCTCCCATATGATCTTCTAAACCTTGAATATCTGTCAAAATAGTATATTTCTTACCATCTTCAGATGTAATTAATCCCATAGCTATACCAGCTACTGGAGCTTTAATTGGTACACCTGCTGCCATTAATGATAAACATCCAGCACATATAGTAGCTTGTGAAGATGAACCATTTGATTCAAGTATTTCTGAAACAACACGAACTGTATAAGGGAATTCCTTTTCATCAGGCATTACTTGTAATAATGATCTTTCACCTAAAGCACCATGACCAATTTCACGACGTCCTGGTGAACCATATCTACCAACTTCACCAACTGAGAATTGAGGGAAGTTATAATGTAACATAAATCTTTTAGTAGCTTCTAAAGTTAAACCATCTAGTATTTGATTTTCCTCTAAACTTCCTAAAGTTGTAGTTGCAAGAGCTTGTGTTTCACCTCTTGTAAATACAGCAGAACCATGAGTTCTAGGTAATAAATCTATTGCTGCTGATAATGGTCTAATCTCATCCATCTTACGACCATCAGTTCTCTTTTTATCAATAGTAATCATTCTTCTTACTACTAAACCTTCAATACTATCAACAACTTTTTTAACTTGTCCTAATAACTCATCACAGTTTTCATATTCACCATATACTTCTGCAAAGTTTTCCATGGTATCAGCTTTAACTTTATCAACATCAGCATATTTTTCTAATGTACCTTTATTTGAAGATAAAGCTTCATACATTTTATCCATAGCAAATTCTTTTACTGCTTCTTCTACCTCTGGTTCAATATGAGCAAGCTCTACTTCTATCTTTTCTTTGCCACAATCTTTTATTATTTCTTCTTGGAATTCACATAATTTTTTAATATGTTCATGTCCAAACATCAAAGCTTCTAACATTTCTTTTTCAGAAACTTCTTTAGATCCAGCTTCTACCATACATATTGCATCTTTAGTACCAGCTACTGTTAAATGAATAGTAGACTGTTCATTTTCTTCAACACTTGGATTGATAATATAATCTTTACCAATCTTACCAACTATAACACCAGCTATTGGTCCATCGAATGGTATATCACTTATTCCTAGTGCTAATGATGACCCAAACATTGCAGCCATTTCTGCTGAGCAATCTTGATCTACTGATAACACAGTATTAATTACTTGTACTTCATTTCTAAAACCTTCTGAGAACATTGGTCTAATAGGTCTATCTATTAATCTTGCAGCCAATGTTGAAGCATCAGTAGGTCTTCCTTCTCTTTTAATAAATCCTCCAGGTATTTTACCTACAGAATACAATTTTTCTTGATACAAAACAGTTAATGGAAAAAAATCTTGAGTTATAGCATTATGACCCATAACTGCAGCAGTAAGAACAACAGTATCATTATATCTTACTAAAACTGACCCATTGGCTTGTTTAGCTAATTCTCCGGTTTCAATTGTTAGCTTTTTACCAAGAAAATCCAATTCATAAATTTTCTTCATTTCTATCTTCCTTCCTAAAAAAAGACACTTAAAAACAAGTGCCTACTTTTAAAACTATTTTCTTAAGCCAAGGGCTTCAATAGTTTTTCTATAACTTACTACATCATTGTTCTTTAAATAATCTAGTAAACTTCTTCTTTTACCAACCATCATTTGAAGACCTCTCTTTGAATGATAATCATGAGTATGTTCTTTCAAATGTTCAGTTAGATTGTTAATTTCTTCAGTAAGTATAGCGATTTGAACTTCAGTAGCTCCGCTATCTTTTTCATTCTTACCAAATTTTTTAACTAATTTAGCTTTAGTCTCTTTTGAAACAGCCATTATAATTCCTCCTTCAATAATATATCCGTTTATCCTAGTAAAGATTCGGAGGTTTCTAAACCAAGATTAAACTTCCTGAATAATATAACAGAAATACTCAATAATAGCAAGTTTTTTTAGTATTTACTTACCATTATTTACTAATTTTATTACCATTTCATACATTCCCTCTGGAATTTTTGATAATGATGATATGCCTTTCTCCTTATTTATATAATAACAATATTCTTCTTCTCCTTTTTGCATTCCTACTGAAACATTATCATTATATATAATACTAATCTCTTGTGGCAAAACCAAATTAACCATTTCTTCTTCCTTAAGCGGTTCAATACTAGCTAAATATTCGTTCAATTTATTAATTGCTTCAGTATTCACTATATTTATTTCTCTAATTATCTCCTCTGTTCCGGTCTTATATAAAATTATTTTAATCGTATTATCAACTTTCTTTTCTTCTTTTTCTTTCTTTGAACAACCTGTTAAAAATACTACGCAAAAAACAATAAGTAAAACAACAATTGCTATTTTTTTCATTAATACATCTCCTTTTCAGTCTTTTTATCCCACTCTGCAAACAATTTATCACACACTTCATTTTTTATTCTTACTTCTTTTATTATATGATTTCTACCATTTATATAATCATAAATGTCATCATCAATAAAGCCATGTTTATGAGCTTTATCATAATCCTCAGAATAATAAATTGTTGGTATTCTCGCCCACATAGCAGCGCTTAAACACATTGGACAACTTCTAGAAGTTGTAACTAATATACAATCATCTAACATTTTTTTACCAAGTACTTTACACGCTTCTTTTATCGCCAACATCTCTGAGTGAGCAGTTGGATCATCTCGTAATAACACTTCATTTGATTGAACTGCTACTATCCTATATTTAGAATCAACTATTTGTATAACACCGGCTCCAAATGGACCCCCTACATTATTTGCTATATTATGTAATGTTTTATTTATAATCAACTTAGTTAACACATTAATACATTCATCTAAATCTGTATATAACATTCTTACACCTCATATTAATTATAATAAATAAAAAGCTATATTTCTATAGCTTTTATATTTTTTTCTCAGCGTTAGTATGCCTTTCTCTTCTAATTCTTTTAATTTCTCTGTAAATATAGCAGAAGATACATTTGCTCCCTCAATTATATTATTAACCCTATCTATCCAAGTATTTTTTGGATCATGATTAATTTTTTTAATTCTTGCATCCTGTTGTTTTTCTTTTTTTATTTTTTGTTTGTTCATCGCTAATATATCTAATCTATCACTAGGTAAAGCATATATTCCTTCTTCATGAGTTAAAATACTTCTCTATTAATACTTTTTAAATTCAAACCCAAACTTTTATTAATTACAAATGTACTTTGTAATTCTATAGGTATTTCCATCTTTAAAGGTTGAATAAAATTTCACAATTACTCGTAAGTTACTCGTTCCCTGCTTTTAAACCTACTCATAATTAACCATCTAATTACTCTTGTTTATTTTGTTCTTGTAATTTTTCTAATAATAACTTCATACGTAAATTAAATTTTCTTTGTTCGTCATCTTCTAATCCCATATGAAGAATATCTTTAATTTGACTATGATTAAATAATAAAGCTTGATCAGAACTTAAAGCTCCTTCTGGAAATAAAACTCCAGAATAATCAAACATTACTTTTGGTTGAGCCGGATCAATTGCACAAAAACCATTAACCATTATTCTTTTTGTTCCCCCGTTTAACATTACCACTGTTCCTATTGGTAAAAATTTTTCTTTCATAAAACACCTCTTCAAATTATTTTTTTAAACAGCTAATTCCTTTTTCCTGTTTCAACAAACCATTTATAATGTGTAACTCACTAGCACTTAAAATACTACCACGAATTAAAGCATTATACAAATCATCTCCATCAGAAATATTTCTAATAAACTTTGCTCTAGAAATACTTATACCATTTATTACATAAATATCATTTCTTCTATATAAAGAATCAACTGCCTTTACTAAATCCCAATCTATATTATCACTTCTAAGAGACACACCTTTACTAGTTACAATATTATCATTTGCTAAATATTCTCCAACTATTGAATCAGGTATCTTAAACCTATTAGCAACTACTATACTTTTATCCAACTGCATCTCTTCATTAGAATACACCATTCCAAGCTCAGAAGCAATTATTATTTTACTAATAACTAATTCAGGATTATAACTGTTTACAATATTCATAAATAAATACTTAGGTATTCCCTTTTCTAACATTTTATCTAATATATCAATTTTATCAATATGAGACATTAAATAAATTAATAAATCATTACTAATATTATACATTCCTAATATCAAAATATTAGTTTTTAATAAATAAGAATCTTGAAATAATAATTCATCAGAATAATACTCGTTTTCAAAATTAATATTACCTTTTAATATTGTATAATTTGTATTCATTAAATATACTTTTCTATCTAATTCTCCTAAATGTTTTCCTAGTGTTGAAGGAGTTACTACATGTTTAGACATCAATTCTTCTAATACATCTAGCATATTACCATCTAAATCATAGAATAATCTATAATAATCGTTAAAAATTCTATATAAATCAATATCTATAAAGGCAAAAAGATTAATCACCCTTTCTAAATGTTTTTCATCTAAAGTATTTAATCTATTAATAATACTCGCATTTACACTTTTATAATCTATACCATTTTCAAATAATAACCTTTTTATATAAGTGTTTTCAAATTCAGATTCAATAGAACCAAGTTCTAAAACCGTCTCAGCATGTTTTCTTTTGATATTATCATTAATTATTTTCAAATACTCCAAAAATAAATCATCAAGATTATAAAAGCTACCTTCTACCTCTACAATATCTTCTATATTTCCTTTATTAAATAACTCTACGAGCTTATTTCTACTATTAACCAAACCAGAAATATACATATTATACTTAGTAGTTTCTCTAACATACGTATCAAGCATATCAATATAAACACTAAAAATCTTCATATAAGTATTATTAGAATCTTTTTTATACTCTTTCATAGTTTTAGCTCCGCATAAGAAACTTCGCATTAATAAGTTAACCATATTCTTAAACATTAATAAAGAATGTAAATAACCAAGTGCACCACCAACTTCATAACATAACATTTCAGATGATAATCCTAATTTATCAATATCTTCCTTAATGTCTATATAATTACCCTTTTTTTTAATAAAACTCATTACTTTAAAGAGCCTATCAATATCTTCTATTGATCCTAAACGATTTAGTTTCATTTGACCAATTAAATAATCAATTTCATCAAGATGTATATTCTCATTCTCTATAAAAATAAATATTTTAAAAGCATCTTCATTATTTAAACTTAGACATGTATTCGATATATCAAACAAACCACTTTTCGAATCATATCTCGGAATTCTCGTTAACTTTGCTCGGAAGTCTTTTATTAGCGGGATTATTATCTTTTCTTCTTCATCTTTTCGATATTTTAATCTTTCTAAATCTTTGTCGAATTCTTTTAATTTATCATAAAAACCTTTATATTTTTGTTCCACTAATAACCACCTCCTTTTCTCCGTTTAATAGTCCAAATAATTTATTAATTAATTCTGATTGCCTATTTCTAAACTCTTCATCTTCTAAATTAGCTAAAATATACTCTTTTCTATCTAAATAAGCAGAAATCGCTTTATCATAACATCCATCAATCTTAGTGCTTTTATTTTTATCTTTGATAAATATTTGAGCAAGTACATAAGTATTATTACCCAAACTAAAGAATAATAATCTAGTACCATTCTTATCCTCCATTTCTAATAAGTCTTCTTTTTTCCCTTTTATCCTTTTTACATTATTTCTTTCTCCCCTAAAGAATTTTTCCAAACATTTTTTTGCTTTAATAATAACACTATGATTATTTTTTATATAATTATATATAACATCATTTCCATCATTCTCTTCTATAAGAATAACTGTAGGCATCTGTACTTTATTACTAGAAATACTCTTTTTATTACTATAATCTGTAACTATTGAAAAAATCATTCTCAATCTTTTCAACTCTTTCTGAGCATCACTAATATCTGTCATAGGATCCAAAGAAATTAAAAAACTTATTTTTCCAACTAATTCATTTATATCTCTATAAATAAGCAAACTAATAATAGTTAAATCTGTTTTATCATCCAAACAAGTTATAACATCTTCTTCTTTCTCAACTAAAGCTATTAACTCTTTGTATTTATCAAGGGTTTCCTTACTAAAAGAAAAAGCATTTTCTTTTTTTGCTTCCAAAGGACTGTTGGCTGTAGTAGGTACATCAGCCTTTAATTCAAGTTTTTTTAAAGATGAAGCAGCAGCTTTTTTTCTTTGAAGTTCTTGCCTTTTCTTTGCTAAGCATTCACTATTGTGAACAACTATACACGTTTTAATAAACGTTCCACATTCAGGGTATTTTTCAAGTAATTCAAAATCGTCTCCAACAATAACATCTCTATATTTTGTTTCAAAAAGTCTATTTACCTCAGAAACGACCATATTGTCTCTACTTTTTTTTGACATAAAAAAGCCCTCCGTTCAAGATGTAATATTATATAACAATAGTCCTAATTAGTCAAAAAACACAAAAAAAGAGCTTAATAGCTCTTATTTACATATAATACCAAAGTTAATTAATTTACAATTACCCTCTAAATATTTTTATTACTTTACCATTAAACGCATTAATTTTATACTTTTCATAACCAGTTCCATAACGCGGCTTTTCAAATTCATACAATTTTAATTTTTCTTTTTTAAAATTTATTATAGTTTTGCCAAATTTATTAGCTATATCTAAAAAAGCAGATTCTTTACTTTCGTACTCATGAATGCCACGATGTTTAAGCCAAGAATTTTCTAACCAATAGTATTTATTATTATCTTTATATATCAAAAAAGAGTGAGAAGGACCCAATAATCCATCTTGATAAATTAAATAATACGTTCTTAAATCCATATCGTATTTACTAAGTAAAAATCTTTCCAACTCTACTTGATCAAAACAAAGACCTACTTTACTTTCCATTAAGTCTTGAGGTTTCTGTAAATAATACACATCGTAAAAATCATCTTTACAATTATGATAATAATTTCCCTTTCGATCGGCATATCCAATTTTTATATCTTCCATTTGTTTTAAGATATTTTGTGCAGCATCGTTTATTTTCATAATAACGATTCTATTCTTACTTTCGTATTCTTCAAAACCAATTCTCTTTAGGAATCTATACATCTCTTTATTATCCTTATATAACCAAATATATGTAATACCATTATTTCCTCTAATATTATTTATAATACTTGTTCCTATTCCTTTATCTCTATATTCATCAAACAAATACAATTCATCTATCATAACACCATTTTTATAAGGAACAGCAATATAAACCCCAGCCCTTTTTTTATCTACATATATTATTTGATATTTATCATAGTTTTCTTTAATTTCTATTTTAATAGCTTCTTCTATTTTTTTTCGTTCTTCATGTGACAGTTTTTTATCCATAACATCATCTATCATTGTTACCAACTTAATACTAGTTATTATATCTATGTCTTTTTTATTAGCATTCATACATACAAATTCCAAAACTATCACCTACCTATTACTTTAATACATATACATATCCATGATCATCGCTTATATCCTTGCGATATATACTATCACAAATCTTCTTCTCATTACAATATCCATCATTTTCACAAACTGGACCAAAGCCGTCAGCTATTAAATGATTCAAAAAAGTAAATACAACCCAAGTCATTCTCTATAAAAAATATAACATAGATAAATAATTATTTAAAGCATTAATTTGGAAATAATGATATACTAGTATTGGATGTGATATAAATGCGATTCATAAAAAACTTAAGTGAAAAAGAATATCAAAAATTTTGGGAAGAAAGCGAATTTAACCACTTTATGCAGAGTTATGAATGGGGAAAAGCTTGTGAAAAAAACCGAAATCAAATCCCCTACTACGTTGGACTTATGACTGACGATGGTGAGTTAGTTGCTGAGGCACTATTATTAAAAAAGAAGACTCCGCTTAATATGTGTTATTTTTATTCACCACGCGGCTTTACTATGGATTATAACAATAAAGAGGTACTGGTAAAATTAACTGATGAATTAAAGAAATTTTTAAAAGAGGAAAATGCTATATACCTAAAAATGGATCCACCTCTTATGTATCAAGAACTAGATACTAATTGTGAAAAAATAAAAGATGGTAAAAATAACTATAAAATATTTAATGATTTAATCAACTTGAATTATAAACATCATGGTTTCACAAAACTATATGATGGTAATCAACCAAGATATACCTTTAGAACATATTTTAAAAAATATAAAAGTTTTGAAGAAGTTGAAGCAACTTTTTCTAAATCATTCTTTCGACCTGTAAAAAGAAGTTATAATTATGATTTAGAAGTATATGAAGCTAAAGAAGTAAAAACATTCCATGAACTAATTAAGATAGTATCTAAAAGAGACGGTTTTCATGAATATAGTTATGATTACTATAAAAATGTTTATGAAGAGTTGAGTAAAAAAGGATATATAAAAGTATTCAACGTTAAAATAGATCCTAACAAATTAGTTAAAAAATTTGAAAAAGAACTAGAACAAGAAAAGAAGGAAGAACGAAGAGTTAAAATTCAAAAAGATATAGATTATTTCAAAGAAGTAGCTAAAGAACATGATAAAGAATACACTTGTGCTTCCTTAATCTGTACTTACTCTAAAAAAGGTTCATGGTCGATGTATATTGGTAACGATGACGTAGCTACATATACTGGAACTGTTAATCGTTTATACTATGAATTTATAAAAGATGCCTATGATAGAGGCTATGAATTTGCTGATTTATTTGGGGTTGTAGGAGATCCAAATACTAAGTATAAAAACTTAGCAGGAATATTTGAATACAAAAGAAAAATTGGTGGAGAATTAATAGAATTCATCGGTGAATTTGATTTAATAAACAAACCATTCTGGTATTTCATCCTACCATTCCTATTAAAAATTTATAGAGCAATTAAAAAGTAATGAATCATCATCATTACTTTTTTTTAATAATTATTCGTTTACAGATTCTGTCATCTGTAAATTATCTTTTCTATCTAATTCGGCTGAAGATGATTTAATAGAATATACATTGTCAATAGAAGAATCGATTATCCCTGTCCCATATAATTCATCTCCACGTTCATCAATCGCCTGCGCCAATATAGTAATTATACTATCAAGATCCAATCCGTTTTTTTGAGATTCAGATGATAATATTTTTATTAAATCTCTAACTGTATACTCTTCTTTTTCCGGAATACTATTTACAATATTATTAATTACAAGATCATTTACTTTAGCATAACTTGCTTGTCTTTTAAATGCTTCTATAAACTTCAAATATTCTTCTTTGTTAATCATCTTTTAACTCCTCCTTAAATAAATCTTTAAATAGAATCAAACCACTTAAATATTATCCAAGTATTCTATATCCAATACATTAGTTCCTTCGAATATTACTTTTATTACTTGAGGTGCTGTCCAAGCTCCATCAATAATAGTTTTTTCATTATAACTAAGAATAATATCTTCATCATAATTATAACCTAGTTCACACCAAGTACTTAGTAATGTAGTTAATGCAGTAGCATGACTAACAATAGCAATTCTATTACCAGTTTCAAACATTAATATATTCTTCATTGCTTCAATCATTCTTTTTTTTGTTTGATTTAGTGATTCTCCACCAGATAATTTAAAATCAAAATCTTTCTTTTGAAGTCTTTCAAATTCTTTTGCTTCTAAAGCCCCCATATCCCCGATTTTTCTTTCATTTAATCTGTCATCAACATTTATAACAGTATTATTTTCTAACGCTAAGTACTTAGCTGTACTTAACGCTCTAACATAATTAGATGAATAAACAGCATCTAAGTTTTTTAATTCATCTTTTTTACTTAATTCTTCCGCTCTTTTTTCTCCACTAACAGACAAAAATGCTTTTTCATTAGATTCTTGTTTACCTTCTTTGCAACTAATTATTTTAACATTTGCTAGTGGCGTTACTTCTGAATGTCTAATCAAATAAACTGTTGTATTCACTAAAAAATCACCTCAAACAATCCAAATGATATTGCCATCATAATTAATCCTGCCATTAATACCCCTGCCATAACTGCTGCAACACTCTTTTTAAAATCCATATTTAAAATACTTGCAGCTAAAGTACCAGTCCAAGCGCCAGTACCTGGTAGTGGTATACCTACAAAGATAAATAGAGCCCAGAATAATCCTTTCCCTGCTTTAGCAGATAATTTTTTTCCGCCTCGCTCCCCTTTAACTAAACACCAAGTAAAAAACTTACCAATTACTTTTTTATCTTTGCCCCATTCCAATACTTTTCTAGCAAATAAATAAATAACTGGTACAGGTGCCATATTACCAATGATTGCTACAATATAAGATGTAATTTTTGGTAACCCTATTCCTACAGCATAGGGAATTGCCCCCCTTATTTCTACTAGTGGTATCATTGAAATCAAGAATACCATTATATATTTTTTAAACATTATTTACACTCTCCTAATATATATATATCAATTATTAAACATAATTAAGTAATAAAATTATAGCATAGATTATGTTAAAAAAATAGAAGGAAGTAACACTTCCTTCTAAATACTATTTATCTTTTTTAATTTTAAAATAGAATATTGAGCCTTTACCTTTATTACTCTTAACACCATAATCAAATTTATGACTAACTAATATATTTTTAACAATAGATAATCCTAAACCAGTTCCGATAATATTTCTTTTATGATTCTTTTCATGTTTATAATATCTATCCCATATATATTCAATTTGTTCTGGGTCTATTCCTTTCCCAGAGTCAATTATCTCAATTAAAAACTTTTTCTTCTCCTCAGTAACCTTTATAATTACTTTCTTATCATCACCAGTATAGTTTAAAGCATTATTAACAAGATTATATAATACTTGATTAATTTTATTTCTATCAGCTTTAACCATTATCTTTTTAGGAGCTTCAACTTCAATATGATAATCTTCAGTTTCTTTTATAATCTGATATTTAGATACTAAAGAATCTATTTCTTCTCTTAAATTATAAGTTTCCATATTTAATACTTCTGCATTAGCTTGCAACTTAGATAAACTTAATATATCCCCTACTAATATATTTAACCTATCTGTTTCAGAAATAATAATATTTAAATGCTCATCCATTTTTTTCTTATCTTTATGAGAAAAATCCTTTATCATCTCCGCATAAGCTTTTATCATTGTTAATGGTGTTTTTAGATCATGAGAAACATTCGCCATTAAATCTCTTCTATACTGATCTGTTTTACTTACTTCACTTTCAAGATAATTAAGCGTATCAGCTAATTCATCTATTTCTATTATTCCGTTTTTAGGAAATTCCACGTTATAATTTCCCTTAGCTAAGGCTTTGGATTTTTTAGTAATTTCTATTATCGGTTGACTTATTATATTTGATAAAAACAAACTAATAATCAAAGCTAATATAATTACTATAAATGTTATATATATTAGTTGTCCTCTAACAACAAGAGTAGTACTATCTACAGTACTTAACATAGAGAAAACAAAAACATTTCCTCCCTCTTTTAATCTAACTAAATATAGTAAAGCTTTCGATTTATAGTCGCTATTTACAAACTTAATAGCTTTTATATCTTCCTGAGAATTTAATAATTCCCTTTTATACTCATCTAATTGGGCATTTCTTTTACCAATCATACACCCAGTCAACATATCATTATATAGACTTACTTCCCCGTACTTATCGGTATATTCAATACAAACCGTATTGTTATAAACAATATTCTCTAAAGTCTCATCCATATTCTTTAAACTAGTAACTGAAATAGTATTAGCTATTTTATTCATATCTTTAATTTGATATCTTTCATAAAAAACTTTTAAAAACATCATTTGACTTCCCCATAATAGAAGTAAAATGAAAACTGCAAATACAGAGAAATATAAAATAGTATTAACTTTTAAACTATACCCTTTATTTTTCTTCTCTGTATTCAAATTTATATCCCATTCCTCTTACTGTAACAATAAACTTTCTATATTCTCCTAAATTATTTCTTAAAGTTTTTATATGTGTATCAATAGTTCTATCATCACCAAAGAAATCATATCCCCAAATATTAGTTAATAGTTGTTCCCTTGATAAAGCGATATTCATATTTGCGACTAAATATTTAAGTAGGTCATATTCCTTAGGTGTTAAATTAATTTTCTTTTTGTCTACAAACACATCATGAGCTTTATCATCAATTACTAATCCTTCAAAAGACATTAAACTATCTTCATTATTAGTTCTTTTTAAAATAGCTTTAACTCTTGCTACTAATTCCTTTGGACTAAAAGGTTTTGTTACATAATCGTCTATTCCTAAATCAAAACCAATTAATTTATCATATTCTTCGCCTCTAGCCGATAGCATTATGAATGGTATGTTTTTTTCTTGTTTTATTTCCTTACAAGCTTGATAACCATCTTTATTTGGCATCATTATATCCATGATTATTAAATCATAATCATTATTCATTGCTTTTTCTACCGCCTCTACACCATCTTCTGCTTCAGCGACTTCAAATCCTTCAAGGCTTAAATATTCCTTTATAACATCTCTTATTAGTTTTTCATCGTCGACAATTAATATCTTCATATTTGTCACCCCTACATAGTTATAATATATTAAAAATGTGAAAATATTATGAAATTTATCTGTTAGCTGTTTGAAAAAAAGATATTTATCATTAAATATTAACATTATGATAAATATCTGTAACATCATCTACTTTATCTAATAAATCATATAATCTATTAAATAATTCTAAATCTTCACCTTCTAAAGTAACACTATCTTTAGGATACCATCCAGCTTCATCTACATCGTAATCAACATCAGTTTCTATACTTTCAATTATTTCTTTAGTTTTAGCATTATCAACATAATTAACTGATATATTTAACATTCCATTTTCATCTGTTTCACACTCAACTGGTTCAATACCAGCGTCTAATAGTGCCATTAATATATCTTCTTCTTTATCAGATTTAAAACTCATAACTGATAAATTATCATAATTATATTTAACTGAATTAGTAACTCCTAAACTCTTATGTACTTTATTAAAAGCAGCTCTAACTTCACCAACAGTTCTATTAACATTATCTGTCAAAGTTTTAATTATTAAAGATGAAGCTCCTGGACCAAAACCTTCATAATAAATTTCTTCATATTCATCTTTTCCTGCTCCTTTTGCTTTATCTATTGCCCTTTGAATTACATCAGCAGGAACTTGGTCTTTTTTAGCTTTATCTACTAAATGCTTTAAAGCACTATTAGCTTCTATTTCTGGTACCCCTCTTTTAGCTACCAAATATATTTCTTTAGCATAGTTAGTATATAATTTACCACGAGCAGCCCCATTCTTTTTTATCTTAGCTTCTCTTACTGCATATGCTCTTCCCATAATTACACCTCTTTTTCAACTTTTTCTATTATATATTATAGAAACATTTTTTTCTACTTGTTTTTCCTATTTATTACCATAATAAACGGTAATGCAAATAATCTTGGGAAAAACCTTCTCGCATCCTTTTTATACCTATTTAATGATGTATAATAACTTTCTATATTTTTAGTTCTAAACTTTAAATACTTATCAATATTTTCTTCTTTAAAATAACCTTCTGAATAACTCTTTTCTTCAAAAAGCATTGAGAAAATCATCTTACAGGTCAAACCATAACTTTTTAATATACTTAATAAATATTCTCTATACGTAGTTCTATACTCTTTACCACCAGTCATATTAATAATCTTCTTATTATATCGATTTTTATGATCAATAATTGATACCAATCCATAAGCTACATTATCAACTGTAACTGGTTCTAACTTAGTATCAAGTTTTACTCCAAACATCGGGTTATCTTTTCTTAAATCCCCTAAAACATATGCTATTCTAGCAATAGTATAATTCCTTAAATACTTAGAAATATATTTTTCTCCCTTAAGTTTATACTTACTATAAAAACTATTAGCTTTTATTATACTATTAACATTAACATTCTCATCTTCATCACCATATACACTAGTAGATGATGTATATATTAAATAACAATCAGGATTATACTTTCTTATAGAATCAGTAATTACCTTTGTACTATTGTATTCATTATTTCTCATCATATCTTCATTTATATTGGCATAACAAGGTAATGTACCTGCTAAATGAATTATTATATCTGACTCTTTTACTAACGAATCCATAATATCTTTGTCATTAGCATCAGCATAAACAATATCAATCCTTTTACGATATTTCTTTAATGTTTTATAATGCCTACGGTTTTTAATATCTAAAGCTGTAACATCGTACTTACCTTCACTTAAGAGATATTTAATAGTTCTAATCCCTATAGTTCCAGCCGCACCAGTAACTAAAACTTTTTTCATACTATTACACCTTTCTAATATATTTCCTCATTACTACTAGCATTCAAATCCAAATCTGCAAACTGTTTTTTTAAATATAAAGGATAAGCAGCCGCACCAATCATCGCAGCATTATCAGTACAATATATCATTCTTGGTATAGATAAATCAATATTATACTGATCCGTTAATTCTTTTATTCTTTCTCTTAATCTCTTATTAGCGGAAACTCCTCCAGCAATAATCATATTCTTTACATCATATTTTTTAATAGCTATTTCACTCTTTCTTACTAATTGATCTACAGCTACTTCTTGAAAAGATTTTGCTAAATCAGCTTTTCTAATTTCATTTCCTCTTTGTGTTTCATTATGTACTAAATTAATTATACTACTTTTTAAACCACTATAACTAATATTTAGAGTTTCATCATTCATAGGTATAGGTAAATCGTATGTATATTCCCCTTCTAAAGCTAATTTCTCTACATTAGGCCCTCCAGGATATTTTAAACCTAAAACCCTTGCTACCTTGTCATAACACTCTCCTATTGCGTCATCCAAAGTTCCACCCAGCTTTTCAAATACATAATCATCCTTCATTAGTATTAAATCAGTATGACCTCCACTTACTACTAAAGCAAGTAATGGAAATTTCATTTGACTTTCTAAATTATTAGCATATATATGTCCTGCGATATGATTAACAGCAATTAACGGTTTATCATAAATATATGATAAAGTTTTAGCAAACTCCACACCAACTAATAAACTACCCAACAAACCTGGAGCATAAGTAACAGCAATTGCATCAATCTCTTCCATTGTCATCTTAGCTTTGGTTAAAGTTTCCTCTAACACCATTGTTATATTCTCTGTATGCATTCTTGAAGCAATTTCAGGTACTACTCCACCAAATTCTGCATGAACATCCATTTGTGTCAATACCGTTAACTGTATACATTCATTACCATTTTTTATTATGGCCATACTAGTCTCATCACAAGATGATTCAACAGCTAAAATAAAAACATCTTTCATATTTACATCTCTTTTCATTATTAAGGCATCTTCATCACCATAATAATTTTTTCTTACATTTATCAATTCAAAACCATTATCTTTATAAAATTTAATAGCGTTGTTATTATTCTCTCTAACTTCTAACATCAGTTTTTTACATTCTAAATTATTATCAATTACATAATTTAAAAGTTTAGTACCTATTCCTTTATTTCTATAATCAGAATCAACTACAATATTTACAATATCATATACTTCAAAAGATATTGAAATGTGGATAAATCCGACTAATTTATCATTATCATAATAACCAATAATTTTCTCATTATCATTATTTAGAATACTATCTAAATTAAATAAACTATTAAAGTTATTATTTAGTACTTTTCCTAAACGCAAATAGTTTTCTGAATCATTAATAGTTAAATCCCTTATCATTTTAAAACCTCAATACGTTTAATATACAAAGGTTTAATAGCATGAGGATTAGTAACATCACACTTATCCATAAAGTTAATTAACTTATCATAGTCTATCTTATCAACATCAATCACATTATTTTCTTGCAAGAATTTCTCGTATTCACTTTTACTATAATATAAGAATTCTCCCAAAGCTTTATAATCTTTTGAAAATTTACCTACATAAGCCCCATTTTTTTCTAACACCGATACAAAGAAATCTTCTTTCATATCACATGAAATAGCTTTTAAAGATAAAGAATCAATCGTTTTAATTGGGATATTTAAAGTATAAGCCATTGTCTTAGCAATAGTTACTGCTATTCTAACCCCAGTAAATGATCCCGGCCCAACTACAACAATTATTTCATTTAAATCTTGTGGTTTTATTTTTTCTTCTTCTAAAACACTTTTTATAGTTGGTAATGTAACTTGACTATGTTGATAACCAGTTAACTTATTAACATGTTTTACAATTTTTTTATTTTTATATAAAATCACAACTACTTCTTGATTATGAGTATCTATAAATAACGTATACATAAAATACCCCTTTCGTGCCCATATTATACCACATTTAAGCAAAAATAAAAAACTCCTTTCGGAGCTTAAAGTATAGCAGCACAGACATCTTCATACTTACTACCATGTGGAGTAAATACTAAAATTCTTGTCTCTTCACCAACTACTTTAAAGGTAATATCTAGTCTTTCTTCAGGAAGATCTTCTTCCATCATTTCAGGCCATTCTATAAGACAAATACCTTCTTTATTAAAATAATCTAATAATCCTATATCATTCTTCTTATCTTCTAATCTATATAAATCCATATGATATAAAGGCATCTCTCCATCATCATATTCCTTTATTAGACTAAAAGTAGGACTAGTAATAGTTTCTTTTACTTCTAATGCCTTAGCAAAACCTTTAACAAACACAGTTTTACCAGAACCTAGTTCTCCGTTTAAACAAATTACCATACCTGGGAATTTTTCACTTTCAATATTTTCTGCTATTTCTAAAGTGTCATCTTCTGATCTAGATGTATATTTATAATTCATAATTGTTCACCCAAAATGATTATAACAATAATATTATTTACTTTTCAACCATAATGTTATATTTTTATAAAATTATACACATTGCATAATTTTGTTATAAATTGTTTGATAGGTAGTATCGTTATAATGAAGTCCATCCTCTGTTCCAAAATTGTCTTTTATCTGATTATATACATCACAATACGTCATATTACTTTTACCTAATATTCCATTTTTTAACTTCTCATTAAAACTTTCTATATCAGAATTTTTAGTACTATATCCATTTTGTGATTCAACAGATTCATCAACAGGATTAACTGAAACTATGATAATATTATGCTTTGCCCAACTACCAAGCGCCAATTCATTATATTTAACAATGTACTTATCTATATCACTTAATAAATAATTTACACCCATTAAAGAAATAATATTATACGTTGTTCCAGCTCCCGCATTTAATATTGTATTAACACTTGGAACTGCCGAACTATCAAACCACGAATATCCCGTTGAACCTTTTGAAATATAAATATTGTTACCATTAATAAAAGGATCACCTTTATTACATCCAGTCCAATTACCAGTAAAAGATGCACACATACCAACTGTTCTAGAATCTCCAATTATTATATTAATAGTTCCCTTAACTCTGTTGCTATTACTTTCTTGATTAGAATCCACCTCATTATCTTTTAATTCAGAAGTATCAACACTACCATTTATTTCTTCTTCTTTAAATTCTTCTGTTTCTTCCTCTAATAATCTTTTTTGTTCCTCGACAGCTCTATTACATTCATCCCCGTTGGGTTTATCTAAACAAACAGAACATACTTTAACTTTTTCATTTACATAATCACTATTTACTAAAATATTCACTGTTGTAGAAATAATAGTTGGTATAAAAAATACTATTAAACCCGCAAATATCTTTTTAAACATAGTTTTACCAGCATCAAATAGAGTTTTAGAATCTCCCTTAATTAAGGCATCCAAAAAAGGTACCAAACACGTTATAATTATTACTATTGGCACCATTACTCTAACTATCAATACTAATATTCCAGCTAACTTCCAAGCATTAACCGTTTCTTGACAAAAATTTACTAGAAACATAGTATCATTCCCTTACTAATTACTTGGATCAGATGTTCCCATCTTATTTGTATCTACAGAACCACCTTCAATAACACTTTCATCTGCATTATCTTCCTTCTTCTGCTCTTCTTTTTGAATCTGTTTAATCTCTTCTGCTTCTCTTTCCTCAGCAGTATCAAAATCATTAACATGTTTAGTACAATCATCGCCAACAGGATTTGCAAAACAATCCACACAATAACTTACATCACTAGATTGATAATCCTCTCCTACGAAAATCTTTACAGACGATCCTACAAGAGTTGGTATTAAAAATACAATAACTCCAGCAGCTATCTTTCTACCAATTTGTTGCCATGATTTTATAGTTTCATCTGCATTACCTTTTAATAAAGAATTAAATATAGGTACAATACTAGTAACAATAATTATTACTGGAACAAGTATTTTAATTATAGTTACTAAAACTCCTACTACTCTCCAACCCTTTACTGTGTTTTGACATATAAATGATTCTAATAACATATCTATCTTCCTTTACTTTATCTATCTATATCATATTTGGTTAAATCATAATCACTAATTATTTTTCTTACTTGATCTCTAGCTGAAACAGATTCTGTATAACCAGGCATAAAAGCTTCTATTACATAATTTGGATCTTTATTTCCTATTATTCCAGCATATTTACCATTTTTATAAGTAGTTGCAAAATGAGAATAATCTAAAAAGCATTCTTCTACACTTTTATAAACACGCATTTCATCATAAGTATAATGATTATTACCATCACCGCCATGTACAACTCTTATTTTAGTAGATGTACCATCCCAATCAATAGACGTCCATAAACTATTATTTAAGTCTGTATTCATACTCATAACATTATTATAATCGTAAGCAAGTTGAGATTTCAACCATCCTGATTCCATGATAGCTTGTGCTATTAATACAGAAGGTAAATAACCATCCCTTTTCCATGCTACTTGTGCAGCAGGAGCTAATACATCAATTATTTGTTGTCTAGCTGCTCTATCTCCTTCATACGCAGCATTAGCTATGTCTCTATAATCACCCGCTTGAGTATTACCTGATCCAGGTACAGCTACTTTAGATCCATTTTTAGTATTAGGACTTTCACTGCTTTCTGCTTCACCCATTTCAGATGTTTTTGTTTCTCCAGATAATTTCTCACCTTCAAATCTTTTCTTCTCCTCTTCTAACATTCTATCTAAATTATTAACAAATGCTTGACATTCTCTTCCACCAGGTGAACTTAAACATGTTGAACATATTAAAGCATCATCATTAACCAACTCAACATTAGCCATTAGTTTTACTAATGCTGAAATTAAAGAAGGAATCAAAAAAACAATAACTCCAGCAGCTATCTTTCTACCGACTTGTTTCCATGATTTTATAGTTTCCTCGGCAGTTCCTTTTAAAAAAGAATTAAATATAGGTACAATACTAGTAACAATAATTATTACCGGAACAAGTATTTTAATTATAGTTACTAAAAGTCCTACTACTCTCCAACCCTTTACTGTATTTTGACATATCATAGCATCCAATAATTGAATCATTTTAATCACTTCTCTTTTTCTTTATTTATAATCATCATAAACAATTGCTATACCGCTTATTAATGCCTTAAAAAGAGGTACTAGACTGGTAACAATGATAATAATTGGTATTAATATTCTTAGTATCGTAAAAATAACATCAACTATTTGCCAAACTTTTACTGTATTTTGACATATACCAACAACTAATATCATATTATACTTCCTTTTATATCGCTTAATTAAGCGTTAGGCATTCTATAAGCATAAACAAAACTACCGATTGGTTCATGAAATGGTTGTGAAGAATAACTACTAAATTGACCTGTTAATCTAATTCTATATACACTTCCACAATCATATCTCTCCCATATTCCATTCCCTAGATTATTACCTAATAAATATACATGACCAGGATTTCCGCTTGCATTCGGACTAACAAATACAATATCACCCGCTTGAAGATCACTTGCACTTGTTATTTTCTTAAATCCATGACTAGCACAATAATCCCTTAATGGAAGTACTGTTAATCCATTTTGATAAGGTTGATCATCATAACCAATATTGTACAAAAACCAGCCAACACATCTATCACAACTAGTTAATTTTGCATCGTGATTAACCGCAGGATTTATTGGTGCATTTCCATAATTAAAGTTATTCTCTCTTGCATAATCAGTTACTTTCTTAGCTTCTTTAAGCAAGTTTTCTACAGTAGCAGAATTACTTCCACTACTAGTACTATTTCCATCCTCTGTACTATCATTTAATTCACCAGTATTTATTTCACCTGAAAGTGATTCCCCAGAAAATTTTTTTATTTCATTTTCTTCTATCTTTTTTAACAAATTTACATGATAAACACATGCTTCTCCACTCGGTTCATTAAAACAAGAGGTACAAATAAATATATCATCGTCTTCTTTAGCACTTGTTAATATATTAACAGAAGATGTAATTATATAAGGTACATAAAACACTAAAATACCAGCAGCAAGCTTTTTACCAAAGGTAATAATAGATTTAGACATTTCTTCAGCAGAGCCTTTTACTATTACGTTAAATATAGGCACCACACCTGTAACTATTATAACTATTGGAACAATTATTTTTATTATTGTTATAAAGTATCCCACTATTCTCCAAGCATTTACAGTATTTTGACAGATATCAATAGCCATTAACATCTTAATCAACTCCTTAATCCAATTTTATTTGCAGTATAATTTGTTACTCTAGCAATTCCCTGTGGACAAGCTAGATATAAACATCATCATCTTCTTTAGCATTTGTAAATAACTTAACAGCAGAACTCATTAGATATGGAACATAAAATATAATAACAGCTGCAGCTATTTTTATAGCGATTTGTTTCCATGATTTTACAGTTTCATCAGCAGTACCTTTAAAAACAGCATTATAAACAGAAACTAAACCCGTCATTATAATAATAGTTGGAACAACTATTCTAGCAATAAGCATGAAAAAAACTACAACTCTCCAGCCTTTAACAGTTTGCTGACACATTTCCCAACTAAGTATCATATATAACACCTCGTTATAATTATATCACGTAAAATAGTTAGTAGTAAATGAAAGAGATTTATTCCTCTTTTACTAGCTTTAAAAAAATAAAAAATAATAGATATAGTCATTAAAAAAAATAAGTCAAAATATAGACTTACTTATCAACCTTTTATAATAACATTTTACATTTTTTTATTTTATCTGATTTTCACTTTGTATTTCTTTTTCAGCAGTCAATTGATCTATTAGGTCTAAATAAAAACAAAATGCCCTATGCATGTAAGATAAAATACTTTTTCTTTGTTCATCACTAAAACGCCACGGATCATAACCAGTAAAAACAGCACATATTTGTGAACCTTGACCATCAGTTAAATTACGCCATTCTTCTGCTGTTTTTAAATCAACAAGATACCTCAAACAATTTATTCCTGTTAAAGCAAATGTTTTTAATATAATTTGTTTAGCTTCTTCATTATTTGGATTTTTCGAATATTCCTCAATAGCTTTATATTGTTTATGTAATAATTCTAATGTTCTAAAATCATTTTCTTCTATGCCAGATAATCTAAGCCATTCTTCTTTACTTTCTTCATATTCAAACTTTATATTTTCAATTATATCTTCCGAACAATTTTCAAAATCTTCTACTCCGAATTCAGTATCTAAACCATGATTATAAGCCCACTCTTTCCAATCAAATCTAAATGGATAACCATCGACTATATATTCTCCTTGTTTTGATAAATAAAATTCATGATCACCACATCCAAAAGCTAATTTATAGTTAATAAATTCAAAGACGTTATTGGTATTTTCTTCAACCGAATAATTAAAACCATCACTCATATTATCACAACCTAAATTTATTATATCAAAAAAAATTATAAAAAAAAATTTAAAAAATTTAATAATCGCCGCTTATCTAGTTTGGATAACCTCTTCCCATCCACAGCCTTACGTCCCCCCGAGAAAAAGAAAGCCAAAAAAAAAAAATTAGGCAACGACCTATTTTCGCGAAAACTATCGTCGGCGTGTGA
>CAMZCT010000003.1 GCA_947305065.1 uncultured Mycoplasmatota bacterium | reverse complement strand
GCCATCTTATTAATTGTTTCAACCATATGAACTGGTACACGAATAGTTCTAGCTTGATCTGCTAAAGCTCTTGTAATTGCTTGTCTTATCCACCAAGTAGCATATGTAGAAAACTTATATCCTTTACCGTAATCAAATTTTTCAACAGCTTTCATTAAACCGATATTTCCTTCTTGTATTAAATCCAAGAAAAGAAGTCCTCTACCTACATATCTTTTAGCTATAGAAACAACCAAACGTAAGTTACTTTCTGCCAAAACATTTTTAGCAGCTTCATCTCCATCAGCAATTCTTACAGAAAGATCCATTTCCTCTTCACTACTAAGCAAAGAAATACGTCCAATTTCTTTTAAATACATTCTAACTGGGTCATTTATATTAACATCTTTTGTTATTTCTTCATCGGATAATACTAGGTTTTCTCCATCATCACTAGTACCACCTTGAGCTCCTTCTTCTCCATCACTTTCAGAAACAACTTCAATTCCCGCTTCTACTAAAGAATTATACAATTCGTCTAACGAATCATTATCAACTTCTAATCCTTTTAATTGTTCAGCAAGCTCTTCAAAAGTAATTTTATTATCATTCTTTTTACCTTTCTCAATTAATTCATTCTTTCTCTCTTCAAAAGACTTAATTTCTACCATCTCTACCACACATCCTTATCTTATTCTAGTCATTCTTTTTTAACTCTGTTATTCTATCTAGTATTTTGATTTTTTTACTAGCATCAGTTTCGTTTTTAAGTTCAATCTTCAATCTTTTTATTTCGTTTTTTACCATTAACTTATCTACCCTGTTAATATAACCATCCATAACTTCTATACTTATGTCATCTTCCATACCATCGCTTACAATATCCATTACTTCATTTTTTATTGTATCCTTATCACTAACATAAGATATAAAATCAGCAGGATTTATCGTATTATTCTTTTGATAATAATAAATTATTTCATTAGCAATTTCTCGATGCAACGCATCTTCAAAGAAACCCAATTTTTTTCGATATTCATCGATAAATTCTCCCCCATTTAGCATATAAAATAATATTTTATCAGCACTTTGTAAATAAGCATCTTTTTTCTCTTTAACTGGCTTAACAAATTTTTTAACTTCTTTTGCTTCTACCTTTTTAAATCCTTTAATTTTCTCTTTTAAAACATCTATTGATAAGTCATACTCTTCACTTATCTTTTTCAAAGTTAACTCTGTTAAAATTTCATCATTTGAATTAGCTACTTCTTCTAATACTTGATTTACATAAAGAGCTAAATCATTTGTCTTGCTTAAATCCTTATTTTTTTTAAAATAATTAACTTTGAAATCAAAATAAGTCATAGAACTAGCAATATTATTTTTAAAAGCTTCTATTCCATTAGCAAGAATATATTCATCCGGATCTTTCTCTCCACTTAATCTAATTACATATACTTCCAATCCTTCTTTTACTAATTGCTCCCCATTACTAAGTGTAGCTGTCTCTCCAGCATTATCATTATCTAAACAAAGAATTACTTTTACATGTAATTTTTTTAACAAGTTAATTTGTTCCTTAGTTAAAGCAGTACCTTGTAAGGCTACAACGTTTTTAACCCCCTCTATTGATAGCCTTATCGCATCCATAAAACCTTCAACCACAATTATGCTTTTCTCTTGTTTAACAAAATCTCGCGCATGGTGATAATTATACAATGTTTCTCCCTTTTTGAAAAGTTTTGTTTCACGAGAATTAACATATTTTGAAGTATCTTTTTCTCCACGATATATACGAGCACTAAAACCAACTATATTTCCATCTTTATCCCATAATGGAAAAGTTATTCTTCTAGTAAACATATCAAAATTTTTATCAGCATTCTGACTTATTAACCCAAGTTCTAACATCTTACTAGCACTATACTTTTTCTTTAATAAAATATTGTATAATGAATCACTAGTATCTAAACTTAATCCTATTCCAAACTCTTTTATTATATCTTCATTTATTCCCCTTCTGTTAAGATAATCCATTGCAGTAGTTCCGAATTCAGTTTTTAAGTTATTCTGAAAAAACTTTTCAGCAAAATTCATTATTTCATATTCTTCTTTATTAATTAAAATATTATTACTTTTTAACTTTCGTTTATCAATATCTATACCACATTTTTCAGCTACAATTGAAACTGCATCTAAAAAACTAACATCTTCATAATTTTGAACAAACGTAAAAACATTACCTGTATTTCCACACGCAAAGCATTTATATATTTGCTTTTCCTCCGAAACACTCATACTAGGTGAATGATCATCATGGAAAGGGCAAACACATAAATAATTACGTCCTCTTTGAGTTAATGGCAAATAACTACCAATTATATCAACGATATTAGCTTTGCTTCTTATTGCATTAATTTCATCATTGGTAATTAAAGCCATAAAAAATCACCCTCTAATTATATATATTAGCACCACGACCTTTTTTTCCTCTTTTTTTTCACAGAAAAATGCCAAAAATTGTATTTTTTTGACACTTTTTATAATAAAACAGCAAATTTAGCATATCTTCTTATAATATCTAAGATATTATTATAAAGAATTTTAATCCATTTATTGTTCTTTAAAACTATTACTAATCCCGTATCTGGTGGTGTAACAGTTCCAACATTTTCATAACATATATTTTCATCTTCAGTTACTAGATTAGTCTCTTCCTGGATAGGTTCCTCAATTATTTCCTCTTCATTATCATCATCAATTATATCATCTATAACAACTTCTTTTTTTAACTCTTCTTCTATTTTTTTATCATATAATTCATAATACAAGTTTTCTTCAACATCATCAATAAATACATTGAAACTATTCACAAATTTGTATCCTTTAATTCCACTTGTTTGAACAATATCATATTTTCCATAACCTAGTTTAAAACCAATCATACCATTATTATCAGTTTCATATATATTTACTAAATTATTTTTACTATCATATACTTCAAATCCAGCTCTACTCTCTAGATTACATTTTTCCTCATCACAATACCTTTTAACTAGATTAACTTCATTGCTTTTTATCGTATTATATAAATTAACAACAGGATGTAAGTTGTATTCATTTATACTAACACTATATTTATTATCATCTTTAATATAACCAATACCATTACTTAATTGTCTTACCTCATAATCTCCAACTTCAAGTTCTTCCGTTTTATATTTATATTCATCATTAGCACAAACTTTTTGAATCATAACATCATCTTTATATATTCCATAACAAGTATTAGAAAAATCTGCATCGACTGAATAAGTCTCTTTATCTTTATTTATATTTAAAGTAATATCTCCCATCAAGACATCAATATTTATCTTAAAAACTTTATCCTTTAGAGAACCTGGTAAATATAAATCTTGTGCATCAGCACTATCAAAAATCACTTCATCACCTCTATATTCCCTATTAGCGTTCTCCTTTACTATAATATAACCGTCTTCTTTTATATTATCTATTTTAAGTATATTATTATCATAAGTATAATTTATATTACTATCTATTATCTCATAATTATTATTAAGATTTATCTCTAAATTACCATTATAAATAACTTGATAATCACTACTAATATCAATATCAAACCTATTACTATTAATATCATATAATAGTTCATCTATTTTCCCTTGATAAGTTATATCATCCCTAGTACCATTTAAACCATTAGTAAAATATATATCGGCATTAGGATCTACTACCCTCCATATCAAAACTTGTGTAATAGCATACCATTCGTAGGTAACTCTATGCTTTGGTTTATAGCCAAAACCGTAATAAGTAATTTTTCTAATTAAATCCATTTGTTCTTCTGTAAGACTATAATTAGTACTATCAATTCGTCTATAAGTTGTATTACTATCAAAGAATTTAAATGGTTCTAAACAATATATCATTTTATTATTATTGTCTCTATCTCTTATAGTTTGCATAGTTAAATAATAAGTCTTATTATCTTTCTTTTTATTAACATAAGTATTAAAGTATTCAGCTTCATAAAAATTTTCGGCCCTAACAGTGTCTAATGTTAAAAATATAGTAAACAATAAAACTAAGATATAAATCTTTTTCATAAAACCTCCTTAATTTATATCTGTTTTATATTTATCCCTTCATAATATACTTTAGCACTTTGTCTTTTATTTCCTTTTTTTACACAAAAATGGATATAACATTTAGTTATATCCATCACATCTTTTATAATTGTAATACAAAAAAGAACTAAAAGTTCTTTCCATTCCAACCCCAATTACTTGTTTCAAAATAACTAACATATACCTTATCTGGATCTATATTTAGATTAGCATTAATATTCTGAGTAATATTTTCAGTCATATTGTTATAATGACTAGCATCAGCACGACCAAACATTTTTACTTCTACATATGCGATATCATCTTTATTTCCTCTAAAGAACAATTTATCAGCTTGATCATCTATATCCACCATTAACCAGCTTTCAGACTTCCCTAAAATACTTATATCTTCTCCCAGTTTACTTTTAATCTGTTCAGCTATAGGTTCTTCAACCTTCTTATTTGTTCTAATTTTAATGTATGGCACGTTTATCACTCCTTTTTATTAATACCATAATTATTATTCCTAACATCCCTATTATTAAGATATAAACATAATTACTTTCATTAAGTATTATTGCTTTATCGTTCAATTCTTTAGAATTATAATTATTAATTTTCTTACATATATTTTTATCTTTGCTAATAATTATTTCTGTCCCTAAAACATAAAGCTTACTTGGTATTTCTCCAACATTAAATACAATGTTAAAATTCATTACTTTTCCCATCTCTTTATATTTTCTAGTATTAACTAACTTATTCAAGGAAAAATACACATTACTATAATTATTACTATCTTTTAGTCCATCAATATTAATATTAAACTCTTTATATTCTTTGTTTTTAATCTTTATGTTATCACTATTATTCTCTACCTTACCTAAGATATATTCTGGAAACCTACTATCGATTATTCCTTCATTTTTACTTATTACTTCAATAGGTACTATTACTTCCTTATCAGTAACATATACGCACCTAGGAACTATCGGAATCACTTTAGCACTTTCCTCTTTAGCCTTGACCATAAAAGGACTGATTAATACTATTAAAAATACTACAATCTTTTTCATTTCTGACACTTTGGACAATAGTAAGTACTACGTCCTCCTACCTTTTCTTTTTTAATAATTGTTCCACACTGCGGACACTTTTCTCCTTCTTTAGTATGTACTTCTAAAAAATCTTGATAACTACCAGTAACCCCTAAAGAAGAAGTATAACTTCTAATAGTAGTTCCCCCATATTCAATAGCTTTCTCTATTATTTCCTTAGCTGCTTCCTTGATTCTATTACATTCATTCTTTTTAATCTCAGTTCCTAATTTTAAAGGGTTAACTTTCGCTCTATGAGCAACTTCATCAGCATATATGTTCCCTAAACCAGCAATAATAGTTTGATCTAATAACAGTGTTTTAATAGGTATCTTTTTATCTTTAAAATGTTCATATATATATTCCCCTGATAATTTATCATCTATAGGTTCTAATCCTTGTTTATGAACCGGTTCATATTCTTCTATTTTACTTTTTTCTACCAAACACATTCTTCCGAATTTTCTTACATCCGCATAACGAAGATCTAAACCATCTTCAAATTCAAATATAACATGTTCGTGTTTTTCAATTGGCTCATCATGTTCTTTGACAAAATATTTGCCTTCCATTCGTAAATGACTACATAAATAATAATCACCTATACTAAATAATAACCATTTACCTCTTCTGTCTATATCATCAAATTCTTTACCAATTAACTTCTTTTTAAAATCATCTATATCATTTTCAATTATCTTATCGTAGATAATATTAACGTTTTTTATTTTTCTTTTTAGTACTCTTCTTTTTAGTACTTTTCTTACTGTTTGTACTTCCGCTATTTCTGGCATTCTTTCTCGCTCCACTTCTATTAACATGTTTTACTAATGTAACTGACGCTAAATCACAGTACTTTAGTAAATAATCTTCCAATGTTACAACAAAAGTGATCAAATCAGTAAGACCTATTTTTGGCTGTAATTTTAAATCTATATCAATTTTTCTTATTCCCCCATTACTTAAAACGTTTATTTTAGTAATGTTCTTAACTTCACTACATTTGTTAACTTCTTCAGTAATAGCTCCCGTAAGTTTTTCTTCTTGCTCTTCTTCCAAAAATTTAAAACTTCTAACTAATATTCTTAAAGCATAATAAATAGTAAAGACACTAATAACAGTAGCTCCAACACGATCAGAATACTTTAACACTTTCCATAAACTACCCCATTTAGATAGTATTACACTAGCAAGTACTACTATATACATAATAATATTAACACTACTATTTTTATTACTTCCCCCTAATAAACCTTCTTTTTTATTATAACTAGTATTACTCTTATATACTGTTATTACATAATTTAATACTAGGCATAATAATAAGAATATTAATATTAATAAACTAGGTTTCATTATCTTAGATTTAAAAGTTAAATAAACATATAGTATAGATAGTAAACAAACTATAAAACTATAGAAAGCAGTGCCCACCATCTTTAATCTAGTTGTTTCTTCTTTACTTCCAAATGCTATAAATGTTGTAACAATTACTACTACATCAAATAAAATAGTTGCAAGTAAAGCTAAAGAATGTCCAAATACTCCAGCTAATACTTTTAAACTTATAATAATAAATTCCATTATTAAATAATTTCTAAAATCCTTTATCTTCATAAAAACCTCCGTAATTTATACTATTTTTCCCCTATAAGAATTATATACTAAGCATTTTAACAAATCAATAATATTAGGCCTTAATATAAATAAAAAACTAAGTAATAACTACTTAGTTTCATACCAATTAGCACCATAATCTACAGATACTTTAAATGGAACATCAAGTGTAACACAATTTTCCATAATATCTTTAACAATCTTTTCTAATATATCTTTTTCTTTTTCTACTACATCAAAGATTAATTCATCATGTACTTGTAATAACATTTTACTCTTTAAATTATACTCTTTCATTTTTTTAAAAATTCCTATCATTGCTATTTTCATAATATCTGCTGATGTTCCTTGTATTGGTGTATTAAGTGCTATTCTTTCCCCTGATTGTCTAATCATAAAATTCTTATTCTGTAATTCTTCAATAACTCTTTTACGACCAAACATAGTTTTTACATAACCAACTTCATATGCTTCCTTAATTTTATCATCCATATACTTTTTAACACCAGGATATAACTCATAATATTTATCAATAAATTCTTTAGCTTCCTTAGGACTTATCTCTAAGTTTTCACCAAGTCCAAATCCCGATATTCCATATATTATCCCAAATATAACAGCTTTAGCCGTCTTCCTTTGATATGGAGTTACTTCTTCTAAACTTATACCATTTATATCTGCAGCCACTCTTGTATGAATATCTTCATTATTAATAAAAGCTTGTTGAAGATTTTTATCCCCACTTATATGAGCCATAACCCTAAGTTCCATTTGGGAATAATCACTACTTAAGAACATATCATATTCTGGCAAGAAAGCTTTTCTAATCTTTTTACCTTCTTCATCTCTAGTTGGTATATTTTGTAAATTAGGTTCTACTGATGATAATCTTCCCGTTCTAGTAAGGTTTTGTTTATAAATAGTATGTATCTTACCATCTTCTTTTATATAATTAGCTAACCCTTCTAAATAAGTACTCTTTATTTTAGCAAGGCCTCTATATTCTAATATTTTATTAGCTATCGGATAATTATATAATTTATTAAGAACACTAACATCTGTTTTATATCCAGTTTTAGTTTTTTTAGCAAAAGGTAGATTCAATTTTTCAAATAATATAACCCCTAATTGCTTAGGACTTGCTATATTAAATTCCTCTCCTGCTTCAGCATATATCTCTTGTTCTAATTCTTTTATTCTACCTTCTAATTCACTCTCTTGTTCTTCTAAAATATTTTTATCTACTTTTATGCCTGTATATTCCATACTACCTAATACTTCAATTAGAGGCATTTCTACTTCTCTATATAGTTTTAACATCTCTTCTTTATTTAATTGTTCAATATATTTTTCATTATTATCATAGATAAATCTACTCTTTAATACTATCGTATCCTTTTTAAAACCTTCTTTTAAACTTTGAGCATAGAAAGTTACTTCTGTTCCATTATTATTCATTAGAAATGCTATATCATCTTTAAGATTAATATTTAATAAATAAGTAGATATCATAATGTCATCTTTAACAATTATTTCTAATCCTTCTTTTCTCAATAAACAATAATTCTTCTTTTGATCAAAAGTAGCTATTTCTTTATCTTTAAGAATTGGTATTATCTCTTCTATTAAAGTATTATTTATAAAATAATTATTCTTACTATCACTAATACCTATTCCTATAATATTACCATTATGATAATTTTCTTCATCACATTCAATATATAAACTTATTTTATCTTCTAACTTTTCTAAATCTTCTACACCTTTTACATTTATATATTTAATCTCATTATCAACTGGTTTACTTCCCATTACATTCTTTTTTATATAAGAATAAAACTCTAAGTCTTCGTATATTTTATTAAGTTTAATTAAATCTGGTCCATGATAAGCACAATCATCTAAAGTAGCTTCAATAGGTACCTCTTTAAATATAGTTGCTATCTCCTTAGATTGGAAAGCAACTTCTTTACTTTCCTCTAATTTTTCCTTTGTTTTCCCTTTTATCTCATCTATATGATCATAGATATCTTCTAAAGAATCATATTCTGTAAGAAGTTTTAAAGCCCCTTTATCACCTATACCTTTAACACCTG
Organism: uncultured Mycoplasmatota bacterium; assembly: GCA_947305065.1. GTDB lineage: Bacteria > Bacillota_I > Bacilli_A > RF39 > UBA660 > Coprovivens. The sequence goes on along the minus strand of CAMZCT010000003.1, from coordinate 108,887 downwards.
GTATATTATCTGATGAATCTCCCGCGATCGCCTTATAGTCTATAACTCTAATAGGTTCAATTCCCCAATCTTCTTTAAAAGATTTGGGATTGTATCTAATAAACTCATTCTTTTGTTTTAACAGTTTAATATCTACTTCATTACTTAACAATTGTAATAAATCTTTATCAGAAGAAATTATAGTTCCATTATATTCCGGATCATCTTCACACATTTTAGCAAATGTTCCAATTATATCATCTGCTTCATAAGGAGCTAGTTCAAAATATTTGATTCCCCACGCATCCAAAATATCTCTAGCTATTGGCATTTGCATTTTTAATTCGTCTGGTGTCGCTTGTCTACCTTCCTTATAAAAATCATATTTTTCTTTTCTAAAATTTTTACCAATATCAAAAGCAACCATAATATATTCAGGTTTTTCTTCGTTAATTATTTTATTCATCATTCCTACAAAACCATATAAAGCATTTGTAGCTAAACCTTTACTGTTTTTCATTACATTACCAGTATAAGCAGTAGCGTAATAACTTCTAAACATTAAATTATTTCCATCAACAAGAATTACTTTTTTCACACCCATCACCACTAATAATATTTTATCATTAAAAAAAAGGTATTTCTACCAAATAATACCTTTTATTACTCTACTACTTAAAATCCATAAAAATCATAACAACTGCTAATGCTATAAATACTAGCAACGTTGGAATACTCTTTTTACTAACATATATACGAGGGATAGAAGTATTAACCAATTCCTTTTTATCTTCTCCAGATTCAACGAATTTAATACCAAACCCTTTATATTTACTAAGGTCTTTATCACTTACAAAATAACAACCTATTACATTATCATAGTCTATATACTTTATATCTTTAGGTAACTTAACGATAAATAACATCATTAATAAATCTCCAGCTGCCCCAGCTAAATTAATAATAGCTAATAAACACATAAGATCATTATTAAATATTAAACCTAGAATACCAACTAAACCAGTTAAGAATATTAAAGGTAACGCTAAAGAAACTAAAATAGCAGATTTGCTAATCTTTTCTTGACACATAGCATAGAAAACACCTTTCTCTAGTACACACCCATATTTAATGTTCTTTTTATTCTTAACATATAAAGAATAACCTATTCCGTGAAATACTTCATGTAATAGAAAATAAAACAACATTAATATTAAATAAATACCAGGATATTGAATTGAAAGAGTCTTTTTATAAAACACATACAAAACGAATACTCCTACCATTAATACTAATGCTAATATATTAGCGATAATAATATCCAGTTCAAATTTGTAATATTTTTTCATATCAATCACCTACACTATAAATATAACATAATATATAAAAAATAAGTAGATTATTTTTTCATAATATGCTATTATTTAGAATAGAAGAGGTGTTAAATAATGGAAAAGAAAGGTACTAAAATACTAATACTAATTATCATATTAGCTTTATTAGGTGGAGCGATATATTTCATAGTTCAAAAGAATAATAATGTTGAAAATAATACTAGTGCTAACCTAGAAGCAATAAACAATGTAAAACATTTTGTATTCTTAGGTGATGGTTATGATACTAAATATAACGGCTTAGACAGATTGTTCTCAGGAGAACCATTTACAAAAAATGATTTAACAAACGGAATAATGTTAACAGCTGCATATAGATTTATAGCTGATCCTAAAAATAATATTGATGCAACAATTACTCCACAAGAATATGCTAACTTAGAAGAAGGATACGACTTAGAAGATGCTAAAGTTTATAAAGGAAAAGATGTTAGAGATGCTATTAAAGTCTTATTTGGTATAGATTATAAAGATGATGGCTTTAGTAGTATGAGTTACAAATATGAATATATATATGATGGAACAACAGATATGTATATAATGAAAACTAAAACTAATTCAGCAGATGACAAATATTCAGTATTACCACTAGTAGTTGGACAAGATAAAAAAGGTTCTACTATAGTTACTAAAGTTGCTATAGCTTATACAGTAAAAGATGGTAATAAATATAAAATATATAGTAATGTAAGTAATACAGAATTAGTTAAAGAAGTTAAAGAAATAAGCCTTGAAGAATTCACAAAAGAAGAAAAAGAAAAATTACCAAAATATAACATAACATGTAAGGATGTAGATGGTAATTATACATTTGAAAAAATAGAAGCAGTTAAATAATTGCTTTTTTTTTACCCAAAAATAATCAGTTAAAATAAACTTAACTGATTACTTTCTGGTAAATTATCTAAACAACCTAATTCCTTTAATTTATCCATTGCACTTTGATTAACTTTACCACGAGAACGTAAATCTTCTTGCGAGATAAATGGTCCCGAAAGCCGAGCTTTAACAATTGCATCAGCAACGTTTTCTCCCAGTCCATCTAATGCTCTAAATGGTATAATTAATCCTTTTTCATCATCGGTAATAATAAATTTCTTACCATCACTTTTATCAACGTCAATATTTTTAAAATAGAATCCACGAGCACACATTTCTAAACACAATAATAGTGTTTCTCTAGTATCTTGTTCTTTATTTGAAGCACTATTACCTTTTTCATCTATTTCATCTATCTTAGCTCTAATAGCATCCTCACCTTGTATCATCGATAAAATATCAAATTGATCACGACGAATAGATAAATAAGCACAATAGTATAACAATGGATGATGAACTTTAAACCATGCTATTCTAAATGCTGATGTAACATAAGCTGTTGCATGGGCTTTAGGGAACATGTATTTTATTTTACGACATGATTCTATATACCAATCTGGTATATTAGCTTCCTGCATTGTTTTCGCAAACTCTGCCCATGCAGTCGGATCCTTACTAGGTTTTCCTTTACGAACAAATTCCATTATTTTAAATGCTTTAGCTGGATTCATTCCCCATTGTATTAGATTAACCATAATATCATCACGACATCCAATAACATTTTTAAATGGTACTTGAATCTTACCTTCTTTATTAGGAGTACATAAATCTCTAGCATTACCTAACCAAACATCAGTACCATGTGATAAACCAGATATTTTAATAAGTTCGGCAAAAGTTGTTGGTTTTGTTTCTTCTAGCATTCCTAGTAAGAACGATGTACCAAATTCCGGAACCCCTAAAGTTCCTGTTGGACAATACTTTTTACCATTCTTATCTGTTAATCCTCTTAATCTATATCTATCTACACCTAATATTTCTGGTCCTGTAAATATCTTCATCGTATCAGGATCACCTAAATCAATTTTCGTTACATCAAATTCTTGACCCTTAGTAATATACTTACTAGCTAATTCTTGTAACATACGAAGTACAGTTGGATCATCGTGTCCAAGTATATCAAGTTTTAATAAGTCAGCATCTATAGCATGATAATCGAAGTGAGTTGTTCTCCATACACTAGTTGGATCATCAGCTGGATATTGGAATGGTGTAAAATCCCATATATCTTTATAACCAGGTACAACAACAATTCCCCCTGGGTGTTGCCCAGTTGTTCTCTTAACACCAGTACATCCCACGGACTGTCTTTCTACTTCTGATACTCTAACAAATGATTTAATAATACCCTTTTTCTTTAAGTCATCTTTGCTAGCTACACTTAATCCATAACTTTCCGCTTCGATTTTCAATTTATCATAAAGTCTTTCTTCATAATAACCCTGAACATATCCATAAGCAGTTTTATCAGCTACTGTACCAATTGTTCCTGCTCTATAAACATTATCTGTACCAAATAGCACTTTAGTATATTCATGAGCTGAAGCTTGATTATCTCCAGAGAAATTCAAATCTATATCAGGAACTTTTTCTCCTGCGAACCCTAAGAATGTAGCGAACGGCATATCATTACCTTGATGAATCATTACTTCTCCACATTCAGGGCATTTCTTTTCGGGTAAGTCAAAACCAGAAGGATAATTTTCCGAATAAGGTACACCATCACTATCACTAAACTCACTATGTTGACACTTAGGACAATAGTAATGAGCAGGTAATCCATTACATTCTGTAATACCCATCATTGAAGCAACAAATGACGATCCTACTGAACCACGACTTCCAACTAAATAACCATCATCATTTGAATGCTTAACCAATTTTTGAGCAATTAAGTAAATAACGTCAAATCCCCCACCAATAATACCAGTCAATTGATCCTTAGCTTTCTTAACCGCTTCACTATCCGAAATACTTCCATCACTATTTCTAAGTACTTGTTGTTTCTTTAATTCAACTACACCATCATAACCACTCATTATTACTTCATGTAATTTTTCTGTAAATATTGCTTTTAATTCCTCATCACTTATATCAGGATTATCTACTCTTATTTGTTCTTCTACTAATTCATTTATTTTATCCCCATAGAACTCTTGTGCAATTCTTTCTTCAATATTAGGAGGTAGAGGATCCCCATACATACTATGTGCTTTCTCAAATACTAAATCACGACAAGTTTCTTGTGAATGTTCAATAATTGGAGAATAAGGTTTATCAGGATAAACAACTACTTCAATTTCTTCTAACATATCAATAATCTTATTAGTATTAGTAACAACTATTTCTTTTACTAATTCTTTATCATTAAGGAATTCAAATTCATTCATCATTTCTTTAGTAGTTCTAAAGAATTGATTAGGTATATGTCCTTGAACTACATTTTCACTATCATTATAGTTACCAACCAGTTCATATACTCCTTCTTTTTCCTTAATAATTCCTGCTACTAATAACTTTCTCAAAGTTGTAGCAATCATATTATTCTTTTCTTGTTCCCCATCTTTACCTTTAAATATATCTTCCTTTTCATCTTTTTTATTTGGAACATATATATTTGCAATATTCATTGCCGTAATAGGAATTTTATCAATTTTTGTCAAAACATAAATATATTTTAATACTTTAATCTCTAATTCATTTAATGTTGTTCCCATCTTTAAAGCATTATCTATTGTCCTTCTTATGTTCTCATCATTATTATTTATTTTGCTTTTACCATTAAGATATCTTGCTAACGGATGTCTACCCTTACCAGGAACATTTTGATTTACTATTATCTCTCTATAAACCAAATCTTCTCTATTTATATTATGGACATCACCAGTAGCAACAACAATTTTGCCAGCTTTTTTAGCACAATTTATAATCTTTTCTATTGCCTTATATAAACCATCGATATCATTAATATCGTGACCCCTTAATAAATGAGAATAATTCTCTGGCGGTTGAACTTCAATATAGTCATAAAAACTCATAGCTTTTATTAAATCTTCTTCATTTCTAGTTAAAGCTATATTAAATATTTCACCATTCAAGCAAGCACTACCAACCAATAACCCTTCTCTATTATCTTCAATTAATTTACGTGGAATTCTTGCATTTCTCTGTATAAAATTAGTATTTGCATAACTAACTATCTTAAACAGATTCTTTAAGCCTTCTTTATTTTTAGCAATAAATGTAACATGTTTACCATTATCATATATATTAGCTATATGTTCCGTAAAAGTCTTACTAGGTATATTCTCATACATCTGTAAATTATCTTCATGACACCATTCAAATTTCCATCTATATTCTTTATTATTAAACTTTTCAAATGGATAACCAAATTTATCTTGTACTTTTTCACTTTCGGAAGGAAGATAAACATAGTTTTTATAAGTTATTAATTCTCCAATATGTTCTAACATCTTCGGATTATTATTAAAAGCAATTTCTTCTAATTCCTTTAAATTATTTAAATCCTTTAATTTCTTAACACCTTTTATTTGACTTAACATCTTATTAAAGATATAAGCTGTGTTTTCAGAGTCGACATCAGCGCCATGGTGTTGTCCTACATAAACATTCAATATCAAACTCTTTTCCCCAAATTCATCCTTATATTTTATTTCTATTTCATTATTAGCAGGATGTAATTTAACAGTACCATTTTTACTTAATAATTCTACATTATCATTTACTTCTACTTTAAGTTCTACTTTTTCTGTTTTCGAAGCTTTATGTAATGTTTCTAATCTATAAATATTTCTATATCTTTTTACTCTTTCTTCCGTTTCCAAATCTATATCATAGTATTCTTCTTTAGAAATAATTAATACATCTTCTTCATCTATCTTAATACTTTTAAATAAAGAACCAGTTTCTTCATCTAATAAGATACCAGTTATATTACTTCCTTCATTAACAGTTTCCTCTTCTTCATCATCTACTTCACCAGTATCAACACCATAAAACTTTCCTAAAGCTTTCAAACTATGTTTCTTTAAATCTCTATTAATAACTCTTGATAACATCAAAGTATCTATTACCGGATTAGTTAATTCTCCTAAATTATATTTATAGTAAGCCATATCTAACATATTCTTATCAAATTTAGCATTATGTGCTACTAATGGATAGTTTCCAATCCATTCTTTAAATCTTAAAACAACCTCTTTTTCAGTATCAGCATCTTTAACATCATCATCAGATATATCAGTTACTCTAGTAATCACTTCATCTATATGATGACCAGGATTAATAAGTTCATCAAATCGATCTACTACTTCCCCATTATGAACTTTTACTCCACCTATTTCTATCATCGAATCACCTATACCAGGATTAAAACCAGTTGTTTCTGTATCGAATACGACAAATATATTACCATCTATATCTTCATCATTAGGATTAAAACAAACATTAAGAAAACCCTCACACATTTCTATTTCTGCACCATAACCAGCCTTGAATAATTTTAAGTTTTTCTTCTCCTCTTCCGCTTCTAGAATCATTTTTTCCATTTCTTCGATTCCTTCTTGATTACCTGTTTCCTTAATCTCATTCAAACTTTTATTTAGATCATCTATCTTAGCTTGAGCAGCTTTCTTTAATCCCTTGTTATAACTAGTTACTTCTCCAAATACATGAGGAAAAGATTGAGTACAATCATGATCAGTAATAACTATTCCTGCATGACCAAATGACATAGCTTGTTTAACCAATTTAACTTCATCACAAACCCCATCCATCTGACTCATCATAGTATGAGCATGTAATTCTACTCTCTTTTCTTCTTCATTATCAGTTCTAACAATAGATGGAATATTTTCTAACTTTTCATAACTACGTAAGTTAAAAACCAAGTCATCAGCAAAATTATCATATCTAACTTGACCTTTAAATACCCACCAAGTACCTTCTTTTAAATCTTTACTCATAGATTGAAATTCTTCTTCATCTTTAGCAAAACACTTAGCTAGAATACTAGAAGTGTTATCACTAATCTTTAAAGTTACTAAAAACAAATCTCTACCATCTTTAGTTTTAATTTGACTAAAATCTGTCCCAAATATATAAGCTTCCAAATGAACATTATTTTCTTCTTGATTAATACTAGCAATAGTTACTATTCCCGTTCTTGAGTAATTAACTTTCTTTCTAGGAGTCCAACCATTACTTTTAGTAACTTCCTCCATAGGTACATAATCTATTTCTATCTCTCTATTACGATCCGCTTCAATCTCATCTTGAATCTTTTTCTCATTTTCATGATTAATAGCCGTATTAATAATCATTTCATAAAAACCTAGATCTTCTATTTTTTTACCTAGTTTATCTAGTTCTTTTTTCACCATATCATATTCTTCACTACGACTATCTAATTCTATAGTTATCTCATCATCTTCAATACTAATATTTTTATTCTCCAAAGATACTAGAGAAGGTCTTTTAATAATAAGTTCCCCTAGTAATACTTTAAATGCCGCTAGTATATCATCATCCTCATACTCATCATAGACAAAGTTAACATGACATTTATGTTTTCCGTTTATACCTTTTTTTGCACACTTAATTAATTCAATGGTAGCAACAGGATTAATAGGTCTATTATTACTAATAAATACTTCAAAAGATTCTTTTTTCTTATTTACTTTAACACTAGAAATAGAGGCTTCTTCAAAGTCTCCATTTATATCTTCGTAATTAATAGATTTTAAGAATTTATGAATATTACCCATTCTACCCCGCCTTAAGTTATACATTAAAAATATTATATCATTATTACATATTCAAAAAAAGAATTAATTATTAAACAATTAAAAAAATGGATATCTATCCATTTTCCTCTAATATCTCTGGAAATTCTTCTAATTCCCCATTAGCATAAGCAATAATTCTTTCCATAGTATTTCTAAATAAAGGACTACTTAATCCTGTATTATATAAATCATTAAATACATGAGGGAATTCAGCATGATTTTTCTTAATGGTTCTAAGTATATAGTAATATCTTAAAAACTTTTGCTCATCAGTTACTTTGCCATCTTTAGAAGTAACACTAAATTGTAAATCATCACTTTTCAACAAAAAAGAATCAGTTCTCTTTTATAGAGAAATGATTCTAATTAATAACTTCAATACTACTAACTACAATTTGATATTTATCAACTCTTCTAGTAACTTGTCCCCTAACTTTAATAAGATCATCTTTTTTTATTTCGTATAAAAATTTATTATTTTTAGGGAATAAGACAAAATCCCCAACATCTGTTTCATCGCTACCAGAGAAGAAGCCCATTTCTTCTCCCTTCTTAGTACTTATCTTTCTAATATTACCAACGATAACAACAGTATCTACGTACTTATCAAAATAATTTTTCATCTTATTTAATTTCATAATACCTTTTTGATATTTAGAAGCAGGATGATTAGTAACATAATAACCAAAACTACTAAGTTCTTTACTCATTAATTCTACCTCGCTAAACTCATCTACTACTTCTATATTAGGTTTCATAACTAATGACTCATCTAAATCGCTACATAACATCGCATAATCTAAGGCACTATCAATATTACTAAATAAAGTATTATGATTATATTCAAAATCTCTAAATACATCCCCATCTATAAGACTTTCAATTGTTTTTCTATTAACGCTTTTACCATAGGTACGTGCCACAAAATCTAAAAAGTCCTTATATTTACCCTTTTCTTTTCTTTCTCTAATAATATCCTCTACAGCTCCAGTACCTACATTATGAATAGAGTTTAAAGGTAATAATAGTGCTCTATCTTTAATTATATAATAATCCATACTAATATTTATATTTGGTTTAAATATCCTAATATCCTTTTTCTTTGCCTCATCTATATATTCTTTAGTTTTAATATCACTACCAATACTCATATTAAGTAGATTAGTTATGAAATATACCGGATAATTAGCTTTTAAATAAGCCATTTGATAACCTATTAATGCATAACAAACTGAATGTGCTTTATTAAAACCATAATCTGCAAACTTCGTAATTAATGCAAATATCTCTTCACATTTTTTCTTTTCAAATCCTTTGTCCATTGCTCTTTTAATAAAGATATCTCTATTTTCATCCATTATTTGTTTCTTTTTCTTACTCATTGCTCTTCTTACATTATCTGCTTCAGCATAAGTAAAACCACCCATAGAAACTAGTATTTGCATTATTTGTTCTTGATATATCATAATACCATATGTACTTTTTAATATTGGTTCTAAGGATTCATCCATATAATCTATTTTCTCTGATCCTTGTTTCCTTTTTAAATATGTATCAATATTTTGCATAGGTCCTGGTCTAAACAAAGCTACGGCAGCAACTAAATCATCAAAACAATCTGGTTGCATCTTACTAAGTAAATTCTTCATACCAGAAGATTCATATTGAAATATTCCTTCTGTATCAACTTTCTTAAACACTTCTAAGGTTTTTTCATCATCTAAAGGGATATCAGCTAAATCAATTTTATTACCTGTCTCCTGTTCAATTAACTCAACTACATTTTTAATAATTGTTAGATTCTTAAGAGCTAAGAAATCCATCTTTATTAAACCTAAATCTTCTAAATATTCCATCGTTGTCCCAGTTAAATAATCATTACCATTTATACAAATAGGTATTACTTCATCTAAAGTTTTAGAAGATATTACTACACCAGCAGCATGAGTACTAATTTGTCTTTTTAATCCCTCTAATTTATAACTAACATTGTATAAACTTTTTAATCCATTATTAACAACAAATTCTTTTACTACTTCTCTTTTAAGATTATCTTTTAATGATAATCTAGGATCCAATAGATTAGATAGTTTATCAATTAATTTATTATCAATTTCTAGACATTTACCAACATCTCTTATTACCTGTCTAGCACCTAAAGTACCATATGTCATTATATTAGCTACTTTATCACTACCGTATTTTTCTTTAACATAATCTATTACTTTATCTCGCTTTGTATATTCAAAATCCACATCAATATCTGGCATTGTTATACGTTCTGGATTTAAAAACCTCTCAAATAACAAATCGTATTTTAATGGATCTACATCTGTAATTCCAACCGAATAACTAACTAAAGAACCAGCGGCCGAACCTCTACCCGGTCCAACCAAGATATCATGTGTCTTAGCAAATTTTACATAATCATAAACTATTAAAAAATAATCTACAAATCCCATCTTATTAATAACATTAAGTTCCATACTTAATCTATCTAAATATTCTTTACTAACTTTGCCCCCACATCTCTTAGCCAAACCCTTCTTACATAAACTAACTAAGAAATCAAAAGAATTAACATCCTTTTTATAACTAGGTATATACCTATTATTATGTGGCATTTCAATATCTACTAAATCTATAAAACTTTTAATACTATCTATATCTTCTTTAGAAAGATTTTTATCTAAATAACTATCAACTAATCTTTCTCTAACATCTTCCTTATTACCAGTATCTATTTCTCTTAAATAATTAATATATTTAATATCTAAAGCCTTATAACATACTATTTCACTAATATAAACCAATTTACTACTAAGAATAACACTATTATTCTTTTCATAATCATTTTGATAAGAAATATATGTATCTGTAAAAATCGTTTGAAGCTGTTCGAATAACATATTGGACTTATATGGTACAACAGCAATTATATCTTTAGAATGACTTTTCAAATCAACATAAGACACATCTTTATTTTGTTTAATAGTATTTATCTTCAACATATTTAAATAACCATTATAATTTTTAGCATATAAATAAATACTATCACTACCTATATTTACTATTAACCCAATAACTGGTTTTATATTATTTCTTTTACATTGTTCATAAAAAGCGATACTACCAAATAAATTATCATCAAGAATTCCAACTGCATCTATGTTATTATCAACAAGATATTTCATTAAATCTGGTATTTTAATTAAACTCTGTAATAAAGAATAATCTGTTTTAATTCCAATAGATAAAGACATTTGTACTACCACCTTTCTAATTGTATTATAACATAGTATAATATCTATAGGTGAATTATATGAAAAAAGATAAAAGCAGTTTAATAAAAGGAATAGTATCTGCCATAATAGCTGGTATAATACTAGGATATTTAGATAGTAGAAATAATAAATAAAGCCAAAAAAAAATTAGTAACCTGTCCGTTACAAATTTTTTGTGTGGCCAAAATGATTCATATAAACTATGTTTCAATGACAGTTTCCACATAGCCTCTTGCCAATAAGAAAAGCCACAATACGTATATACTTAATAGCTAGGTAAGATACTTCAAAAAAGTCTTAACAAAAATAATATAAAATACTATTTTTGCTTCTATAACTAACAATTACTAATAGCGAAGTTATTACAAATTGCAGCACTAAGTCGTAAAATATATCAAGATATATCAGTCAACCAAATGACTTTAAACGACTAAGCAATTCATCAATAACTACATAATGCTTTCATAATCTTCATTATAGAAAATACACACTATTAAGTATCTTAAGTATACTATTTATTAATTTGATTGTCAATATAGCTTTTTACACTTTACAAAAAGTTTTATTACAGCTTTTCTCCACTGTAAACTTTTAAGTTACTAACTATTAAATCATAGCTTTCCATTGTAATATCAAAATATTTACTATCAGTATTGTAATAAATAAATAAAAGTACATTATCTTGTTTATAAATGTATACTAAACTCTCCTCGTCGTCTTTTTCGTATAACAACTCAAAACTACCATTCTCATTATTACTTTTATTTATTAGTTTAAATCCTTTATTTTGTTTCTCAACTTCATATATTACATCACTAATAATATCTTTTAAGTCAACATCTATTAGATACGTATCTAATTCTTTATAAGTAATAGTTATCTTCCCACCAGTTTTTTTATGAGATAGTATTGTTGAATTTTTATTTTCATGTATATTCCAAGTTGAATCATATTTAAAACTATAATAATCATTTTTATATTTTTTTATAATATTCCCTTTATTCTTAGTTATAAAATAAGTAAGAATAAGAACCAGTACTAATACCGCTATACCTACAATATAGAGTGATTTATTCTTAAACTTTACCATACTTAACTCTCCATCATTATTACTATCAAATAATCTAAATACTGTTTAATAATTATATTACTTTTATCCTTTGTATATACTTTTTTTAAATAATTATCATAAGTTAATTCATACCCATCTTTAAGTAATTGATTTTCATAATTAGCACTTAAAAAGAACGTATTAATAGATTTATTTGCCTTATTTTTATATCTTAAACTAAGAATATTATCAACATAACTTGCTTTTAACAAATCTAAAACAATATTCTTCTCTATATTACCTATTCTTCTAAATTTATCCCATTCTCTTTTAGGAACTGAATTTAATACTACTTCCTCTGTATAACTATTATAATAACGATCTTTAAAATCATTAAAGCTTACACTCTTTATATTATTAAAATCTTCATTTAATAATATATTTTGTAAATCTTTAATATAATTAGTACTATTAGCTATAGATACATCATTATTTAAAGAATTATTAGTATTAAATGCTACTACTTCCCCTTCTATATTGTATAAAGCTCCACCAACGTCACTATTACTTAACGCTAATAAATTTTTATATTTACCATTGTAATTAGTAATATTTTTACCATAATTAATCATAAAATTACTATTATTTTTACTATTAATAGTAAAGACAAAATCATCTGTCTTTAAATTGTCAGAAGCAAAATTAACTTCCTGCCCCACTTCATCCTTTAACTTTAATACAACCAAATCATAATCCGTATCAGCAGCTACAATTCCTTCAATATTATAGCTATTCTTATTAATATCATTAACATATAAAAAATCACTATTATTTAACATTTCTAATAACAAAGACCAACTAGTAACTACTAGTCCTTTTCTTATAAAGAATCCACTTCCATAAACATTAGTACTAGCATCTTCTAAAGCACTAATAGAAACATTCATAGATTTATTATCATTAAACAATTTATTCAATTGATCAGTACTAACTTCATTAGAAGAGCCTTCTTCAATAGATAAACTCTTATAAGTACCACCTATCTTTTCTCCATTGTCTTCTCTATTACCTAAATTATTAAAATATTCTTCTAAATCTTTTCCCTTAGTAAACCAAGGATAAAATAATTTAAATCCCTTATCATCACTTTTTAGATACAAAGCTAAAATAAAGTCTTCTTTAGTCCCATTGATAGTAGCATTAGGAAAATAACTTAAAGTAATTACTCCTCCACTAAACTCAACAGTTCTAATTAGTTTGACATAATCATACTTAATGTCTAAATCTTTTAGGTCTTTAATAAACATATCAATAAATACCAATGATGATAAAGTATCAAAACCATTATTATTACTAATAAACTGTTCTTCATGTAGCTTCCTGGCTCTAGTAGTTTCATCATTAAATATTATTTTAATTAGTTTCTTAGTATAATCTTTAGCTTCTTGGTTTATTACTTCCGTATTTATAAAACCATCAGTATCTATTTTATATACCTTATCTAATCCATCAATTAAAGCTTTACCTTTAGCTGTTATTTCTAATTTTGAAGTATCAATTTCAAAATCATTTTTAGCAATTATAACAGGAATAAATAACATTAGAGACACAACTATAAAAAACATCTTTTTCATTACATCACCATCCATTATAACTTGCTCTTTAGTACATTAAATATATATCTACTAGCAGGTTTAGCATTATTTCCATTCAAATAAATATCATGAAAAGCTTCTGCTATAGTTTCATCATATATATAGTTACCTGTACCATCCTTAGCCATAGCATAAGAAGATATTGAAGCTCTAAAATTATCAAATCCCATACTAGAACCAGTATCTACTGAATAATTATTATAAGCTTCTTCTATCATCATTTTACTATAATTACCATTGTTAAAATCATTGTATACAGCATACATTAAAGTTATCTTTGAACTTGGAACATATATCATTTCTGTTGCTCCATAATGATTAAGCAAAGCTACATATGACAAATAATGTCCAAATTCATGAGCAACTGTACTACTTCTAACAGCATTAGGAGGAAAATAACCACTTGTAGATCCATAACTAGTAGAATTAGCTAATTTTCCTGGATTTAAAAAGTATTTAGTATTTAACAATATTTGAGCTTTTAATCCAACTGGATAATTAGTTGTATTTTTACTTGTAATAAAGGTAAATATCGGCATAAACGAAGCAATATAATTACCATTTGAAACATTTGCTAGAGTAATATTAGTCATATAATTTCTTGCTGTAGGGAAATTATTATAAATATAGGCAATTACCCTCTCCAGTTCCATAGCAAAAGTAGTATCCATTTCACATAGATTAACAGCTGTTATACCATAATTATTTATAATATTATTTTCTATCGCTAAAGTGCTAACATTACATTTACCTTTTTGTTTGTTACTATCATATTTAATTAAATCCAATACTTCCTGCTTATTCTTTAAATCTATTTGTTTAAAATATTGATTATCATGAATAACACTCGTTTGGTATTGCTCTGTAATAACTCCATTAAAACCAGATTTTGAAACCCCATTTAAATTAGCAAAAGGATCAACAGGTTGCGTAGGAGTCGTTGGTATTGTAGGGGTTGTCGGAGTCGTTGGTGTCGTTGGCGTTGTTGGTGTTGTTGGAGTCGTTGGTTTAGTCGGTGTTGGTGGTTTAGTCGGTGTTGTAGGTGTCGTTGGTGTTGTTGGAGTTGTTGGTTCAGATGGAGTCGTTGGTGTTGTTGGAGTTGTTGGTTCAGATGGAGTTGTAGGTTCAGTTGGTGTCTCTGTTCCTGGTTCTGTTGTAGTACCAGGGTCCTCAGTATGATTCTGTATATTTTCACCTTGCGCTTCTTTATGTTCTACTCCCACAAAAAAATAATTATCAGTATTATTGTTAACAATAAAATACATTGCCAATATCCAAATACCTAATACAAATAAAGATAATAATAAATTAAGAGACTTATGTTTTATATCCTTTTTTATCGTAATAACCTTATTGTCTTTTACTTTATCTTCTTTTTTCTCTTCATCAACTTTTTTAACAAGTTCCACTTTTCTCATATCTTCAGGTGCAGTATCATCAACTTCTATTTTATCTGGCTTAATACCAATAATATCAATCTTTCTAAAATCATCACTATTTATAATACTTTCTTGTTTTATTTCATCTGTTTGTTCTCTTAAATATGCACCACAATTAGGACAGAAAGAAATACCAGGATTACTAATTACTGTTTTACATTTTTTGCATTCCATCTTCTTCACCATCCTAACTATAAAAATTATATCAAAATACTGTATGTTTTTAAAGATAAAAAAGCTTCATACCATCGTATGAAACTATATTTATTCTACTATCCATGGATCACTTTCAGAACCGGTACCTGAAGATATTATATTAAAGGAAGCTAATGAAACTACCGGGCGAGTACCATAAGCGATGCCGACAAAATTTCCGCTATAACTACCATCGGTATCCACGTATCTAGCACCAGCACTAATATTACTAAAGCTAGTTGGAGACATAGTGAACCAAGGTTCACCGGTTGCCAATAAAGATGGAGTATTTATGTTTTCAACTTCTTCACCTTGTATAAGACCAACTGGATAAGTTAATTTTGCTTTGTTGTTGGAAACAGCAAATTGATCAGTGAGATTTAAACAGGTCATATCTGTTGACTCGGCTTCATTCTTGAAATGTATATATGTTCCAATTTTCCCGTTCTTATTCCAACCGTTGGTATTTTTGTCTAGCATATTTCTGGCATTACAAAACACAGTATCTTCTAACATATTTGTTTTATTTGTCATATTTTGGGCGTACCAACTATCTATAACACCTTTTACACTAGAATTATTTTGATTAACATCGTCGTTATATAACATTTCATTTACTGCATCATCTATATTAACTCCACCTTCTAATTCTATGTAACCATCATCAGTATAATAAAATCTTACTTTGTTACAAGTTGCGGAAGTTGTATTACAGGTGTAATGATGGCTATTATCTTTCGTTGTTCCAAGTTCTGTTTCACCATCTGCTGGTAATAAAGTATAGATACCATTCGAATAAGAGACATCATTACCCATTAAGACCCCTGATGTTAGTGGCTCATTACCAATATCATAATATTTATTAAACATATAACCATTATATATTGGATTTCCATAATATGCATTAAACGTACTTTTTCCTATTCCTGCATAATTAGTATCATCTATTTCATAGACGACTATATAGGCATCTGTTGAATCTATATAATAACTCATATTATAAATTTTTGTACAAGTATTAGTATCATCTAAGCAAGTATATTTACCTAATAAATTTTCATAAGTTGAATCACCCCAAGTTGCTCTGATTGGATTTACTAAAGTAAAGGTATTATTTGTAGTATCATAAGTAAAAGATGTAGCATAGGGATATTCTCCATTTATATTTAATCCAGAAATATAATGAAGATAAGTACCATAAGTATGGCCGACTATTCCTTTATGAGTAGGTCTTGATGTTCCACAACCACCACTTTGATCCGGTTCACCATTATATATCATTTTTATTCCACCAGTTTCGGTTGTTCTTATCATCTGCCAACACATATTATTAAATATAATATTTCTTTTATCTGCACATTTATTGAAATAGACATTAGATGCTGTTACTGTTTGTCCAACTTGATCAGTTACTTGGCCTTCATATTTGGTAAAACAAGATGAATTTTCTGTTTTTAGTTGTTGGATTATTGTACCGGTTGTTACTTCCTCTTCATTAGTTTGACTATAATCAACATTAAAGTCTAAATCCAATTCAATATCATCTTCTGGCAAACTATTTAAATCTTCTATATATCCAACTCTGACAATCATTCTTTTACTAGTTCCTGGATTTAATAAGTCATCAACTTGGACTGGATTACCATTTGTATATTTAATACTATATTCTAAATAAGGTTCTGCCACACTGCTTATTCCTTGTATATTAACTAAAGATATTTTACCTGGTAAAGTACCTGCATTAACTACATCAACTTCAAATTCGTAAAAATCTCCTGGCATACCCAATTCTACGGAATAATTAATACTAGTTGTATTACTTTGTATAGCCGCTGGTGTTGAAGCATTTACAGAACCACTAGCTATACTTAAATTTTCAAAATGTATATCCCAAGTATTACCTGCTACTGATGTGGCGCCAGTAATAGAAAGATTACTTGTTAAGTAAGCATATCCAATACCTATTGCCAAAAGAACAAATAGGAATAAAAATACAACTGTTTTATTACTATTTCTACTGAACTTCATATGCACACCTCTATCATAAAATATTATATCATAATTAACATTTCTTTAATATAAAAAAGAGAAGATTAATTATCTTCTCCTCTTCCTATCACTTCACGAGGCTTAGAACCATTTTGTGGTCCAATTACTCCTCTTTCTTCTAATAAATCTATTATTCTAGCTGCTCTATTATAACCTAATCTAAATTTTCTTTGAATTAATGAAGCTGATATTCTACCAGTTTCATAAGCAAATTCAACTATTTGACCATATAACGGATCATCATCTGTTCCTCCAGGACCACTACCGATTCCATTACTAGCTCCACTAGTATCTATACCTTTTTCCATTGTATCATCGTAATTAGCTGTTTGTTGATCTCTTACAAAATTTATTAATCGTAATGTTTCCTCTTCTGTTATAAAACAACCTTGAATTCTTATCGGATTATTAACGCCGATTGGCATAAATAACATATCACCTTTACCAAGTAACTTCTCTGCTCCGCCTCTATCTAAAATAGTACGAGAATCAACAAAGGAAGCCACAGCAAATGATATACGTGATGGTATATTAGCTTTAATAATACCAGTAATAACATTTGTACTTGGTCTTTGTGTAGCAACTATTAAATGAATACCAGCAGCTCTAGCAAGTTGAGTAATTCTTTGAATAGAACCTTCAACTTCTTTAGAAGCTACCATCATTAAATCTGCTAACTCATCGATAATAACAACAATATATGGCATCTTTTCTCCTTTACTAGGATTCTTTTCCACCAACTCGTTGTATTCTTCAATCTTTTTAACACCAGTCTCCGCAAAATTATCATATCTTTCATCCATGATACCAACTATTCTTTGTAGCGCTACAGATGCTTTTTTAGGATCTGTAACAACTGGCCATAATAAATGTGGTATTCCATTATAATGTGACATTTCAACCTTCTTAGGATCAACTAAAACTAATTTAACTTCATCATAATGATATCTCATCAATATTGAAGCAATAATACTATTCATACAAACGGATTTACCTGAACCAGTAGAACCAGCAACTAATAAATGTGGCATCTTAGTAATATCAGTTGTTTGTACTTTACCCATCAAGTCTTTACCTAATGCAACAAGAATATTTGCTTTCTTTTGATCTTCTGGAACACTTCCCAATACTTCTCTAATTTTAACAGGACTTATATCGGGATTAGGTATTTCAATACCAACAGTACTCTTACCAGGTATAGGAGCTTCTATAGCAACACTTTTAGCAGATAATGCAGCAGCTATCTCTTTATCCCTTGCTGCAACCTTTGACAAAATAGTACCACTATGTACAGCAACTTCGAATTGTGTTACTGCTGGTCCCACATGAACTTCAACAACTTTACCCTCTATACCAAAATCACTTAATACTTTTTCAAGTTCTTTAATATTCTTACCGGTATTATTAGTATTACTTTGTTTATTTTTAGGCACATCATCCAATAACGTAATACTTGGTAACCTATATATTCCTTTATGTGTTACAATTGGTTCTTTTGGAACAACGGTTTCCTCTTTTATATCATTAGCCACCGTAACTGGAACAGGCACCTCTTTTTTGTTACCAAGAAGTTTCTTATTTTCAGAATCTTCTTCGTCCTCTTCGTCTTCTTCCTCATCTTCATCAGAACGTGTAAAGTATTTCTCCTTAATATCATCAAAAATACTACCAAGGTCAATATCAAACAGTAATATTAAACCTACAATAAGTAAAACTACCAACACTATTATAGTTCCAATTTTATTAAATAAAGAGTCAAATGCGAAAGCTAATGCTCCACCAATAATACCTCCACCAATATGAATACTCTCTTCGCCACTAGTAAATATTGAAGCACTTACTCCAATAGTCGCAATTCTTCTTTGATAGTTCTCAATTGTCCTAGTAATAATATCAGCAGCAGGATAATTCTCGATAAAATAGAAATGACTTCCTACCAACAAAACAACTAATAATATGTAAAAACCAATTAAACGAGCCGAAATCATATTAGGGAATTTTCTTCTAAATAGTAAATTAACACTTATAAAAATTAAAAATAATAGAACAAGAATCCACCATTCCCCAACAATAAACATTGCTCCTTTTTTAATTAATGAACCAAACGCTCCGAAGCCAAAACCTAAAACACCTATCAATAATAGGAGTAACCCAATCAATATATAATTAGTACTTGTTTTCGTTGATTTATTGGAAGATCTTTTCTTTCTTCTTGCCATACTACTCACCATAATAATTATATACTAAATAGTAATTAAAAGCAAAGAAAACAACCTATTTTAAAGAAATATTTTTGACGTTTCCTATACACTATTTATTGTTTTTTTAAAACCATGTTGTTATAATATTAAGTATGTTAAGGAGGAAAGGTTAAGAAAAACATGAAAAAGAATATTACAAGAATTATTGTGTTAGCCCTTTGTGTATTAATGGTTGCTGGTTGTGGTAAAAAAATACCTAAACTATCAAACGGAGATGAAGCGGTAGTAACACTAAAAGGCAGTTCAAAGATTAGTGCCAATGAACTGTACACTGAATTAAAAGATGACTATGCACTAAACGCTTTGATTAATATGATCGATAAGAAAGTTCTTGAAAAAGAATATAAGAGCAAAATGAAAGATGCAACTAAAGATGCTGAAAAAACTATGAAAGAACTTGAAGACGCTTATGGAGATGATTTATTAAGTACGATTCAATATTATACTTCATATTCAACAATTGAAGGTTATAAAGAATACTTATATTTAAATTATCTACAAAACTTAGCAATCGATGATTATTGTAAAAAACAAATTACAGATAAAGAAATCAAAGATTACTACGAAAAAGAAATCGTTGGCGATATCAAAGTAAATCATATCTTAATTACTGCTAAAGTAAAAGATAATATGACAGATGATGAAAAAGCAGCTAAAGAAGCTGAAGCTAAAAAGAGAGTTGAAGACATTATTAAAGAATTAAAGAAAACTGATTCTAAAAAAATTAAAGATAAATTTAAAGAATTAGCAGAAAAGAATTCTGAAGATGAAGCTACTAAAGAAAATGGTGGATCATTGGGTTATATTAATAAAGATACACTAGATAGTAGTTATAAAGAATTAGTAGATGCTGCTTATAAATTAAAAGATGGGGAATATTCAACTAGTGTAATTACTACTGAATTAGGATACCACGTAATATTCAGAGAAGCTACTAAAGAAAAAGCAGCTTTAAAAGATGTTAAAGATTCAATTGTAGAAAGTTTAGCTACTGACTACAAGACTAAAAATCCTGTTGCTACTGTTAAAGCATTACAAGAAATGAGAAAAAAATACGATATGGAAATTGTTGATAGTGAATTAAAAACACAATATGCAAAATATATTCAAAATCAACTAGCTCAAGCTCAACAACAACAGCAACAACAACAAAACCAAAGCGCTAGTTAATATTAATCAAGCAAAAAGGTAGAGTTTAATACTCTACCTTTTAATTTTTCTTATTTCTTTTATTTAAACTTTTAAACATCTGGGTTCTCGATAATTCTGTAGTATCCTTCAACTTAGGTAAACCAGATAATGTTTTTTCTAATTCCTTATAATTTTTAATTACATTCTTTCCTTTTTCTCTTATAGGAGATATCCTATATGATTTATTATTATCTAGTTTTACTATTGTTGTATTCTCTATATCAGATAATAAACTTTCATCAAATTTAACTTTTTCTTTTTCTTGTTCTGCTACCCATTTATCAAAACGAGATTCTTCCTTATCATCTACCTTCAAAATAAATATACAAACTTGTTTGTCATCTAATAAAACAAATAAAGAACTTCTATCATCTCTCTTAAAATAAATAGGTTTTCTTATCTCTATCTGAGCATCTATTAAGTCTTCAAAATTCGTTACTTTTATAATACTTCTACCATCGACATTAGGCATTTCAACAACATCTATCAATACCGCATCATAAGTTTTCATTATTTCTCGTAGAAAACTATTATACTCATCTTCAGGAGTTTTACTTCCCCCTAAACCTTTAAAAGTAAAGAATAACGCTATTAAATCAACGGGACCAACTATTATTAAGTATGAATAAAAATCATTTGTAAACAAGTAATATGATAAAAAAGCTAACAAAACAAATAGTATAAAACAAACAATATTCCTTAGCTTCACACTAGTCATCTCCCTTCATCATCTCAGTAAAGTATATTGCTGGATAAGCTATATATGGAATCCTAAACAATACTTTACCCTTAATTCTATCATAAGTTATATCAATACCATCTTCTGTGTTATTATTATCTCCTTTAGTATGATAATACAACTTATTATTTTTTTCTTCTATTCCAACTAATCTATGAACTACTAGTCTTTCATCACCTTGATATACAACAATATCGTTCAACTTCAATTCATTTTCCTTTACTTTAAGTCCAATTACTGCATCTCCAGTATTAATACTAGGGTGCATAGAAGCACTACCTACACCCAACATAAATAGTGGGAAATAACCACTTATTAAAGCAGCAAGGAATAAGAAGAACCCTATTACAACAAAATCAAACGGTTTAAACGTCGTTGAAACATACTCTCTCTCTACTCCATCATTATATTCCGTAATAAATCGAGAACTATATAAATATACCAAGAATGGTAAACCAAGTCCAAACATAGAACTCAAATAATCTCCTAAATCAGGTGATATAGGAACAACATAAATATACCCATCCATAATAACTCTGTATAAAATAGATGGTTTATATCCTACATAATATGTAACATAAGTTAACATACCATGTTTAACAGTAAGGGGTAATATAACCAAAGTTAAATATTTAAATAACCCAGAAAAATCTGTAAGAGCATATACCCTAATGCTCATAACAGATTCCAAAACAATAAATGCAAAAGTTAAAAGACCTATTACTACTTTGTTATTTTTATTTGGAATAATAAACAAATATCTTAATATTTCCATCGCAACAATCATTGCAAATGGTGCAAAAATATTATCGATTATTGAAGTAAACCTTAAAGAATAAGAGTTCTTCAAAAATCCAACTACTAAACCAAGTCCATAACTAATTAAAAAGAATATTATCATTTGCGTAATAATAATTTGAAAAATACTCTTCCTTGCAAATGTCCTTTTATCTTTAGCATATCCATAAAATAAATATGCAATAAAAGAAATTAATATAACAGCACCAGAAGTAATAGATTCTGAGTACTTTAACAAATTATCTAATATATAAAAAACATATAAATAAATATATGTTCCTAGAAGTAATAAAATTATAGAATTCTTAAGCCATCTTTTCATAATAATACTCCCTATTTATTCCTTATATACAAAGATAAATTTTATCTTCATATATAAAAAATAAATATTACAATCAAAGATTGTAAAATTCATTTTTTAAGCTTGTTCGAAATTCATTGCATATTGTAAATTGATTGGTGGGATAGTAGCAGATAGATATTCAGCACTAGCATTTTCTCTATCATATTCTACTTTAACGTCAAGAGTAATTGTGTCACCAGTTTCTCCATGAGGAGCCAATACTAAGTCACTAGGAACAGCAATTAAATTTGATCCACTAACCATTTTTACATCATGAATTATAAAATTATATGATTCACCACCAGTTAATGTTTGACTAGTAAGTGCAGCAGATAAAGATCCTTCATTTACAACATCTACTCTAAATTCATAAAAGTCACCAGGTTTATTTAATGCTACTGTATAACTTAATGTTGTTGTTTCTCCCATAACATATGGTGGAGTACTAGGAGTCACAGAACCTGTTACTGGTTGAATATTATCAAAAGTTATACTCCAAGTAGATTTTCCAATATTAGCAGTACCATTAATCTCTAAATTTTCATACAAAGATGCATATCCAACACCGATTACTACTATTAACAATACTAGACCTATGATTAGCAAAACATTATTCTTATTTTTCTTCTTTTCCTTCTTTTCCATAATTTTACTCTCCTATTCTAATTTTATTATAGTATCTTTCTCAAATAATTACCACAAAATCTTCACAAAATTTACATCAATTTTGTATATAGTCTACTCGGAACGCCAAATTTACAGTTTCATATAAATCAGTTAAATCAGCTTCATTAATCGGTAATAATTGAATATAGTTAACTCTTACCTTTACTTTTACCTTATCTCCAGCTCTTAATATATCTCCTTCATTAATAGCTGAACCGTCTAAATATGTTATACTATAATTTACATATTGTTCTTGTTCTTGACTAAGGCCTAGTTTTGTACAACTAGTAACTTTTGCATCTATAGTACCTTCATTATATACTTCTGCTACTAACTCATATACATCATCTACTTTATCTAAGTTGATAGAAAAATTAATTATTGTACCCTTATCATTTAAAGTTGGAGGAATAACTGTTAGTTCACTACCAGACGTAACATTAATACTACTGAAATGAACATTCCATTCACTTCTCCTAATATTAGTTGTTCCATTAATTAGTATATTTGAAGATACTAATGAATATCCAACACTTATTATCAGCAATAATAAAATGATTAGTAACAGATAATATTTTCTTTTACTTTTCTTTTTGGTTTCTTGTTTTTCACTCTCTACCATAATATCAACTTCCTACTATAAATAAAGTATAACATATATTACATAGTTATAAAACTTTTTTATTTAAAATTTCTCTAATATCGTCATAATTAAAGCCTTTGCTCAATAATTTAGTTATTATTTTATTCTCTAAATCATACTTTTCATATTTCTTAGATAGCTTTTTATAAGCTTTATCATATTCCTTATCTAAAACCCCATTAGCAGTTTTTATTGTTTTAGTACTTAGAATATTAATAATATCTTTTTTATCATAACCGTTATTAGACATATCTATAATTATTTTTTCTTTTAATCTATTACTACTATACTTAGTATTACTTTTAATTTTTTTATCAATAAGTTTTTCTAATTTATCTAAAAATATTTCCTTTTCATACTTACTTATTTCTTCATAAACTTCATCTTTAGAAAATCCTAACATTTCTAATTTTTTCATTATCTTATAAGGTCCATTATTAGTAATAGCTACTTGATTAGAAATAAAAACTTTTAAATAATGATTATCATTTAAATATCCTTCTTTACTTAATCTTTCTATTACTTTATCGATAGTTTTACTGGGATAATCTATTAAATACTTTTTTATTTCTTTAGTAGTACGCATTTTTCTTTCTAAATATTTTATACTCTTATAATATGCTTCCACATCTCGATCATATTTAATTATTTCTTCTAAATCATTTATACTCTTAGTTCTTAATAAATCAAAATGAATAATCGTATCATCGTACAATTTTATGCTTTCACCATTATCCAAGTTTAAAATATATTTATTACTATTAGTCTTTTTATACTTTAATACTTTCATCTTATCACCATCAATTAAATCTTATCACACGTACATTTGTGTGTAAATAAAAAAGAAAGCTTAGACATCTTTTTCTAAGCTTTCTTTATATTTTAGACAATCTAAATCCAAATCTTTAATAATATCTGGAATCATTTCTTTATCTTTAAGTCTTATTCCACTTGCCATTTTATGACCTCCACCACCATATTTAGCAGCAGTATCATTTATTACTGGTCCCTTACTTCTAATATTAATCTTATACAATTCATTTTTTTCATCAAAAGTAATAAATACCCAAGCATAGACATCTTTTATAATAGAAAAATCATTAATCATATTTGAAGGAGTTGCAGCATCAACATTATATTTTTTTATGATATCCGCAGTAATTTCTATATATGCTAAGCCATTCTCTGTTACTGTTAAATTCTCCCCTATATATCCATGAAATCTAACTTCATCAATACTTCTATCATACAAATAAGGATATAAAGAAACAAAATCTATCCCTGTTTTATCTATTAACTTACTAATTAGAGCAAAAGTTTCTGGAGTTGTATAACTTAATAAAAATCTATCACTATCCGAAACAACTCCCAAGAATAAATTCTCAGCTATTTTTCTATCGTATTTTAAAGGGGTTTTTAATAACAACTCAATAATCATTTGACAAGCGCTTGAAGAAGTTTCAT
Source organism: uncultured Mycoplasmatota bacterium (assembly GCA_947305065.1). Taxonomy (GTDB): domain Bacteria; phylum Bacillota_I; class Bacilli_A; order RF39; family UBA660; genus Coprovivens. Next base: position 83,047 of record CAMZCT010000003.1, on the reverse strand, counting down.
CAACCCAATCGCATTCTCCAAATACTTCATCAGAAGGATGATGATCTATTTTAAATATTTCTGTGAAAACAGAAGGATCTACACCATCAATTCGATTTTTATTTGGAACATCAGTAGCAATTAATAAAGAGTCTCCTTCAAATGTTGTTTCATCCACCTTATCTAATCCACCAAAATACTTAAATTTAGCAACCCCTGCTCCCACAGCATATACTTTCTTTTTTGGAAAAGTAAGTCTTATTGAATCTCTAAGAGAAATTTGGGAAGCAATAGCGTCTGGATCAGGACTAGTATGTCTAGCAATAACTATAGTGTCATATTGTTTAATCTTTCTAAATATTTTCTTGATTAATAAATTTATCACACTAATCCTCCCTTTCTATTTTCTATTTATTAATTATATCATAAGTATCTTTAATTATCATTAACTCCTCATTAGTAGGTATTACATAAACATCTACTTTAGAATCATTAGAACTTATTAAACCTTCTTGAACATCTTTATATGAAGCAATTGAGTCATTTACTTCTTTATTAATATATATTCCTAAACAATCTAACTTATTAATAATATCTTCTCGAGCTTCACAACCATTTTCACCTACACCAGCAGTAAAGACGATTGCATCTATCTTTCCTTCTAATTCAACATAGTAATCAGCTATATACTTCGCTACTCTATCATTATACATACGTAGAGCAAGTATAGCATTGTGATCCCCTTCAGATGCCGCATTTTCCACATCTCTACTATCAGAATATCCAGATATTCCAAGTAATCCACTACGTTTATTTAACGCATTTGTAACGTCCTCAATATTCATTTCAGCTTCTTTACAAACATAACCAAGTATAGATGGATCAACAGCACCAGATCTAGTTCCCATCATCAAACCATCTAATGGAGTAATACCCATTGTTGTATCATAACACTTACCATCTTTAACAGCAGATATACTAGCTCCACTACCAATATGAGCTATAATTAGATTTACATCATCTCTACCTAATTTTTCCTTCATAACTGTTGTAATGTATTTATGACTAGTTCCATGAAAACCATATTTTCTTACTCCATATTTTTCATACCATTCCATTGGTACAGGATACATATAATTATATTCAGGCATTGTTTGATGGAATGCTGTATCATATACAGCTACCATTGGTACATCTGGTAAAGCTTTCTGCATAGCCTCGATACCAGCTAAATTACCAGGATGATGTAAAGGCCCTAACTTAGTTAAATCCTTAATATCTTGAATTACTTGATCAGTAATCAAAACAGAATCTTTATACTTTTCTCCACCGTGTAAAACTCTATGTCCTACTCCTTTAATTTCATCTAAACTTTTAACTGCTTTATGCTTTAATAATTCTTCAATTAAAACATCAACAGCTTCGCTATGATTCTTTAAATATCTTCCCCCTTTAATTTTTTCACCATTTATTTTTGTAGTCCAAAAAGTATCTTCTAAACCAATTTTTTCAATATAACCACTAATGATTACTTTTTCTTCTGGCATTTCAAATAATTGAAACTTTAATGAACTACTTCCTGCGTTTACACATAATAATTTCATAATTTCACCTCTACTTAGATTATACTAAATTATCCCTTATTTTAAAAGAAAAAAGAAGTATTACTTCTCTTTTTTCATTTCACGGTCATATGTATTTTTCTTTATTTCTAATTCATAAACTGTTTTCTTCCCTTTTTTATCTACTGTAGTAAATTCTGTTTTTCCAGCTCTTACAAAAGTTGCATGAACACAATAAAAACTCTCTTCTCCTTTATATTCTTTAATCTCTAGTTTCCCATATTTACTATCTTTAAGATAAACTTTAGATTTTTCATCTAATGGATGCTGTTCGCTATCACATAATATATCCGTTTCATAAATATATGACTTAGATATTATTGGACTTAATATACCATAACAAATTAATACTATTCCAATACCTAAACCAATATATCTTATCTTTTTATTATCTTTAAAAATACATAAAGGATAAATAATTAAAGAACAAATACAAAATAATGCACTAAGCAAATGATGTGGAAAATAATATAATACCCCCCCAACATGAGCAGACATTTCTAATGCTATAAATATCATCATAGGAACTAGTATTACTAATCCCCACCATTTATTCTTTTTTAAATAATAACCAATAAATCCCATTGGAAAACATAAAATCGTCCAAATTAACCAATATTTATAATAAGTAAATATTCCCCATCCCATTCTAACAAATGGTACTTCTACCAAATATATCAATGGTTGACTGATTAAAAAGAATACAAAACATTTCAAGGCTGAATCCAAATTACTCTTAGAATTCATAATAATAAATATTCCACAAAATATCCAAAAACCGAAATAAATAGCAGGATCTCTAAATGAAGTATCAAGTAATGATGATACACAGTTTATTAAACCAACAAGAACACCTATTACAATCGCCCCAATAATTACCATCAACCAACTAAGTTTTATACCTCCAAACAAAGATTTCTTTTCTTCCTTTTTTTCTTTTTTCATATTAAACCTCTTTTCACAATTATAATAACATATAGATATTTTAAAAAAAACAAAAAGCATTCTATCTTTTTATAGAAAGTACATAATATTTCGTAATATAAACCAATAAAAATAGTGATTATAACAAATCACTATATTTATTATTATCTTCATTACTAATCTTAATTACTTCATCATTAGCAATAGCTTCCCTAATTAATTCTTCATATTCGATTAATTTCTCATACTCTTCACACTTATCATGTTCTGGATTAATAACTGGATGTTTAGGTACAAAGATTGTACAGCAATCCTCATATGGTTCAATACTTATATTATATGTATCAATCTTTTCACTTATCTTAATAATATCTAATTTATCAAAACAAGCTAGTGGTCTAATAACAGGTATTCTAACCACTTCATTTATAACTGCCATACTACTTAATGTTTGTGATGCAACTTGTCCAATACTTTCCCCATTTATTAATATTTTACATCTATTTCTATGTGCTATTTTTTCACTTATTCTATACATCATTCTTCTCATAATTGTTATCAGATAATCATGAGGTATATTCCTATATATTGCTTCCTGAATCTTAGTAAAATTAATTACATGTAATTTTATATCATTATTATATATTGCTAATTTCTTAGCTAAATTAATAACTTTATTCTTAGCTTCTATACTAGTATGAGGAGGACTTTCAAAATACAATGCTTCAATCTTTACCCCTCTTTTAATTGCCATATAACCAGCAACTGGTGAATCTATTCCTCCACTAAGCATTAATAAACCTTTACCTGCCGATGTTACAGGATACCCACCCAATCCTTCTTCACTATTAAAATAATAATATATAGCATTTAATCTTATTTCTACATTTACATTTAATTCTGGATTATGAACATCTACTTTTTTATCTTTAGTATTCTTTAATATAATTGCTCCGATTATTCTACTAACTTCCATTGATTCTAGAGGATATTTTTTATTGCTCCTTTTTGTTGTAACTCTAAAGGTATTGAATTCATAATCTTTTACTTTTTCTAAAACATTTTGTCCTAATTCATCAATATCTTCACTATATTTCATCTTATAAACAATATTATATTCATGAATCCCAGCTACATATTGTAATCTTTCTACTACTTTATCAATGTCCTTTGTTTCAACAAACATTCTACCTTTATCAAATTCAATATTAACGTCATAATCTTTTAAAGCAAATTCTATATTCTTTTTCAATTGCTTCAAAAAAACATTTATATTATCTTTCTTTGTGCTCAATTCCCCATATTTAATCATTATTAATCTATTCATAGTTTCACCTTTATATTCTATGTGTATTACCAAATCTAGCTAATATATCTTCCTTTTCCATAACACCCTCTTGATAACTAGTTTTAAATCCTCTTCTTTCAAAAGCATTATCAATATATTCTTCTTTAACCATATTCTTTTTCAAAGCCATTATTATTTTAGAATTTAATTCATTATAAACTCTCATATATCTCGGAACCAATTCTTCAGGAAGACCTGCCTTGTAATCTTCTATATATAAAACTGGTCGCCCATAACCATATACCGCTTCAATTATATATGAAGGTAAATATTCTTCTTCATCACCTTCAGAATATGATATAGGATCAATTAAAGTAAATCCTTCCTCTTCATCATAGTAATAATTTAGAGGTTTTGGATCAACAGTTAAACCATATTTTTTCATTTTAATATAATCACTAACTAATTTATCATAAAATTCACTACTACCTTCTGCTCTCTTTTCTAGTTCTTCTAAATAAATTATGCTTTCTTTTATATACCCATCTACAACTTCACTTACACTACTATTATCTTCTACACTAAACAAAGTTCTCCCATTTAATGTCGAACCTTTAGCTCTCGTTTCTAAAAAAACTCCTCTAGTATAAGATGAACCATCATTAAGAATTAATTGTTTTTCATTTATTAATCTATAATCTTCAACACAAGCAATGTTAATCCCAGCTTCCTTTGCTTTCTTCAAATTTTCAATATAAGCATCTAATTTATCATCAGTAACCGGCATAGCTTTAGTAAGTAATACATATTCATCGTCAACTATTGTGCATATTTGTTTACTATTCTTTCCTCTTTCAAATAATTCATCAGTAAGTTTCATATATATACCTCATTCAAAAATCCCAATTTAATTATACATATTATCCAAATGATTGCAAGAAAAAAGAGACATAAATCTCCTAACTACAGTTGTTTATTGAACCTAAATCATATATGTTTGTATAACCAGCTTCTAATAATTTTTTAGCAGCCGAAGCACTTCTTTTACCACTTTTACAATATACTATTATGGGAGTATCTTTATCCGTAGCATATTGATCTATTTTTTCTTCAATTACTTTTTCAGAAATATTTACTGCCCCTTCTAAATGACTTTCTTCAAACTCTTCTTTTTCTCTTACATCCACTAATAAACCTTCATCAGCTTGTATATCTAATGCTTCTTCACAATTAACGCTAGTAATTTCCCCCTTAACTTCTTTTTTATCATTTCTACCTGTACATCCACAAATTAATAACATTATACTAATCATTACTATTATCTTTTTCATAACTAACTCCTCTCTCATAATAAATATTATTAAACACTTCTAAAAAATAATCAACATCTCTATAACTAGTTAAATGAGATAAACTAATTCTAACACTAGTTAAGCTTCTTATTTTATCTCCATATACTGCCATAACACTGGTACTCAACTGACTATTTTCATCAGCATTACTAAGATACACCTCATAATCATTCATACTATTAACTATATCTTCAGTATACCTATCCATAAAACTAATATTAATTATATAAGGAATACTATACTTATTACTATTAAATAGTAACCCTTTATAATCTTTTAATTTATCAACTATTCTACTATTTAAATCTACTACTTTTCTTTCTCTATCCATTAAAGAATCAATACTTACTTCAACCATTTTTGCTAAAGCTACAACACTAGGTAACTCAATAGAATAATCATTCGTTATTTTCAAATCACTTCTTTTATATATTATTCCTTTACCTTTTATTCCATATAGATTATCAGTAACCATCATACCAATATCTATATCTTTAAAATTAACATTTACTCTGCCAAAAGCAAAACTCAAATCAGAAAATAAAAGTATATCTTCATTTATCTTCTTTATCACTTGTTTAACGCTCTTTATAGGTTCACGTATACCTAATTCACCATTAACATAAGGAATACTAACTAATAACGTCTCTGAAGTAATTAAATCTTTTAAATCATTTAAATCTATTAAACCATCTTCATCATTATTAACATAATCAATCTTTAGATTATTATCTTCCAGTACTTTAACAAACTCATACATTGCCGGTACTTCTAACTTTGATATAATCACTCTATTCTTACTTTTCCTATTAGTATTTATAATATCTAATAACACATCATAATTATTTCCATTAGTTAATAATAATTCATCATTAGATACTCCCATATTCTTAGCCATTTCATTTATAGAAGTATTATATAAATGTCTACTTCTTATTCCTAAATCATTAGGACAAGTCATTTTATTATAGTATTCTAACGATGCCTTAGAATAAGTCTTTAGTATTTCTTCATCAACCGGTGTTGAAGAAGCATAATCCAAATAAACCATCAATATCACTCTCTTCAAAAAATAAGAATGTTACCATTCTTATTTCAAACCATTCAATAGTTTTTCTGAAACCCCTGGTTCAATGTTATTTAAAGCCCTCATAGTACTCTCTAAAGACTTTTTATATTCTCCTTTATAAAAACAATCTTCAGATACTTTTAACGCTTCATTCATCCCCTTATTAACTGTTCTATACCTATTACCATATACAACTGCCATTTCTGCCATTGCTGCTGTTTTTACTATTTGATTAGCTGTATTATAAACCTTTAGAACCAAGTCTCTTGCTGTATCAACCCTAATATTTAAAGTCTTAATACTAATTGGTTGCATATTTAGTTCTCTTACCATCTCTTCTACAGCTGCTTCCGCTTCATCTATTTGAACATAATAAGTTTGAGGAATAACTGGTAGATTATATGAGAACACTTTTTCTTTACCCTTACGCATAATTTCTGTTATTTCCACAAGTTGTTCTCTTGCTCTTGATTCATCTTCTTCTAATCCACCAAGATTATGAAGAGCACTATTTAATCTTTCTTCTGTTTTATTCAATCTATTATTTAATGCTTCCATTTCTTTACCTAATCTTGTATAAGCGAAAGAACCCGTTCTATGAGCATTAATAATCTCATCATAATCCCTTTTTATTGCATATATTTCCTGTTTAATTACTTCTATAACTTTAACATCTTGATCAGATAAATCATAACTATATTTAATTACATCTAGTTTTCTATACAAACTATTATTAACTTTTTCTATTTTATTTGCTCTAACTATTATTTTTCTTGTATATTCTTCAAAGATTTTTTTTGCATTTCTCTCTTCATCAAAATTAGTATATAATCCATCAAAATAATCTAATATTGTCTTTAAATCCTGTGTACTATCTTCAACATTTAAAACATTAAGTTTATCAAATATATCTGATATTTTCTTCTTAGTTTCTTCGATATTGTATTCTAAATTAAGATAATCTAAATTATATCCATCTTTAGTCATTCTACTATAAACATTTCTAACATCTTCTATTTTACTAGGTATCAAATTATTACCTAATAAGATAATTGTTGGAGCTTCATCAACGATAATATTTAAATTACCAATAATATCAGAAATACCTTTAACTATTTTACCAACTTCTTCATAGCTATTATTTTCCATAGCCACTTCAAAAGCTGCAAATAGTTTATCAACATTTTCAAATTGTAATTCAAGCGAATCACTAACTTCTTTATAATCATTTTTATTATTGTTATATTTACTAACTATTTCACGGTATTCAGCTTTTAATTTAATTATACTATCCCTATTCTTTTCTTCAGATAAAGTTATTTCTTTTATTTCATCTAACAAGAAATTAGTTTTAGTTTTAACATAGTAAATTTCTAGTTCTACTGGTGCTATCTTCTCATCTAAAGAAGAATAGTCCTTATCATTAAATAAATCTTCTATTTCTATTAATTCATCAGTTATTTTCGGAACATCTTTATCCTTTATTTCGTTAAAACGTTCCTTCCAATCATCTAACTTCTCTTGCATTCTATCATTGTTACTAATCAATGCTTCAACTTTATGTATTTCACTTAAAATAGCTGATGAAATAATTAAATTCTTTTCTCTCTCTAAAGAGTTAATTTCATTTCTGTATCTCTTCTTTTCATTATTATTAATGATATTTAGAACAATAACTAATATTATGATACTTACTAAGTAAAAAGTAACTCCAGCAAGTATATAAGCTGTCTGACTCATAATATTCCTCCTATTCTAAATTAACTATTATTATATTACCACAAATTTATAATAAAATATAGCTGAAATAATTTTAATATTATAAAAAACAGATAATCTATCTGTTTATTATTCTTGTTTCTTAATCTCTTCCCTTAACTTCATCCACAATTTACCTAGTTGATTTTCACCATCTCTATTAATTCCCCATCCCCAATAAGAATCTTTTGGCGAATCTTCAACTATTGTATAATCTTTGGTTTCTAATAACTTTTTCTTTACATAGGGATTTTGTTCCGATTTAATTCTTAATAATTTTTCCATAATAACCAATTGTTCATCAAAAGAATATTTTACTTTATCTATATTTTCAAACATTATTTTCTGCGCTTCATGTGCAGAATGACTGTTTTTTATTTTTTGAGAAATATCTGGATAATCAGGTAAAAATAAAGAACTTTGAAAAGCTTCTTCTAAAGAAGCATACAAATAACCATCAACTTCTACTTTAAATGAAGAAAAATTATCAAGTGGATAAAACTCTCTTGGATAAAAACCTATTACATCATCCATCTTTTCTTTTAACCACGTGTCTCTATACTGATCTAATTTAATCATATATTTACCTTCTTTCTAAGTAAATAATATTATTTAATTAGGAAGTATTTATGTCACATTATTAATTATTTAAGAATTCTTCACATTTTTCTTTTATTCTATCAAGTTCTAAACCTGTTGCTTGAAAAGCATTCCAACCAGCTTTTAAAGCTGCATCTACATTATCACTTCGATCATCAATAAATAAGATATCCTCCCTAGAAAAAGGTAATTTACTTTGAACAGCTTTATAGAATTCGCTTTCTGGTTTTCTTAAACCATATTCAAAAGATAAAAATACATAATCATAATTTTTAAGATTTTCTAATTTATCCAATCTTTCTTTATCAAAGATTGCTAAATTAGAAAAAACTCCTATTTTACATCTATCTTTAAGTGATACTTCATAATTTGCAACATCTTTATAATAATCAATCTTATCAAACACTCTTTTATAAATTTCCATAAATTCCTCGAATGATGTATTAAAATTAAACTCTTTTTTCATTAATTCATAAGTAGTAACAAAATCTTCTTCAGTCATTATGCTGTTTAATTTGTACATGCCTAGTAAACGAAATATATCTTTTTCCCCTTTATAACCACATTACCTAAAGGTTTCATTAAGGGCATCTTTACACGAAAAACCAGTCGTATGCGATTCTACAATATTTCCCCAATCAAAGAGTATTAATTTATCCTTCATATACCTTATACCTCACTCCATTATTATAATCTAACATATAATACAATTATTTATTAATACTTTTATATAACATTAAACCCATACCCATTTATTCAATTAGGAAGCAAGATTTGACCATTAATCCAATTAGAGGTATAATCAAGCCACCAAAAGGAGGAATAATAAAATGGAAATAAAAGAATTAAAATGTCCATCGTGTGGTGCAACAATTAAGCCTACAGGAATAGAACAATATTATGAGTGTCCAAATTGTGGGGCAATATTAAACATTAACGAAGCACAACAAAGTGAAGAATGTGAAGAAAGAAAAAAGAGCGGAAAAATAACCAATTTAATCGCAGCTATAGGAATAGCAGCAGGACTAGCTATAACAGGAGCTCTTTTGGTTGAAAACTCTGACCATTTACATTATTATTGTCCATTCAATTACTTGTTTGGAGTAGAGCATCAAATTAATGAAATCAATAATCGATATGCAGAACAAGGAATTAGAGCCTATACAAGCGAAAATGGTAAGGTAACAATTCATTCTGATACAAAAACTGTAATTGATTCAGAAGGTAGAAAAAACTATTATGCACCAAGCGGATTTTGCTTAAACGGTCGAGAAGCTTACAAAACACTTAATGCAGTTGTACCAGAAGACTCAATCTATATTACCCAAGGAAAGGTAATATGGCCAGTAGATGATAAACCAAGAGATTACTTAGGCGTTTGGGACCCAGAAATAATTAGAGTACTTAAAAGATAAATGCTCAAAAGACAAATACTCAAACTAGATAAAAATCTTAATAACAAGATTTTTATTTTTTGGTACAAAAAGCCCTATAAACATTGACAAAAACATATTTTCTTGTATAATTAATTATGCGATGTATTTGGCAGCGTTATAAGTAATTATAAAGTGTTTATTACGTTCAGTTTATTAGTAATTAGGGCTGCCCTAATGAAAATATCTAAATAAACTCCCTATATATTATTTATAACAATCCTATATATCAATATTGATAGAAAGGAGATCTCATTATGGCAAGATATACTGGTCCAGTTTATAAGAAAAGTCGTCGTCTAGGTTTTTCAATTCTAGAAAACGGTAAAGAATTAGCAAAGCGTCCTTATGCTCCTGGTATTCATGGAAATGATAAGAGACGTAAATCTTCTGAATATGGTGTTCAGTTAGCTGAAAAACAAAAAGTTAGATTAATGTATGGTCTAAATGAAAAACAATTCCACAAATTATTTGATAAAGCTTCTAAGATGAGAGGTAATGCCGGTCATAACCTATTATTCTTATTAGAAACTAGATTAGATAATATTGTTTATCGTTTAGGTTTAGCTAAAACTAGAAGAGCTGCAAGACAAGTAGTTAACCATGGACATATTACTGTTAATGGTAGAAAAGTTAATATTCCATCTTTCCAAGTTAAAGTTGGAGACATAGTTGCTGTTAAAGAAAACTCTTTAGACCATCCAGCAATTAAAGAAGCTGCAGAAACTACTTTAAATCGTCCTGCATTTGTAGAATTCGATCCTAAGAAGATGACAGGTAAATTAGTAAGATTACCTGATAGAAGTGAAATTAACCAAGAAGTTAATGAAACACTTATCGTTGAGTACTACAACAGATAATAATAAAAACATCTCAATATATGAGATGTTTTTTATTTGTTTAATAACACTACTGATTCATTATTTAAATCTATAAGACTCATAACTTCCTTTACTTCTTTCAAGGTAACGTTATTGTATAGGTCGTATAAATTATCATAAACTTTATTATATTTTAATACCGAAAAAACGATACTAGAATTAACTCTACTAACATAATCATATTCATATATTATATTAGCGATACTTACCTTTCTTCTTCTTTCTAATTCTTCCTCAGTAATTTGTAGATTATGCATCTTATCTCTAACTAATTCTAACGTCTTTTCTCCCTTTTTACTATACATACCTATCGTAATAGTTATAACATCATCTAAGAACTCGGTATCATAAAACATCGATGATATCAGTTCTTCCTTTTCTAATTTTTCTCTTAAATCAGACGTATAACCAATATTATTAGTAAGAATAATACAAAATATATAATCTAATAATTCTAAATCATATTTTTTAAACTTCTTAATATCTAACTTATAATTTAATATAACTCTAGGTATTTCTACTTGTTTATCATGAATCTCAATTAGTTTCTTACTAACTTCTACCGGTTCTCTTTCCTGAATAACTTCTACTTTATTATTAGAGAAATGTTTCTCTTTTTGATTTTCTTCTATTATTTTTATAGCCTCTTCAGGATTAAAATTACCAGTAATAACAACAAACATATTATTAGGTCGATAAAAATTTTCATGAACTAATTTTACTTCATCCAAAGTAATACCATTTACATTATCTTCAGTACCTAACACACTTATTCTTCTTTTATCCTTTATAAACAAAGACTCATTTGTTGCATATAGGGCTTTTCTATTTATTTCACTTTTAGCTCTTCTTATTTCTTCAACTATTATACCTTTTTCTTTGTTTATTATCTTTTCCGTAAAATAACTCTTTTGTACATAATCTAATAAAAGATTAAGATTCTTTTTAAAACTGCTATTTGATATCACCCAGTAAGAAGTATGATCAAAAGTAGTATAAGCATTAATACGAGAACCTAATTTTTGAAACAAATTATGTGCAGTTACATTATCATCAATATTAAAATTAACATGTTCTAAAAAATGAGCTATCCCATCACTTACTTTATAATACTTATCATTTACTTTAAATTCCGTATGTATAGCACCATATCGAACCGTAAAACTTATATGAAAATCTTTGACATTTTTATTAACTAACATATAAACAGGAAGACCATTAGAAATAACATCATAATATAATACTTGATCAACTTTTTTTAGTTTAATCTTTTGCATTTTCTTCCTCCCCATATAATAAGAATGTTAAATTCTTCTTTATTAATTTAGCAACTCTCATAACATCTGATTTCGTTACACCTTTTAATAGTCTTAAAAACTCTTCATCTTCATAACCATCATAATTATCTATAGAAATATACTCTGACATTACTCCAAATGAAGTATTTCTTCTACCTTTAATATTTATTTCTAATGCCTTTATTGCATCTTTCACGTCTTTATCAGTAAAATCCCCATTTACCATCTCATTTAAGCATTGATCAATTAATACTAAGCACTTATCTTTATCCTTCTTATTAATTCCTGCATAAACCGAAAGACAATTATCATAACTATAACGCGTAGCAACAATTGTATAACATAAAGAGTTTTCTTCTCTTACTCTCTTATATAATTTTGAATTCAAACCACCTGTAGAAAATATCTTATTAAAAACACTAAACACTACAAATCTATCCCTTTTAGAAGTCGGTTTAACATTATAATAAATCATTAACACATCTTGTTTAAACGGTCCGCTTTTAGAAGCATTAAGAACTTCTTGTCTTTCTTTATTATTTACATACAAATCATTTGTTAATTTTTTATTTATATAGTTAACAAAATAATTATCAATAACTGGCAAAAATTCTTCCGGATCACAATTACCAACAATATAAATATTACAATCTGAGTTACTCATCATTTCATTATAAGCTTTAACAACATCTTCATTCTTTATTTTTTCCAAATCTTCAATATTACCGTCTTCTATATATCCCGTCATAGTATCAGGAGCGAATAATTTTAAGCACTCTGAACCAGCCACATAATGAGCTTCTTCTTTATATGCTGTTAAAGTATCTAAGTAGAACTTTTTAGATATATTAAAAGTATCTTCATCAAATTTATTATCTTTTATATTAGGATTAAATATTATTTCCATTAACAAATTAAATACTTCTTTTACATATCCTTTATCACAATACTTTGGATTTAAAAAAGATAGATAAAACCTTTGAAAAAATTCTTTACCTGTTTTATAAAAAACACCCTCAATATTAGCATCATATAATCGCTCTAATTCTTTTTGTAACAGATTCTTAGTTGGATATTTTTTACAACTATAAGTTAAACAATCTACTAACAAATTATTTACTGTTATTTCTTCTTTATTAAGTTTTCTTTTAAATAATACCATCACTGAACAATTTTTAAACTTGCTACTTTTTATAAAACTAATCGTACAATTATCTCTCTTTATGATACTTCTCTTCATAAAACACCTCGCTATTTATTATATAAAAAAAGTAACAATATTACTATAGTTACTTCTTATATTCATTATTTATATTAGCCATACTAGAAACTTTATCATCTATTTTTTTAATCTTGCCAGTATATCTATATAAATCACCATATCTATTTGTTTTATTATAATTCTTAATATAGTATATTTTCTTGTCCTTTACATATTGATATTTAGCTACATCTTCATCTACTAACTTAGGCCTTCCACCCTTTGAATAATATAGAGAACCACTATTAGCAGTATAATTTTTATAATAATAAATATTCTTACCATCATTACCTATTTTAATATTAGTTCTTATAATATCACTATCAATTTTCTTAGCTTTATATGAATTAGTAATATATAAAGTACCTAATCCTTTCTTTGTAGCATCAGCTAAGAACACATAACCTTTTTTAGCTTTTTGGAATGATAAAGCATCGACATCACTTATTACAGTTCTACTCTTACCAACTTTAGTACCATTAATTCTAGCAAACATCAATTCATTATCTTTATTAATATAGTAAACAGCACTCTTATTAAATATATATACATAATTAATACTATTCTTTAAATCTTTTTCAATAACACTTGCTTCTTTAGTACCTTTTTGGAAATATAAAGTATAAGTCTTATCAAATTTACTATATACTATCTCTTTATTCTCTACATCAACACTTGCTATATCATAAATATCATTAGCAACCTTATTACTCTTACTACCATCATAGTAATATAAAGTACCATTAAGAGTTAAATAATAAAACTCTTCTAAATTCTCATCAGAATAATATGTACTAACATCTTCATCTATTTTTACATTACTATCTTCAATTATATTATATAGTTTTAATGATTTATTAACATCTAAATAAACTAAGTACTTATTATTTAATAATCTTAAGTCCTTACCAAAATTCTTCTCTATTTTTTTAATACTATCCTTATTCTGTTTTAAACTTCTTCTATTTAAAACACCATCTTTTAAATATACTACTTCATCTTCAGTAATAATTTTTACTTCCTGAATATCTGATACTATCTTCTCATTTTTCTTAAAATTATAAACATATAGATTATCATCTTCATCAACAGAAACTATATATTTATCATCAGGACTAAAATAATATTTTTTAACATTGTTTAATACTTTAACCGTTTCATTCTTTTTATTAGCTTTATATAAATATAAAGAAGAATTCTTCATAAACAACACATATTTATCAGTATTATTAGCATATAAAACATCGCTAACACTATCTTCTTTAGATAGAGTAACTTTTTCATCCTTTTTATCTAATAATACCAATCCTGTTTCGTTCTTATTATATACCAAAGGATAATTAACTACTTTAGGTTTAAAAAATATATTTTTAATCAATAAAACAATTATTAAAACTGTTAAAATAGCAATAAATAATCTCATACTTGTTAATAAACCTCTAACATTATTAGAGTTTAATTCAAATTTTCTAAACTTAGATTCTCTTGCAACTGTTTCATTCTTCTTTTTCATTTCATTTTACCTCTCTAATAAAATTATAGTTCATAATCGCTAATACTTCAATTACTTTTTATTAAGACATATCTTATATTCCTTAACAATATAGTCATCTGTCATACCTGCTATATAATCGATAACTTTTCTTTCATCACTAGTATTTTTAATGTATTCTTCATCCATCTCATTCAAAAAAACCATATATATATTACTATCTTTATTACCTTCTTTTACACCCTTCAAGGAAACATCAAAGACTGTATTAAATACACTATTATAGAATTCTAACATTTCTATACTATTAGCTTTATCATAAATATTTTCATAATTAAATTTCTTTAATGCTTTAATAGCTCTATATACACCATCACTCATTTTTAAATACTCTCTATCTAAACTGTTAGTTAAAATATCCTTAATAATAGTATCTATTATCTGACTATTAGTGCACCCCAATACATCTCTAATTTCTAAAGGAATATCTTCTTCTTTAATTAATCCTAATCTGATTGCATCCTCTATATCTCTGCCAATATAAGCGATAATATCACTAACTCTTACAACACATCCTTCTAATGTCATCGGAACTAATTTCTTTACTGCCCCCGGATCTTTATAGGTATTTTCATATTCTTCTAAAAAAGTCCTTATATCCTTTTTACGAGGACGATATTCTTTTAACTCCAATTCCCCATTATGACAAAGTATCGCATCTAATACCTGAATAGTTAAATTACATCCTTTTCCCTTATTCTCTAAGACCATTAACTGCCTTACACTTTGAACATTATGATTAAAAAATCCTTCATTTACTCTAAGACTTATTTCATTTAATATTCTTTCTCCAACGTGACCAAATGGGACATGGCCAATATCATGACCTAAAGCAGCTGCTTCAATTAGATCTTCATTTAAACCTAGTGCTCTACCAATAGTTCTTGCTACTTTAGAAACCATTTGAACATGTGTCATACGTTTACTAATATTATCATTATCGTTAAAAGTAAACACTTGTGTTTTATCCATATATCTCGTATAAGATAATGAATAAACAATTCTATCTATATCTCTAAAAAACGGAGGTCTTATATCTTCTTCTATAGCCTTTAATCTAATAGCATCGTCATCCTTAGTTGCATAAAATGATAAATAATTATTCTTATATCCCATATTTTTCTTTATCTTTTTAGTATCCATTTCCATTCCTCCTCTAATACACTTTAAATATATCATTTATTTATAATTAAAAAAAGAATTATATTACTATAATTCTATAAATACTTTTTAAAGTTTTTAAATTCCGAACCAATTTCCAAATCAGTTTCCGCCAATTCGTTAAATAGTTCTTTTTGTTTTCTATCCAGTTTATTAGGAATAATTACATCCAATACTACATACATATCTCCACGTCTAGATGATGAAGGGTCCTTAACTCCTTTACCTTTCATTCTTAGTTGTTCCCCTGGTTGACTACCAGAGTCAATATCAAGTATTACACTACCTGTTAAAGTAGGAACTTCTTTTTTACATCCTAATACTGCTTCCGTAACTGTTAATGGAACATCTACATATATATCATTACCTTTTCTTTCGAATAAAGGATGATCTTTAACGTTAAACTCAATATAAATATCTCCGTTAGGTCCACCATTATAACCAGCAGCACCCTTACCAGAAATTCGTAACTGATGACCAGAATTTACACCCTCTGGAACTTCTATCTCTATTTCCTTATTCTTAATTACGTGGCCTTCTCCATTACATTTTTTACATATATTTTTATATCTTTTACCTTTTCCATTACAATCTGGACAAGTAGTTTCACTTTGGAATACTCCAAACATAGTTCTTTGTTGTTGTACTACTCGACCACTTCCTCCACAGGTTGAACAGCTTACTTCCCCGTCTCCACCTTTTCCATTACAAGAATCACATTCAGAATCTAAATCTAAAGAAATAGTCTTCTTACAACCAAATACCGCTTCTTCAAACGTCAAATTAACTTTAACCAAAGAATCTCTACCCTTCGTAGGTCGAGTTCTAGAACTTCTTCTAGAAGAACCACCAAACATACCAGCACCAAAAATATCATCAAATATAGAACCCAAATCAATATCATCGGCAGAGAATCCTCCAAAGCCTCCAAAACCACCAAAACCCGGTCCACCAGTTCCATCAAAAGCCGCATGACCAAATTGATCATATTGTTTTCTCTTTTGTTCATCACTTAAAACCGCATAAGCTTCTCCGATTTCTTTAAACTTTGCTTCATCTCCCGTTTCTTTATTATCTGGGTGATATTTCTTAGCTAATTTACGAAAAGCACTTTTAATTTCATCAGTACTTGCCCCTTTAGACAGACCAAGCACTTCATAATAATCTCTCTTATCAGCCATTACTTCTCCTCGTCTCTCAATTCTACGAATTTATCTAACATCTTATCAAAATACTCAATTGCTTTAATATAAACCTTTTTATCAGTTATATCGATACCTAAAACCTTATAAATATCTACAGTATCTTTTTCTGATCCTGTCTTTAAGAACTTAATATAATTATCTAACATTTCCTTATTTCCTGCTAGTATTTCACCAGCTACATAAGAAGCTATAGAAATACAAAATGAATATGAATATAAATAATAGCCCATATAATAATGACTTTTAGATATCCATGATAATCCACTATATTCATCTTTACTTACAGTATCGCCATAATATTTTTCTATGGAATCCCTAGTTAAAGAATTCATATAATCTTTCGTAATACTATTTCCATCTAAAACATAATTATAAAAATCTTGTTCTATTTTACCTTCCCTTGCAGCTCCAAACAAATTAGATACTATAACATCTATTATATTTTCAATACCTTTCATTCTTTCTTCTTTAGTATTACCATTATTAGCTAAATAAGAAGATAATAAACATTCATTAGTTAGAGAAGCTACTTCTCCTATTAAAGAAGAAGTTTCTCTATACTGTAAAGGATTATTTTCTATAATGTATTGATGATGAACATTATGTCCACCTTCATGAATAATCGTAGATACTGAACTAAGGTCATAATTATAACTCATTAAAATTCTCGAATCAAAATCTATACCAGAAGCACAATATCCACCACTACATTTTTTAGGATATTGCGCATAATCGATATAACGATTATCAAATATTTTCTTAAAGCGATTATAATAATCTTCACCTAATACTTTAATAGCTTCCAAGCATACTTTTTGAGCATCTTCAATAGTATATTCTTTATCTAATTTAACCATTTCTAAATTTAAATCACACATCTCCAAAGTATCTAAACCTAATGTTTCTTTAAAGATTCTAAAGAACTTTTGCAACTTATCAACATTACTCTCCACTGCACTAATCAAAGTTTCATATGCTTCATTAGGCATTTTATTATAAAAGAGTTTTTCTTCCCATGCATTAGCAAAATTATGCAACTTAGAATTAGTAATATTTGTCTTAACATAACTATTTAATAATGAAGCATTTATAGTTGAATACTGATCTATAACCTTCGAATATTTTTCTCTAACTTCTTTTCTTATCTTTTTATCCTTATTCTTTAATAATCTTCTTAAATTAGTTAAAGTAATTTTTTCTGCTTCTCCATCAATATTTATTTCCCCATAATCATGTAACGAATTTAATAAAGTTGAAGAAATATTATCATAGTTTAAAGCACTATTCTCAAGTTTATTTATTATTATTTCACTATTTTCATCTAATATATAATCTTTAGCTTCATATATTCTTTCTAATTCCTTTTTATACTCTAATAACTTTTCATGCATAAATAAGTTTGCAAATTCTTTTTTAGATAGTTTTAATAACTCAGGTGCAAAGAAAGATACCGCATTAGAATATTCACTAGATAAATCCTCTGCTTTAGCCATTCTATCCATATTTTCTGATATACCTAACTCTTGATCGTTTATTAAAAATGAATAAACATATACTTTGTAATTTATAGCAGATGTCTCGGTATCCAACTTTAAAAACTCATATAACTTGTCACAATCATTAGTACATCCTTTATAACTAGATAGTTTTTTAATATTACTCTTTAAAGAATTAAAGTCCTTATCATACTCATTAAGATTTTTATATATACTGGTTAAATCCCACTTATATTTTTCTGGTACATCTTTTCTAGATTTATATTTTTGCATATTTTGATTCCTTTCGTTAACTAGGTAAAAGTTCTAGTTTCCTAGAACTTCTCCCTTACAATCTTAATTATTTTTCTTCATAATTAGCTTCTTGTACATTATCATCACTTGTACTATCAGTAGCTGTATCTCCACCTTCAGCTTGTTTAGATTTAGCAGCTTCTTCATAAGCTTTAGTAGCTAATGCCATAGCTTTTTCTTGTAACTTATCTTTTGCTTCTTTTATATCATCAATATTATCTTTTTCTAAAGCTTCTTTAACTTTCTTAATTAAATCTTCAGCTTCTTCTTTATCTGAATCAGATACTTTATCTCCTAAATCTTTAATAGCTTTTTCAGTTTGGAATACTAATGAATCAGCTTCATTTCTTACTTCAGCTTCTTCCTTACGTTTTTCATCTTGTTCTTTATTTGCTTCAGCTTCCTTAACCATCTTATCGATTTCTTCATCTGTTAAGTTAGTAGAAGAAGTAATTGTAATACTTTGTTCTTTTCCTGTACCCAAATCTTTAGCAGATACATTAACGATACCATTAGCATCTATATCAAATTTAACTTCAATTTGTGGAATACCACGTGGTGCAGGAGGAATACCAGTTAATTGGAAATGTCCTAGAGTTTTATTATCTTGAACCATTGGTCTTTCACCTTGCAAGATATGAATATCTACAGCTGGTTGATTATCTGCTGCTGTACTGAACACTTGACTCTTACTTGTTGGAATTGTTGTATTCTTAGGAATCAATACTGTCATTACATTACCTAATGTTTCAATACCTAATGATAATGGAGTAACATCAAGTAATACTAAATCATTAACTTCTCCTGTTAATACACCACCTTGAATAGCAGCACCCATAGCCACACACTCATCAGGATTAACTCCCTTAGATGGTTCTTGACCTAATTCCTTTTTAACCAATTCTTGAATATAAGGTATACGAGTAGATCCACCAACTAATAATACTTTATTAATATCACTTGGTTTTAACTTAGCATCTTTTAAAGCTGTTTTAACAGGTCCAAGAGTACTTTCAAATAAATCCATATTTAATTCTTCAAATTTACTTCTTGTTAAAGATACTTCTAAGTGTAATGGACCACCATCATTTTGTGCTATAAATGGAATACTAATTTGTGCATTAGTCATACCAGATAAATCTTTTTTAGCTTTTTCAGCAGCATCCTTAATACGTTGCATTGCCATTTTATCTTTAGATAAGTCTACACCGTTATCTTTCTTAAACTCATCTACTAGATAATCCATAATTCTTTGGTCGAAATCATCTCCACCTAAATGGTTATTTCCGCTTGTTGATTTAACCTCAAAAATACCGTCACCTAATTCAAGTATAGATACATCGAATGTACCTCCACCTAAGTCATATACTAATACTGTATGAGTATTATCTTGTTTATCAATACCATAAGCCAAAGCGGCAGCAGTTGGTTCATTGATGATACGTTTAACATCTAAACCAGCAATCTTACCAGCATTTTTAGTTGCTTGTCTTTGAGAGTCATTAAAGTATGCTGGTACTGTAATAACAGCTTCTGTTACTTTTTCACCAAGATATGCTTCAGCATCACTCTTTAATTTCATTAAAATCTTAGCAGAAATTTCTTCTGGAGTATATTTCTTTCCATCTATCTCTACTTTCTCTTTTGTACCCATTTTTCTTTTAATTGAAGAAACAGTATTATCAACATTTGTTACTGCTTGTCTTTTAGCTGTTTCACCAACTAATTCTTCACCATCTTTTTTGATAGCTACTACTGAAGGTGTAGTTCTATTTCCTTCTGGATTTGGTATAACGTGTGCTTCTCCACCTTCTAAAACAGCTACACATGAATTTGTTGTACCTAAATCAATTCCTATTATTTTTCCCATATATATTTCCTTCTTTCTTATTTACTAACTTTAACCATAGCATGTCTAATAACTTTACCTTTATAAGTATATCCTTTTTGTAGTACATCAATAACCATATTAGGTTCGATACCTTCTACTTCTTCAACTAAAACAGCTTCCATAGTATTAGGATTAAATGGTTGATGTAAGCAATCTATAACTTCAACTTCATATGATTTTAAAACATCACTTAAGTTTCCATATATCATCTTAAATCCACTCAAGAATTTACTTACTTCATCAAGTAAATTAGTATCATCCATACTAATTGCTCTTTCAAAATTATCTAATGTCGGTAATAGTTTCTTTATTAACTCTTCACCTTCATATTTAAATAAATTTTGAATTTTTTCTTCATTTCTACGCATCATATTTTGCATCTCAGCACTAATACGTAATAATTTATCATTTAAAACATTATTTTCTTCTTTTAATTTATTTATTTCTTTTTCGTATTTAACTTTATTAGGATCTTCTTTTTTATTGAATATTCCCTTCTTGTGTTCATCTTTCTTTACTTGTTCAGAATGATTTTCTTGTTTATTCTCCTTTTTTACATCTTCCTTCTTCGCATTTATATTATTCTCTTTGTTCTCCATATCACTCATTCTTTCTCTTTTCTAATTCTTTATTTATATATTCTAATAAACCAAACACCTTGTCATATTCCATTCTCTTTGGTCCTACTATGGCAATTGTTCCTTCTTCACCATTTAAATTATAGTGAGTTTTAACAACTGTAACATTAGAATCAAATTCCGTTTCATTTCCAATATAAACATTGATACCATCACTTTTACTTTCAATGTTCTTTATTAATTTATCATCTTCAAACTTACTAATAATATTCTTTACTTCTTCAACATTGTCATATTCTGGTTGTTTTAACATATTACTTTTGCCAGAGAAGAATACATTAGTAGTATTTTTAGTAAAATCGTTGAAAGCATCATAGAATATCTCATATACTGCTTCATACTGTTTAATTCTCTTACTAATAATCGGTTTTATTTCTAATTCTAATCTTTCTGAAACCTCAACTATTGGTGTACCTATTAACATCTTGTTAATTATTTCGGATGTCTTAACTAACTCATCTATATAAATATTGGCAGGAATCTTAAATGTTTTATTCTCTACTACACCCTTATCAGTACAAACTAAAGCAATTACTTGATTATGATCAAGTGGAACAATACTTACCTGTCTTAAAGTATTCTCCTTTGAACTCTTACCTAAAACCACACTTGTATAATTAGTTATCTCACTAATAATTTGCATACATTCCTGAATAGTATCACTAATTTGCAACTCTTGGTTATGGAATATAGTTTGTAATTTTAACATTTCTTCCCCATTTAACTCTTTTGGTTTCATCAAGTTTTCTACATAATATTTATACCCTTTTTCTGAAGGTATTCTACCACTAGAAACGTGATTCTTTTCTAGATAACCTAATTGTTCTAAGAAAGCCATCTCATTTCTAATAGTAGCCGAAGACAAATTGAACTTATCACATAATCCTTTACTACCAACAGGTTTAATAGTTTTAATATAAGTTTCTACTATTTCCTTAAGTAGATCCTTTTGTCTTTCATCCATAAAACCACCGCCATTAGCACTGTCAACACTTTAGTGCTAAATTCATTATAGCAGATTATTAGCACTTGTCAATAGAAAATGCTAATATCTAAAAAATAATCTTTTTTTCCTATATTATGATATAATAATTCATGTAAAATATGGTGATTATATGGCAATAAAAAAGAGAAAAAAAAGAATTAAAATTCGTTACGAAGGAGTTAAATTCCTTACCTATTGTTTTTTTGGATTATTCCTAATACTGTTCATCTTAATAAATAGTATTAAAATTTACAACGATTACCAGTATCAAAAAACTGACGAATATAAAATACAAACAATGGGCTATAGCTTAGATGAAGCTAAGGACTTAGTAAAAATACTTGATGATGATATTAGAGAGTTTTTATTAACTAATCCTAAAGAAGATATATATTACAATATTATTAACGAAAAGTATTTCCTTAAGAAAAACTATTTAAAATATATCGATTATCAAAAAACTCATCAAAGTCTCGATTTGCGTACTATCGTAGCTTTAGTAAATACCCACGCTAGTGATGGTTGGTATAATAATACTTACAAAACAGACTTAACAAAAAATAATTTAATACTCGTTAATAAATTCTACCAGTTAGAAGAAGACTATCAAAGAGATGATTTAGTTAGCATTCCTTTACAATACTCTTATTCTGGTAATAAAGCTGCAAGTGAAGTTGTAGAAAAATATATTGAAATGCATAAAAAAGTAAAAGAAGAGCTTGGTGTAACCCTTATGGTAAATTCTTCCTATAGACCATATAGTGATCAAGAAGAAATATATAAGCAATTTAAAGGCAAGGGACAAGAATATGCTGATTCCTATGCCGCTCGTCCTAGTTTTTCTGAACATCAGACTGGTTTGGCAATAGATATTACTTCTATTACCAATCCTACTAGTACTGCATTTAAAAATTCCCAAGAATACGAATGGTTAAAAGAAAACTGTCACAAATATGGTTTTATCCTAAGATACCCAGATGGAAAAGAAACAATAACTGGTTATAGTACCGAAAGTTGGCATTTCCGATATGTTGGTGAAGAAGTAGCAACAAAAATAAAAAATGAAAATATAACATTTGATGAATACTATGCTTACTATATAGAATAAAAAAAAGAACAATTTTGTTCTTTTTTTATGAAACTATTAATTGATAATCTGCACCGTTTCTATTACGATTACTCTTCTTTTTATCAGGTTTATTATAAACTACTTCACCATTTACTTTGATTACTATACCAGTACTACTCTCTTCCGCAGTTACACTACCAACCTGAACATAATTATGAGAATAAAGCGAAGTAATAGCATATGCATCAAAAACCGTAACAGTACTCAAATTATTAACTACTAACAAACCACTACCTGTAAAGTTAAAATCCTTGGCATCCCTAAATAACAAATTACCTTTAACATCATAAACATTGAAAGAATTATCGTTTTTAGTAACAAGCATTTCACCATCATAAGCCACTATTGGTTCATTGAATTCCTTTGAATACACAGAACCATCATTTATATAGATAATAAACCAATCATTATTATTAAAAGCTGCATAGTATAGTTGACTATTTAATAATTCCCCAGTTGGTACATAAGCCCCAATATAATCAAAATTAGGTTTTACCATATCAACAACTTGATCTTTATCAAATTTAATAACGCCCCATTTATCATTCGTATCTTGAGCAATAAATACTAGCATATCATTTCTATTATAGTTCTTTATAGCCTTAAATTCTCTTACGACCTTACTTCCCACAAAATCATATACCTTAACTCCCCCACTTCTATGAAGAGATCCGGTATCTTCGTCATCATCATACAATAAAACAAATCGGTTATTAATTACTTTTCTTATTTGATACTCACCTAAATCGACAGTCTTCAAATCATACAAATTATCATCATTATATCCATATACATAACCGCATTGTTTATGAGTACATTTATAAGTACCTAAAACATTATTACCATTTAAAATATTAAAAACGCCATCACTAAACTCTTTTTGTACTGGAGTTTTCATGTTTTCTTCAGTATTTTCACCGGTTTCATTAACAAAGCTAATAAACTTTGTTATTCCACCTATTACACCAAATATAAAACATAAACCACATACACCAATCATCGCAAATAATGCGATTTTTTTGTTCTTTTTCTCTTTTTCAGCTACAGCATTTTCATCCATTTATATCACCAACCAACTTTTTACTCCCCACCATTATGTTCATCTGGATTAGTTTCTGGTTTTTCAGGGGGTTCCTTTTCTTTTTCTTTATCGTCTTCTGGTTCAGAAACATCTGCATTTTTCTCTTTAACAACTATATCTTTATATTCTGTTCCATTAAAGACAGATATTACAAATGTTCTAACTTTACCATCAGTAGTAGAATTTACTTTAAAGGATGGCTTATCAGTACGACAATAAGTTGTAGAACTTAATTGAACTGAATCTTTTAATAACGTATAACCATCATAAGTATATAACATTAACTTGTTATTTTTATCTACTCCAGCATAATAAGTATCATATATTTGAACATATTTCAAGTCAGAATCAATTATATTACCTTTACTATCTACAACATCATAATTAGATCCTTTTACCTTAAGTAAGTCTAAATCCTTAGAATATCCTCTTATCTTAAACTTATACTCAGTTCCGTTTCCACCTAAGACAACCCACTTATCGCTTTGATTTTTAGCAATAAATCTACTTCCAGCTTTTTCTATATGTTTATATTCAAATGGATATACAGATTGAACACTTGTTGCTCCAACACTTACTATTCCAAATAAACCTTTTTTATTAACTCCAACAACATAAAAGTCACCATTAGCTAATACAAAATTATTATCGTTATTAGGAGTATAAGTATTAACTTGAGTATAAGATGATTTTGCTTTATTCTCTGCTAAATCATAAAGAATTATATTCTTCGCTCCATCCTGAATAAAAGCAAATCTACCATTATATAAAGGTATAGTACTACGTCTATTCTCTTCTCCTATATCCATCATATCATTATCTTCAAAAATAGAATCTACAGCTGGTAAACAATTAGTTAAAGCCATATTATTAGCTGTAACATTATTAACTACACTACATTTATAACTACCAATTGGTGCCACCTTAGTTTCATCAGCATAGAAATATAACAAGCCATCAAAATAACTATAATATTTAAATGACTTATTAAGTGTTCCTTCTAATAGATTAATCGAAACATTTTTATCTTCCTCATACTTTTTATTATATGGCATTACATCAATAACAGTTTTTTGAACTGTTGGTTTAAATGATAACATCGTCTTTTTCAACTTACCATTCTCATCATACATATAACCAGGGACATAATTATTATTCTTTAAAGAAATAGGTACTTCATTATACTTAGATCCTTCATTATCTCTAACATAAAGGTTATTCTTGGTATCAACAGCAAATATATATTTATCATCGACAGTAATGAATTGTTGATCACTAAGAATAACATTATTCTTAGTATCAATAGCACTATACTTGTCGTTTTCCTTAACGACTAAATAATAATTATTATAATATTTAATCTCTCCCGTAGTTGTTAAGACACTACTTAAATTCTTTCCAACCTTATCGATTAATACATATCCTTTTCCAGTTTCTCCAACTAATTCATCAGTTCCATCAATCATATATAACTTATTATATGTAGGTGAAATAACAATATTCAAAACTTCTTTAAACTGGAATAACCCATATTTTTCATTTTCATCCTTTAATATTAAGAAATCCCCATCAAAGGCTTTAACCTCTAAATAAGTAGCTTTCTCTACCCCCTCTTTTAAAGAATATAAAACTATTTTCCCACCAGTAGCATTATCGTTATCATAAATAAATACATGATCATCATTATAAACTGGCATTCTCTCTACTTTATCATTACCTTCAGCATCTAATACCCTAGGTACATCTAAAGAATCACGATAAGTATTAATTGCAACATAACACTTTTCTTCATCTTTATTTTTACATTCATATACGCCGATTTCATTTTGTTTAGCATCAAGAATATGTAACTTGCCTTTCTTATAATAATAATTATCAACAATAGTTATTTTTTCTTCGGCTTTCTTCTTTTTAGGTTCTACCTTTTTCTCTTCTTTACCTAATAATAGAACCAACAAAGTAATAATAATGGCCAATATAACAAGAGATAAAACAATAATAAGTACTTTCTTCCTTTTTGACATGTTTTTCCATTTATCAAGCAAGGTTAATTTCTCTTCCTTCTTATCATATGCTTCCTTTTCTATTGCTTCCTCTTGTAATAACTTTTCAGCTTCGTTAATATTTTTTTCTACCAAAGCTTCTTCGGCATTTTCCAAAGCTTCTTTTTCCGCATCGCTTATCTCAACTAATTCTTTCAATTCCTTAGTTTCAATAAGTTCCTCCTCAATATCACGATCTTTATATTTTTCCTCTCTAGTCATTACACTAGAGTTTTCATCTTCGTTTAAAAGGTCATCACCAATAATTTGTATTGGTTTAGTATCATCTAAATCAGAGTTTCTCTTCATAATTTATACCTCTCTTACTATTCATTATTATAATTTATTTTACCCAAAAAATAAAGGAAAATTACTCATTTTCCTTTTCGTCATTAGAACTCTTTTTATTTTCCTTTTTCTTCATATCCCCTAAGATATTATAGTGCTCTCTAACTTTGTATTCTAATTCGTCTCTAACATCTGTATGCTCTTTCAAATAATTCTTAACATTTTCTTTTCCTTGGCCAATCTTCTCACCATTATATGCATACCAAGCGCCACTCTTTTCTAATATTCCAATGTCAGTAGCAATTTCAATAATATCACTTTCTCTAGAAACACCAGTACCATACATTATCTCTACTTGAGCAGTTTTAAATGGTGGAGCAACTTTATTTTTTACTATCTTAACGTTAGTCCTACTTCCAATTACTTGATCTCCCATTTTTATACTTTCAGCTTTTCTTACTTCTAATCTAATAGTTGAATAAAACTTTAATGCTCTACCACCTGGTGTAGTTTCAGGATTACCAAATATTACTCCAACTTTTTCACGTAATTGATTTATAAAAATTGCTGTAGTCTTTGTCTTCATCAAAATACCAGTAATTTTTCTTAATGCCTGACTCATAAGTCTCGCTTGTAAACCAACATGAGAATCTCCCATTTCCCCTTCGATTTCTGCCTGCGGAACCAATGCAGCTACTGAGTCGATAACTATTAAATCTATAACTTCACTTCTTATCAATGCTTCACATATTTCTAAAGCTTGTTCACCAGTATCTGGTTGTGACAATAGTAAATTATCAATATCAACACCTAAATGTTTTGCATATACAGGGTCTAAAGCATGTTCTGCATCTATGAATGCAGCCCTACCTCCTTTTTTTTGAACTTCTGCAATTGCATGTAAAGCAAAGGTAGTTTTACCAGATGACTCTGGTCCATATATTTCTACTATTCTTCCTTTTGGATATCCTCCAACCCCTAAAGCGATGTCTAGAGCAATTGATCCTGAAGAAGTCGTTTCTATATTCATATGACTATCAGAACCCAATCTCATAATTGATCCTTTACCAAATTGTTTTTCTATATCTAATAATACTTGATCTAATATCTTATCATCTTTACTCTCTTTTACCATTTTCATTTCCTCCTCGTGTCATCACAAGATAATTTTATAATATTATTTATTCATTTGTCAAGACAATTTTACAAACATTTGTTTTGGCGAATATTTTTACGTAAAAAAAAGAATTTATTACAAAATTCTTTCTAAAAAACTCTTTTTATACATCTGAAAGTATAACATCTTTATAAGATAAATAATATTGACATCCAGACACTATACTCATAACAGTTGCAACAAATACAAATAAGTAATCAATTCTAATACCATTACCTATAAATGCAAATGGCATATTATAGAAGAATACTAATGTAACTCCTATCATCATACAAATTGTTTTAATTTTACCTGGCCAAGCTGCAGCAACTGCACCTTTTTTACTACCAGCAACCATTTTTATTGAATCAACAAATATATCTCTAGAAATAATAATTACTGGAACTGCAAGAGGTATAAACTTATCATAAGCTAGTATAATTAATACTCCGTTAACTAATACCTTATCTGCTATTGCGTCCATTACTTTTCCAAAGTCTGTAACCATATTATATTTTCTAGCAATGTATCCATCTAAAAAATCTGTTACAGATCCAATAAGGAATAATACACCGGCTATTATATATTTTAGATTTACTACTTCTATTCCATACACACTATATAAAGGCCATTCTACCTTCATTTGTTGCCAAGGCAAACATAATAGTAATAAAACCATTACAGATATAACCAATCTTACACAAGTAATCTTATTTGGTAAATTCATCCCTTTTTTACTTTCTTCTTTCTTAGTCATTTTATAACACCTATCCTTCTACATAACTAACCATATTATTTGTACTGGTATTACCTGTTATTTGTTTAACAGCCCATACAACTACAATTAAAGCAATTACTGCTATTATAACGTATAAAACTATCCATTTTTGCCCTTTTTTCTTAATAGAATTTGTGTAAGGAGAAACAACTTTTTCTCTAGCCTCTTTGCTTTCTTCTTTCTTCTTTTCCATTATTGCCTTTTCAATGTCATCTATTGGAATTTTCGAAGTATATTCAAACAAATAATCATTAAAATCGTCGACAATCTTTTTAGAATCTAATCCCAAATATTTAGCATAATTAATCAAATCTTCTTTTAAAGCAAAAATATCTTTGAAACAACCTATGTTTCCATTTTCAATATTTTCCAACACCAGGGGTTTGATATCTAAATCGGAACTAGCTTCCTCCAAACTAACTCCTGAGCTCTCTCGTGTCGTTCTCAGAAGTTCTCCAATCTCATTCAAGATTATTCACGTTCCTTTCTTAATAATAAAAATAAAACTTAATAAGCCACGTTCTGTACTCCTTACGGAGTGGCAAATATTTATCTACCTATTTCTAGGTTCCTTACATCGTTCAATTCCTAGTAAGGACTCCCCTACCAAATTTGGGTTTCTCACTCGCGGGGTTTACCACGTTCCACTCTAGAAATTACTTTCTAGACTCGTCTCTTTGGCACTTTTATATCTACTTTAATCCCAGAGGGACTATTTCGAAGCCGTCAGTAAATTACTGCCTAAGGTTATCTTTTCCCTTAGCACGAACACTACAACCATCGCAGATTGTGTGAGCTTGGACTTTCCTCAATATACCCGAAGTATATCGCATTTGCCTAAGTTTTATTCCTTATTACCATTATTATTATTATTGTCTCCAAAAACCACCTTTTCTAATTGACTTAATCGTCTCAATAAATCTACATTGTTGACAGTATTACCATGAGCACCATCTTTTTCTGCCGCAGAGATATTATCCTTTAACCTTCTTAGTTCATTCTTAAGTCTTGTATTTTCATCATTTAATAAACTAATTTCTTTTCTATATTCTTTTATCATATTATTATACTCATTATAATCCGCAATAATAGTATCTAAGAACCTATCAACTTCTTGAGGTCTAAATCCTCTAGCATCAATTTTAAAATCTTTATTTAAGATATCTTCAATAGTTAAAGATATTTTATCTCCATACATAGCATTCACCCTTCTTACACGAATATTATAAAGTCTATAATAGTTCCTTGTCAAGGTAGGGACTTTTATCAACTATAACTATACTTTATAAATAATATTGCAATAATAACTATATTTTATACCAATTAATTTATTTAAATAAACACCAATAAATCTCTTTATTAAGATCCAATTTTTAATTTTTTATTAGTTCAAAAACACTATATTTTAAATTTATTATGTAGTATAATTACTAAAGGTGATTACATGCAATATCCTAACAACATTAAGAAGAATTACAATCATATGACTGTTAGTCATAGTAACAGAGGTATGTCTTTAGAAAATCTTCTAAATAAAGCCAACGAATACTATGTAGATAAAGATATTGCTTTAATATATAAGAAACCAACACCTATTGGTGTTGCAGAAGTTTCTTATAATAATCACAAAAAATTAATTAAAAAAGCTTATTTTAAAGAGCAATCAACTTTAGATTACAACGGAATATATAGAGGAAAATATATTGAATTTGATGCTAAAGAAACTCTTAATAAAACAGCTTTTCCTATCGCCAATGTTCATGATCATCAGATTGAACAAATAAGAGGAGTAATAAAACATAAAGGTATAGCTTTTTTAATTATTAAAATGAACAATTATTATTACTTACTAAGAGGAGAAGATTTTCTAGATTTTATCGATAACAACGATAGAAAATCTATACCATATTCTTACATTAAGAATAAAGCTTACTTAGTAAAAGAAAATTATCAACCAGCTTTAGATTATCTAAACACTATTGATGAAATATATTTTGAAGGAGAATAGATATGAAAAAAGAAAAAGGTAATAAACTAATATCCGTAAAAAATAAAGTAGCCAAAACAAATACTAAGGCTAAAAAGAAAGTTGAAGAAAAACCAAAAAGAAAGAAAAGAAAAGGAAAAGTTCTAAACTTTATCCTAATAGTGATTATGTTGTTAGGTATAGCTGTGATGGGTGTTACTCTAGCCTTCTGTGCATACATAGTAATATCCGCCCCTGCATTCAATACCGACTTATTATATAATAAAGAAGCAACTATTCTTTATGATAAAGATGGTAACGAAATAGACCGTATTGGTAGTGAGCAAAGAGAATTGAAAACTTATGATGAACTACCAGAAGTTTTAATCGATGCTATAATTGCTACTGAAGATTCAAGATTCTTTCAGCATAATGGTTTTGATATAGTTCGTTTTACTAAAGCCGGTTTTGGGCAAATAGCTGGTCAATCTGGTGCCGGTGGTGCTTCAACCTTAACAATGCAATTAGTTAAGAACACATTTACATCTACTGAAGCTCACGGTATTGAAGGTATCATAAGAAAATTTACAGATATCTACATGGCTGTTTTCAAACTAGAAAAAAATTATACTAAAGAAGAAATAATGGAAATGTATGTTAATAAACCATTCATGGGAAGTAATACTTACGGAGTTGAACAAGCCTGTCAAGTATACTTTGGTAAATCAGTAACTGATATATCTCTTACTGAAGCTGCCCTAATTGCTGGTATCTTCAATGCTCCATCATCTTATAACCCATTCTATAGTATTGATTTAGCCACACAAAGAAGAAACACTGTTCTTAACCTAATGGTAAGACACGGTTATATAACTAAAGAGCAAGCACAAGATGCTAAAGATATCCCAGTTGAATCTTTACTAAGTAAAAAAGAAGATACAGAATTAAATAAATATCAATCATACATCGATGTTGTTGTAAACGAAGTCAAAAGAGTAACTGGAAATAATCCATATGATGTACCAATGCTAATATATACAACATTAGATCCTGAAATCCAAGACACCCTAAACAAATTAAATGCTGGTGAACTTGGTTATAAATGGGTAAATGATCGTATCCAAATAGGTTTAGCAATTACTAACGTTAAAGATGGATCTATTACTGCTATTGATGGTGGTCGTAATCAAACTACACAAAGAGCTTTCAATAGAGCTTTAAGTAAGAACTATCAGCCAGGATCAACAATTAAACCAATAATTGATTATGGCCCATATATTGAATATAACAATGGTTCTCCTGGAACAATCTTCTATGATATTCCATACCGTTTCTCAAACGGAACAATAATTACAAACTCTGATAATGGTTATAAAGGTGCTATGACAATGCGTCAAGCTCTAGTACAATCAAGAAATATACCTGCTCTACAAGCTTTCCAAGCTGTAGATAAAGCTAAAGTAGCTCAATTTGTTACTAACTGTGGAATCAATTATTATAAATATGATTCTCAAGGAAATGTAATTGATGAAACTTTATATGAATCATATGCTATCGGTGGAGGTATGGAAGTTAGTCCATTAGATATGGCTGCTGCTTACGGAACCTTTGCTCGTGGTGGTACTTATATTGAACCATATTCATTTACAAAGATTATTTATGAAGAAACTGATGAAATATACGAAAGAAAAGTAGAAAAAAGACAGGCAATGAGTCCTGAAACAGCTTACTTAATAAACGACATGTTAGTAACCGCTACCCAAAATGGTGTTGGTGGTAATATAAACGTTCCAGGAACAACAGTTGCTTCTAAAACAGGTACTTCTACTTATGATAAAAATATCTTAAGAGCTAATAAAGTTCCTGATAATGCTTCCATGGATAACTGGGTATTAACTTATTCACCTGATTATGTTATTTCATTCCGTTATGGTTATGATAAACTGACACATGACGATTGGACAGATGCTATAGCTGCTGCTATCCAAAGAAAGAAAATATCAGCTGTCTTAGCTAACAAGATTTATAAGAGAAATTCTAAATTTACTAGACCTAGCGGAATCGTATCTAGTAAATATGAAAAAGAATCAATACCAACGGAACTTCCCAGTTCATACACCCCTGCCGAATTAATTGGAACAGAATTATTCAAAAAAGGTACAGAACCAAGTGTTATATCTAATAGATTTGAACAATTAGGAAATCCTTCCAACGTATCTGCTTCAGAAGCTGGAGGAAGCGTAACTATAACTTGGGGCGCTGCTGCTATGCCAGAAGTTGCCGATTCAGAATACTTAAAAAACTATTTTATAAATGCTTATGGTAAAGATAATTATAAAACCTTTTATGATAGAAGAATTAATTATAATAATTCCTCTATTGGTAATATAGGATATCAAATATATATGACTAGTTCTGAAGGTCAAGTTTCCGAT
Source organism: uncultured Mycoplasmatota bacterium (assembly GCA_947305065.1). Taxonomy (GTDB): domain Bacteria; phylum Bacillota_I; class Bacilli_A; order RF39; family UBA660; genus Coprovivens. The sequence continues at coordinate 49,485 of CAMZCT010000003.1, read as the reverse complement.
ATAGGTTTTACTGATGGTACTGTCTATACTTATAATCCTCCTACAAACGGAAATTATAACTTTACCGTTAGAACTGCTTATAGTATTTATAAAGCTAATCAATCTTCTGGAGTATCAGTAAATGTTAGCGTTACTGGTAGACAAGATTCTAATGTTGAACCAGGAACTCAAGATGATGAAGAAGTGGATGATACAACAGTACCTACAATAGATATTAATAACGGTGTTTTAGTTGGCGATATATACAATGTTTGTCTTAGCGGACCAGGAGCAGGGGGGTCAGCAGAAATAGGAACCATCATAGACGCTACTTCAAATGTTGGTAAAGCTAATATACGTTATATAATTCAAGGCGATCCTACTCCAAGAGAGGGTGGGCGTAAAGTAACCTTCTCTGGTGATAAACCTACTGGTGTTACAGTATATGCTTCAAAAAATGATTTAGAATCACCTAAAAAGAAAGTTAATGTATATGTATGTAATAAATGTAGTTCAACAAATACTTGTGATACAAACTAAAAGAATTGATACCTAATCAATTCTTTTTTTTACTCTCCTAGGTTAAAAATCCTATCTCGCAAATCTATAATATCTTCATCTCTTTCTCCAGTACCAATCAATGTAACCGGAACTTTCGTCTCTTTTTCTATTTTCGCAATAAAGTTTTTAACTTTTCTGGGTAATTTATCATAACTTTTACATTTATAAGCTTTGTAATCAATATATTGAGCAAAATTTAATACTATCTGGGTTGGTCTATTGATCATTACATTATATTTAAGTCTATCCCAGTTCATTTCAAAAACTCTTCTTTTCTTCTTTGTAACTGTCGTAAATTCAATTAAATCTTCAGGACACCCACATCTTTTAGCAACCCTCTCCCAAGTAATCTCTTTACTACCAGCATAATCACCACTATATATATCTTTGCCAATATTAGTTTTATTACTAATCCTAATCGGATATGGTCTAATTATCATATAAATATCCTTGACAATAAATACACTTAATCCAGCATCAGCAACTAGTTGTGCTGCACTACACATTCTACTAGTAACATTAGGATAATCAAGTCCATAATTTATATCTAAATCTTGTCCTTGCGCCCCTTCTATTAATATTTCACCTTGTTCTTCATTTAATATTCTCGCTGTATCAGTAATTTCAATAATATTACTATACTTATCGTCAACATTCTTAAAATAATCTTTAGCAAGAGCAATATCTTTTGTTCTCATAATCTTCTCAGCTAAAGCTGCTCCACATCCCTTAAAAGTAGAACCACTTACAATAGTTTGCCTTTCTATCTCCCTATGCTTTTCTGATATTATCATTGCTCTAGGATGAATAAAAACCTTTCTATCCCCAATTAAATCTTGATACTCATCAATCTCTTTACATAATGTTTCAGGCGTAATTATAGCCCCTGCATTAATACATATTTTTGTACTCGGATTAACTATCCCCATCGGTAAATGACTAACAACTATTTTTCGTCCATCATTTTCTACATAGGTATGTCCAGCATTACTAGACCAATTATTAGTAGACACTCTATAACCATCTTTTTTGGCTAAATACCCACATATTTTACCTTTACCACAAGAACCAGCTTGTCCATCTATAACTATACTTATATTCTTATAAAAATCATCTATCCTTTTCGATAAGATAGTCCAATTCTCATCAAAATCAAAAAACGCTCTAACTTTTTTACCCTCTAATATTAAAGGAAGCCAATAACTATCATCTGGAAACATTTCATTATAAGGAATATTATCCAAGTCAAACCATTTAGGATCCATCTCTTCACTTTCCATTGGTTCTCCTTGCCACTCTTCCACTAAGTATATATGAAATATTATTCTCTTCTTATCTCCTTTATAAAACTCATCAAATTCTAAATAACCAACTCTATCATACTTAGTAGGTGTAACAAATATTTCTTCCTCTGTTTCCCTAATCATCGCCTGTTCTGGGGTCTCACCTTTTTCAACTTCTCCCCCAATACCATTATATTTACCCTGGCCAAAGCCAATTTTCTTTTTAGCCAGTAATAACTGATTACCTTTTCTAAGCAAACTAAGCGTTGTCTGTAATATGTCCATAGATTTCTCCTCGTTTTCAATAATTTTAACCATTATTATAATCGATTTATTTTATCTTTGCTATTACATTCTTCATAGAATAAACATCTCTCACATTCTGGTTTTTGAGCTTTACATATATATCTTCCAAATAAAACTAATTGATGATGACTTTTACTCCATTTATCCTTAGGTATCTTTTTCATTAGTTTCTTTTCAATATCTAATACATCATCATTTTTATTAGCTAATCTTAACCTTTTACTAACTCTAGCTACATGCGTATCAACAGCTATAGCAGGTACATCATAAATATTAGATATTACCACATTAGTGGTCTTTCTTCCTACTCCTGGTAACTTTTCTAAATATTCTCTATCATTAGGTACTTTACCATCACACTCATTTAATAACTTTTTAGCTATTTCTAGGATATATCCACTCTTTTTGACCTGATTACCACAAGATCTAATAATATCTTCTATATCCCTCTTATTCGCCTTAGAAAGACTAGTTAAATCTTTATATTTACTAAATAACTCTTTAGTACAACTATTTACCCTTTTATCAGTACATTGTGCTGATAAAACTGTAGCTATTAATAATTCATAATCTTTATTATATTCTAATTCACATCTAGCATCCGGGAACATTATATCTAACTTATCATTAATATTACTTATCATCATCGTTCAACCAATCATAATCCAATACTTCTTGTTCCTTTTTTTCAATCTCCTTTTTATCCTGTACCTTATCATTTCTTCTATTCTTTAAATAGTCATTTACTTCATCCATTGAAGTAAACCCTTTCTTTTCCCATTCATATATAATCTTATCTATATATCTAAAACTAGTAACTCCATTAAAGATAGCTTCTTTCAAAGCCCCAATAATCAATTCTTCTTTAGTACCAGATAACAACCATCCATTTATCAAGGCCAACTCAGTCTGAGATAAAGTTCTTCCTAACTCTTCTTCAAATATCTTAAATATCTCTTCCCCTTCAAGTTCTATTTCATCTTCTATTTCAACTACTTTATAAGCATTATCTATATTAACTACTTCCTTATACTTGTCATTTTCATCTTTCTTAGAATCTAGACTTACTAATCCCTTCATCAACAATGAATTAAAACCTTCTAAACATAATTCTGTATCTAAATTCAATGCTTCACTCATAATTTCTATTTCAAAATTATCACTATAGTTATTATCTAAATACATAAGTACAAGAAATTCATTTAAAGATAAGTCCTTAGCTTTAACCAACTTTAACAATACATCAGTAACTACAAACTTATACTCCTTCTTCGAAACTCCTTTTACCACCATTAACCCACTTCTTTCTATTATTAGATATATAATTTTTAATATCAACTATATCATTATTAATATTACCTTCCACTATTTGTACTAATATCTCATCATAAATCATACCTATTATTCTAGATGGTTTACAATCTAATATCTGACATATCTCATGTCCAGTAATAGCTATATCCTTTTTACACTTAATAGGTAATTCTTTATCCATTTTAATAATATCTTTCTTCTTATATCCTAATATATCACCTGCAACACCACATATATATAAACCATACTTTATAATAGAATACTTATCTATTTTACCTGTCTTTACTAATTCATTAATTTTATCTATATTCTCTTTCTCTTCTATTGTAAAGGGATATTCTTTATTAAAAGTTATTTGACTATACATACCACATATATCTGAAACCAGTTTTACATTATCATAATCAATCCCCATATAATTAGTTAATTTTAATCTTTTTAAATAATCTAATCCCTTTAAAGCTTTTTTACTAACCAATATCTTAGTTAGTTCTTCCTTCATTCTTTGTGTTGATAGACCGTCTATCAACTCTTTTTTTTCTTCTATAGCATTATATAAATCTTTATCAATTTTAAAATCTAACACTGTAGCAAATCTAATTGCTCTTAATATTCTTAATGGATCTTCCATTAACTTTTTATTAACATCTCCTACACATTTAATTACTTTATTATCAATATCCTCTTTACCATTAAGAATATCTATTACATTCCCTTCTTTATTCATACATAAAGTATTACAAGTAAAATCTCTTCTTTTAATATCTTCCATTAAGTTATCAACATATTTAATCTCTAGATTTCTTCTATCACCATTATACTTAATTTCTTTCCTATAAGTAGTAATATCAAACTTAAAATCATTATAAGTTATTTTTACTGCTCCATAATTATTACTAGTAATACTATAGTCTCTAAATATATCTACTAATTCTACTACTCTAGCATTAGTACAAATATCTATATCCTTAGTCTCCTTATTAAGCAAAAAATCCCTTACATAGCCACCAACTATATACGCTTCAAAACCATTTTCCTCAATTAAAGAAAGAATTTCTACTATACTTTTATCCACTGGTTCAACCTCCTAATATAATTATATCATAATCGAACAATTATTAGCTTTTTTTATTATGTATGTAACAAAAAAAGAAGATTTCTCTTCTTTATTTATCATATCTAGTCTTATTTTCTACATCTTTATTTAATAATTTAATGAAGTCTTTTCTAGATAAAGTAACAGTTTCTTCTGAACCACTACGACGATATGAAATACTATTATCATCTACTTCTTTTTGACCAAGTATTACTAGATAAGGTATCTTTTTAACAATTGCTTCTCTAGTCTTATATGATAATTTTTCATTTCTATCATCTAATTCTACTCTAAATCCTAATCCCTTTAATTCTTCAAATACTTCTTTAGCATAGTCTAAATGATATTTTTCATTAACAGGTATCACTTTTACTTGTACTGGAGCAAGCCATGTAGGAAGATATCCTCTTGTTTCTTCTAAGTAGTAAGCAATAGTTCTATCTAAAGATCCAAAAACTGCTCTATGTAATACAACTGGAGTCTTCTTATTACCATCTTGATCTACATATTTTAAGTCAAACTTCATAGGTAGACAGAAATCTATTTGACAAGTAGATAAACTAAATTCATTGCCTACAGCTGGTTTTAATTGAACATCTAGTTTAGGTCCATAGAATGCTGCTTCCCCAATTTTTTCAACATATGGAACTCCAATATCATTCATAATTTTTCTTAAAGCATCTTCTGCTTTATTCCACATTTCATCATCATCATGATATTTAACTTTATCCTCTGGATCTCTTAAAGATAATTCAAAACGATAATCCGTAATACCTAATTCTTTGTATACTTCTAATATCAAATCAACAACATTTTTAAATTCACTTTCTATTTGATCTGGTGTACAGAAAATATGTGAATCATTTTGACAGAAAGTTCTAACTCTTTCTATTCCTTTTAAAGAACCACTAGTTTCATATCGACAATCTCTTGCTATTTCAGCAATTCTAATAGGTAAATCACGATAAGAATGAATATCATTTCCATAGATAACCATATGATGAGGACAATTCATTGGACGAAGAACATATTCTTCATCTTCTACTTCCATTATAGGGAACATTGCATCTTTATAATGTGCTAAATGACCAGAAGTTTTATATAGATTAACATTACCTAATGGTGGAGTTTGAACATGTAAATATCCTCTTTTTATTTCTTTATCTCTAATATATGTTTCTAATAAATTCCACATTGTAAAACCATTAGGAAGATACATAGGTAAACCTCTACCTACTAAATCACTCATCATAAATATTCCTAAGTCTTTACCTATTTTTCTATGATCTCTATTAGCTCTTTCTTCAAGTTCTTTTAGATGTTCTTCTAACTCTTCTTCAGTTGGGAAACATACTCCGTATATTCTTTGTAACATCTTATTATTAGCGTCGCCCTTCCAATAAGCTCCACTAAATTTAATTAATTTAAAATATTTTAATTCTTTAGTATTATCCATATGTGGCCCACGACAAAGATCAGTAAAATCTCCTTGTGTATAACAAGAAATAACATTTTCTTCTTCATCCATTCTTGATATTAAATCTATCTTATATGGATCATCTTTAAACATTTCTAAAGCTTCTTCTTTACTTATTTCTTTTCTAACTATATTTTTAGCGCTCTTAGAACACTTTTTCATTTCTTTTTCAATTAATGGTAAATCCTCTTCTGTAATCTTTTTATCTCCTAAATCTATATCATAATAGAATCCTTCTTCTACTACTGGTCCTACCCAAAACTTAGCTTCAGGATATAAATGTTTTACTGCTTGTGCTAATAAATGTGCACAACTATGATTTAACTTATTTAATTTTTCATCTTCTTTAAAATTTATCATTTCTTTTTCCTTCCTTCCATTTCCTTATCATCAACATCTTTTTTATTATTATCTTTTAGTTTTTCCTTTTCTATTCCAAGCATTATAGTTCCCATTTTTTTATGAACCACTGTAGCTTCTTTTTCTAAATCTTTTTTTCTTTCCGAATCATGTTCCAAAGCAATATTTAATTTCAATTGTAACAATTTTTTTCTTAATTCTTCTAACTCTGGGGTTCGATCCATGAGCATCACTTCTTTCTAAATAAAAAACCACATTACTTGCAGGAGCAAATAATGCGGTACCATCCTTATTTTCACTTAATTATAGATAACGGCTATTAACCGGATATTATTATATCTCTCTAGAAATAGTAATTATTAAGTCTTCTATTAGTTTCCACCACCCACTAACTCTCTCTAAGCAAGGTTCTTAATAATCTCGTTTTCCTTCATCGAACTAATTAAATAATAAGCCCTTTTTCTTAATTTGTCAATTCTCTTAATTATCATCTTTCTTTTTTAAAACTTTTTTTCAACTCCACATTTCTTGCTACGGGGCCATAATTAGCAATTTCTAAGTCTTTAAGCTATAAAAGAATTATTATCTTCCCATTATTATAACAAAGAAAGATAGTTATTCACTATCTTCATCACCGTTTCTATTCTTAAATTGTAGTATTATTGGGGTTCCACTAAAATCATAATTCTTTCTAATAACATTTTCTAAATATCTTTCATAGCTAAAATGTACTAAACCTTTATTATTACACCTAAAAGTGAATTTTGGTGGACATATCCCGGTTTGTGAACTGAAATATATTTTTAGTTTTTTACCTTTATATCCTGGTGCTTCATGTAATGTAGTTGCATCGTTAATAACATTATTTAATAATGATGTTTTTATTTCTTTATGATTATTATTATAAGCATTAATTATTTCTGGCATTAAAGTATGTAATCTCTTCTTTGTTTTAGCTGATAAGAAAACTACATTTACATACGTCATAAATTGGAACTCTGCAGCAATTAATTCTTTCCATTTTTTCATTTCTGCATCTTTATTCTCAATAACATCCCACTTATTAACTACTAGTACTAATCCTTTACCAGCTTCCAGGGCATAAGAAGCAATATGTTTATCGTGTTCAATAATTCCTTCAGAAGCATCAATTACTAACACACATACATTACTTCTTTCAATAGCTTTTAAACTTCTAATCAAAGAATATTTTTCTACTGACTCAAATATTCTTCCTTTTTTACGCATTCCAGCAGTATCAATAACTACATATTCCTCGCCATTATATTTAAACCTAGTATCAATAGCATCCCTAGTTGTTCCAGCTATATTAGAAACTATTGATCTCTCCTGATTAAGAATTGCATTTATTAAACTACTCTTACCTACATTAGGTCGCCCTATAATAGAAAACTTTAATATATCTTCTTCTTCCTCTTCAGTTATGGTCAAATCTTCAACTATCGAATTCATCATTTCTGAAAAACCTAAACTATGTAATGCTGAAACAGGTATAACGTATTCAAAACCTAGTTCATAATAGTAATAAATTCTTTCTTCTTGCAATTTATAATTATCTAACTTATTCAATAGTACTATTACTTTTTTATCTGTCTTCATAAGCATATCTCTTACTTTATAATCATCAGAAGTTAAATCCGTTCTTCCATCAACTACAAATAAGATAATATCACTTTCTTCAATAGCAATTTCTGCTTGCAAAATAATGTCTTTATTAAAATCCCCTTGTTCAAAATCTATACCACCAGTATCAATAAGTAAAAAAGAATAATCCTTATAATTAACTGTTCCATATATTCTATCCCTAGTAATACCTGGTTCATCCATTATTATTGCTTTATTTTCTTTAATTAATTTATTAAATATAGTACTCTTACCTACATTTGGTTTACCAATCAAACAAACAGTTTTTTTCATAATAAACCCCTCCAAGCTCCAATATTTTATCAAAAAAAAGTAAAGAAGTAAATTATTCGCTAGACATTATTGTACTTCCTTCTTTATAATAATAACTTTTGTATCTTCCGCCCCCGACTTCTACAGAATCAGTACATTTTTCTCCATCTTTTTTACTTTTAAACAAAAACTGAGCATTCATTCTTTTATTTACAATATAAACCATAACTTCTTCATTTAACATGGTCTTAAAATCTCTCGGATCAAGGAATTCTTTTTCATAAGCACTCTTACCTACTTTTTCTAGTTTTAAAAATCCTCTCTCTGCCAAAGAACCTATAGTTGTAATTTGACAATGATCAATTGTATTACTACCAACTACACACAATCTATTATCATCAATTAAATAATCTTCATTACTTATAACTGTCTTATCAATATTTTGGAAATACTCTTCCCCATATAATTGTGCAGCTTTTATAACTGTTTTAACTTTTTTACAATACATATTATCTTTATTTTTTTTAGCAATAGTTAATATTGCTGGTGTTGCTATTATTATTAAAATAGCAAGTATGGCAATAACCCCTAATAATTCAACTAATGTAAAACCTTTCTTCATTACCACATTTCTACCTTTCCATGTTCTTCTGAGGCTTCATGTTCATCTTCGTAATAATATCCAAATATTTTAGATCCATCTACTGCTTTCTTTTCGGCATCCTCCGGATTACAATACTGTGAGTCTTTTAGATTTTTATAAACATATCTAGCATAAGCCCTATCATTATCAACATATACTATTACATAATCCTTCTTCATACTATGATAATTTCTAGGATCATAAAATTCATCATATAATGGCTTTCCATTTTCATCTTTTCTTACGTTATTTACTTCTTTTTTTAAATATCCTTTAGCCATTAAAGTATTAATAGTAATAAATTGACAAGAAGAAGTATTCTCACCCGTTATATTAGAACATTTTCTTTCACTTATCTTATCACCTTTAATTGTTTCTTTAACATCATTACCATATATCTTTGCTGCTCTTTCTACTGTCTCTACTTTAGAACAAAACATCTTCTTTCGCATGTTTTCCTGAAAGTTTAAAGCTGAAGGAACAGCTACTATCATTAATAATGATAGAATAGTAATTACTGCTAATAATTCTACTAAGGTAAATCCTTTTCTATTCATTAACTCACCTACTATACACCATAATTATAATATATTTTAACAAAATAAAAAAGATACTATTTAGTATCTATACACTTATTAATAATACCGAGAACTTCATCTCTACCTTCTTTAGTTACACTAGAAAAATAAACCATATTATCTCGTTCACCTAGTTCAAATGCCGTAGAGAATTTACTATCTAATTTAGCTTTTTCACTTTGTTTAAGTTTATCACACTTAGTAGCAACTATTGTAACATCTAAATTATAATACTTAACAAAGTTAAACATTAATAAATCGTCTTCCATTATTTTATGTCTACTATCCACTAAAAGAAATACTCTCTTTAAATTATCTCTAGTTTTCAAATACTCTTCTATCATCATACCAAATTTCTTTTGAGTATCCTTTGATGTCGTAGCATATCCATATCCTGGTACATCAACTAAATAAAAACTATTATTAACAAGATAGAAATTTAAAGTTTGTGTCTTACCAGGTGTTGCGCTTGTATGGGCCATATTCTTTCTATTAATTAAAGTATTAATAAAACTACTCTTACCGACATTACTTCTACCTACTAATAAAAATTCTGATTTTTGATCAGTAGGATACTGACTTTCTCTAATAGCTATAGTTTCCAACATTACTGACTCGATTTTCATCTCTATCACCTACGCACTTAAATTATAAAATATTTTCTCATATATTGCAAATCACTAAACTTTACTTAAGAGTAAACTCACTATAGTATGCTTTTATTTTACTAGCCGATTTAACTTGTTCTTCTACCGTAGGAGCCAAAAAGAAGTCTATTACATCTTGTTGAATTTCACTAGGTGAAAGAAATGTTGCTAACTCATTTTCATGTTCTTTAACTAACCTTACTGTATCTTTAAATAATTCACTAATCTCTGGTGTTATTTTTTGTCTATCTAGAAAGTAATTTCTTCTATTTTCTTCTATTTCAGCTTTAGTTAAAGGGTTTATTTCATCTAATACTGATTTTAGTATCAAAGGATCTATTAATCCTATTTGAATCTTATAACGCAAATCCCCAGAAAACCTCGTAAAATACAACTCTCTATTATAATCATTCTCATTTAAGACTATTTTACCCATTCTTTCATTTAATAACCTAATTACTTTCTTAACAACGTCCATAATCGAATGAATCTTTCCATCTTTATCAAAATTATTCCATTTATCAAGATCTCCTCCACAATATTGATTTATATAAGATGAAAAATGAGGGTTAGGTCCAACATGTGACCTATCATATTCCAAATTATAATCAAGACATATTTTTTGCAGAGATTTCTCTATTTTTTCCTTTATAGATGTTGGATACTCATACTCAGCATCTTTTCCTAATCTAAAAGGCAATTTTCCCTCCTCTACTAAGATCATATTAATACCTGTAACAAGATCTCCTTTAACTATTCTAATCTTCTTACTAGTAGAAAATATTCTTTCCATCAATTCTTTATCATCTTTAATCCTATTATAAGTATCAAGAGTAAGAACCGTAATACTATTTTTAGATATTGGTAATGGTTCATGAGTCACATCACAATAAGCATCTTTATCAGCTAAAGAATACCCATAACCAGATTCCAGAAAGTTATATATATCATCAATTATAACAAAATTCATATTAGGATTCATGGTATTCCATTCTAATGTAGTACCTAAAGCCGTATTAATAGTAAAATGCTTAGTTGAAAAAAATCTTACAGGCGTATATAAATACAAAGGTTCTAACTCCGGTTCTCTTATTTCATCAACTTTTTTAGATCCAACAAAATTAAATATCGACCTCTTCTTTGGTATTTCATTTCTAACAGCATTTTTATCATAGCTAGCTATCAACCTATATTCCCCATCTGTATAAGCAGAACCACAAACCCACTTAGATTCATAAGGATAATTATCAACACTTCTAAGCGTAACAAGTTCATCAATAAACTCTTTGTTAGGATCTTCTTCAATCTCTATCAAACGTTTTAAATTATTATAAAAAGCCTCTCTAGTTGTAGTATCTGTTGTATCTATTGTATCAATATCATTATATGGTTCCATCTTAATCACTACCTATTAGTATTATATCTATTTAAATTATAACATTTATAATACTTCTCTTCAATTAACTAGACAATAAAAAGTAAACAATTCTGTTTACTTTTTATTACGCTTTTTTATTCTTTTTAGCTTCTTTTAACTCTTTCTTTTTCATCTTTAAGGCATCTTGATTCTCAGCAGTATAACCTATTCTAATATTACTATTTCTAATAGCTAACTCATTCATAATTTCTTCATAATTATTTTTAGCATTCATAGCTACTACATATTGTTTTCCATCATTTTTTGTTAACATTAAACAAGTATATGAAACAATACCATTTACTCTTTGAATATGTTTATATACCCAAAATATATCTTCATATTTAAAATATTGTAAATTAGAAACATCTAACAAATAATTATTTGTTAAATAGATTTGACCCTTATCATAAAAAATAGCATTTCCATTATTAACTTCTTCACCAAGCTTATCTAAATCTTCTTTATTACTCTTATTTAGTTGTCCAACCTTTATTCTATACACTATTATTAAAGAAATAGAAGTTATCAATAATAATAATCCAATTATTAAACCAATAGTAAATATAGCATATTGTACTGGAGCAAAAACAGCGAAATCATCTTTACCTAAATCTATACACACATCACCAAATATGTCATCGTAATCAGCTAAAGTTACTTTTCTCTCTAACTCATCTCCATAAGCTTCATTATATTCATCAATAGCAAAATTTTTAACTTCACTTGGTACATTATCAGTAAATCCAACTAACTCATAACCATTCTCTACATCTTTTTTAGTTATTTTCTCTGCTAAAGATTTTTCCATTTTAGCAATATAAAAGTAATCTTTACTAGAAACTATATAATAAGCAGAAGAAGTATCTTCTTTTTCAGCTAATAACCAAGGTTGATAATAAATCTTTACTTTAACTTTCTTATATTCTTTTTTAGAACTCTTTTCAGAAATAACTTCTTCTAACTCAACAATTTTTTTACTTTTTTTATCCGCTATAGATGTCCCCCAAATACAAGAAAAAATAGATATCATTAAAACTGCAATAGCTATTAAAAACAATCTTTTCTTTTTAGTCCAACCCTTTTTAACATTCTCATTATCAAATAAACTCATATCATCACTCTCTTTAAATAATTATAGCATTACTTATCTCTAAAAAAAAGAAGAACATTTAGTTCTTCTATGATCCAGTACTATAATACTTACTCATTCCAAAGTTAAATATCTTAGTACCTATAAATAATACAATAAATGATACAAGAGGTAAAAAAATATATAATAAGTTATTTGTCTTTCCTATTAAATAATTAATTGGATAATAATTAATAATTGTTATTGGAATTACAAAAGTAAATACTAATCTTAAAGCTCTTCTATAAATACGAATTGGATATTCTGCAAATTGCTTAGCACCATTAGTAATAATATTTACTACTTCTAAACCTTGTATAGTATAAAAACACATAGTAGCCCCCATTATAAATAATCCAAGAAATAACATTACTCCACCTAAGAACATATTAAAGAGTAATAATACCTTTCCTAAACTAAACTTATCTATTAAATTAATACTACTATATAGGAATAATCCCAAAGCTGTTAATACTCTACTAAATTTCTCATAACACACATCACTACCAAATATTTGTAAATAAATACTTCTTGGTCTAATAAGTAAAATATCGAAATCTCCTTTTATAATTAATTTAGAAAAATTATCAAATCCTCTAAAAAATAATTCACAAAAAGAGAAAGATAACCAAATAGCACTAAAACTTAATAACACTTCATTAATATTATACATTTTAAGTAAATTAAATTTTCTAAACAAAGCATATACTGCAAATAATTCTATTAACATATATAATCCTTGCGATATTAAACTTAATATAAATGATAATCTATATTCTAAACTTACTTTTAAGTGATTAGCCAAATAGTTTTTTATTAATTCCATACTAACCACCTTGTATACATACTTTCTTTAATGCTTTATTTACTAATAGATTACCAACAATAATAAGTATTATTATCCAAATAATTTGTAATATAATTATTTCTTTAGCTCCTATAATACTAATATTACCTGAATAAATTCTAAATGAAGCATCACCAATAAGTCTAAAAGGCATATATTTAGTAATATTTACTAAAAATGTAGGAAGTAATGGTACAGGTATAGCAAATCCTGATAATAATTCACCAATACTACATACTATACTAGTTATTCCTTTACTTTCTAGAGTAAAAAAAGTAATAGAATGAATTATCATACACAATCCAACTACAACAAAAGAACCTAGTATTAAAGAAATAACAAATAAAACAAAAGCTTCTAAAGATATTGGTAATAATAGACGGTAAGGTTTGGGTAAAAGAAATGAAATAATCAAAACCGGTAAACATCTAAGTGTAACAGCAGCATATTTTTTAGATAATAACTTTACATACCACCAAAAATATAAATTATAAGGTCTACATAATTCATATGCAACCGTACCACTTTTAATTTTTTCTAATATCTCAGAATCATTTACTCTAATATATATTAAAGTAAAGAAAGATTGCATTAACCAAACATAACATATTATTTCTTTAAAACTTATTGCATCTATACTAGCATGAGAATAAAAAGCTTCATATAGTAAACAATAAAGTATTCCCCAAAATATTTGTGTACAAAGTCCAGAAATTGCCGCAGCTTTATATTGTAATCCCATTATTAATTCTGTTTTAAAATATCTTAAATATCCACTCATAAATCGTAATCTTTATACAACTTAACTATTATATTATCTATATCCTCATTTATTATATTTACATCTTCTATATCACATACTTCAGTATATTTCTTTATAACACTAGATACCGATATATTAGTAATATCAACATCTAATACTACTTTATTATTTTTATTCTCTACTATCGTTGTATTTTTAATCTCTGGTTGTTTTTTTAAATTTTTATATATTATTTCTAACCTTTTATTATTAGAAAATTTATCCTTAATACCTGTAAGAGTTCCATCATAAAGCTTTTTTCCATGCCCTATTACTATTAGACGATTAGTCAAAGCTTCAATATCGCTCATATCATGAGAAGTAAGAATAACAGTAACTTTTTTCTTCTTACTTATTTCTTTTATAAACTTTCTAACTTCTAATTTAGAAACAGCATCAAGTCCAATAGTTGGTTCATCTAGAAATAATATTTTCGGATTATGAAGTAAAGACGCTGCGATTTCCGCTCGCATTCTCTGCCCTAAGCTCAGTTGTCTAACTGGAATTGTAAGAATATCTTCTAAATCGAGTAATTCTAATAATTCATTCTTTGTTTCATTATAATCTTTATCACTTATTTTATAGATACTTTTTAATAATTCAAAAGAATCTATAACTGGAATATCCCACCATAATTGTGATTTTTGTCCAAAGACAACACCAATATTTTTGACATATTGTTTTCTATCCCTAAAAGGATCAAAACCAGCAACTCTAATAGTTCCACTATCCGCTTTTAATATTCCACAAAGCATTTTTATCGTTGTTGATTTACCAGCACCATTCGGTCCAATATATCCAACAATCTCGCCTTTTTCAATTTCCAAAGAGATATCATCAACGGCTTTAATAGTTCTATATTTTCTCTTAATCAACGATTTAAAGGCGTTTCTAAGTCCACTTTCACGCTGCAATACCTTAAACTCTTTGTTTAAATGTTTTACACTGATAAAACTCATAAATCCTCCTATAAATATTAACTATTTTAAAAAAGATACATATATTTCTTATGTACCTCTAAGTAGCCGAATTTTCCCTTTTACTCTCCTTCCTATGCAAAGCAAAAAAACCACATATAAAAAAATGTAGTACATATCAAAATATAAGTTCTCAAATAAAAAAGTCAAATTAAATATACAATATAAAAAAAGTAAAGTCAATTACTTTTTACATATGTCACCTTTTCCTCAGAATCAAACATTTGTGAAATTATTCCTTCATTAGCTAAATCTAACATTTCATTAATTTTTATACAATTAAAAAAGTTTATCTTTCGATAAACTTAATACAAAACTACATTGTGTGACCTCCCGGCAGATTATCATAATAACTAATTATTTCACAAGGATTACCAATTATATATTTATATCTAGTATTTGCTACTATTTCATCATTTAGTAAAATTCCTCCGATTTGTTTATATTCTTCAACCGTAATATCGCCATAACTAGTTGCTGAAGTAGGAGCATCGGTCTCATAATTATTAACATTACCACTATTTGCATCAACATTAGTATTATCACCGTATATTCCATTCATAGCAGCATCAAATCTTTCGGAATCATAGATAAAATGAGATTGTTTACAAGCCATATCACTAAATTTATTAATATTAGCTAAATCATCCATTTTAATATTCTTATCATTAAAACTAGAAGTTAACCATTGTCCCCAAGTCATTCCTGGTAATCCTGTAAGAGTATAATTTTCTCTAGGGCTTTCCCCAAAGAAGTACACTCTTTCTACATAGAAAGTAATTGGTTCTACTTTTTCTATTTCTACTTTCGAATTTACATCTATAACAACTGTTTTCAAAGCCATTATTGTTGTTGGTATTAATACCAATCCTAATATTAATATCATATTAGTATATTTTCTAACATTGTAGTTTTTTAATAATACTGCACATATTACTGTTATAAATAAACCTATGCCAATAATTACTATTGGATTACCAGTATTAGGATTTACTGCATTCTTACTTGTTTCTTCCGGTATATTATTATCACCAACAAAATTTATTTTAATATTCATTATTTCACTATATTTATTCTCTGTCATTAAATAATCTGGCACAGCTTTATTATACTTAGCTGTTATATATACTTTAGTATCTCCACCAGCTTTAATAATATTATCATCACTAGCTGAATCTAATGAATATTCTACATATTTACTACTAACACCTAATTTAGTATCTAATACATAATCTTCGCTATCTCCATTATGTATTATTAATAAATATGTTGCTTCATCTCCTACTTCTCTAAATTTTAAATCTAAATCAACATTTAATCCTTCCGCTTTAGCAGGACTTACTTCTTCCACAAATCCTTTACTATCAACCAATGATATATTTTTAATACCTACATCTTGAGCACTAACTACAAAAGGTATAAATAATAAAAGAGCTAATAAATATTTTAAATATTTCTTCATACTATCACCTATCTTATTTTTATTATATAACACTCAATACTATGTACTAGATATTTTTTTGTAAAGATTACATTGCATTTACACAAAAAAGAAAAAGTCTTTTTTAAAGACTTTTATTCTTTATCATCCACTCTTTTTGGTAATTCTACTTCTTCACTAATTGGTTGTTCAATACTATTGTTAGTTTCTTCTACATTAGTATTTACTACTGGTTGCTCTTCTATCTTATTCTTATCATTCTTTTTCTTATAAATAATGAAGAATATTATACCACCAATAATTATTAAACCTTCAACTATAGAAATAATCATAAATGGATTTATTTTAGTAGATTTCTTTTCTTTCTTTTCTACTGGTTTAACAACAATTGCTTTATCTCTAAGTAAATAATCATATTCGTTATTAATAGTAAATTCTACATAACCATTTACTACTTTTAATCCATCACCAATCTTAGTACTTGTAGATTTACTATCATTATATGCATATAATTCCACAGTATCTTTAAATTGGTCACCTACATATAATCTAAATTTAGTCCCCTTAGGTAAACTCTTTTTAGAATTAAATATAATATTAATACCTTTATCATAATTATATTTATTCTTAAATTTAATACCATTAGTTTCAATAGTAAACATTGTATCTATTTCATTATCTTTTAAATCTTTACCATTAATAGTGAAACTATATACTTCTTTATTGTTTTCATCATACTTAATAAATTTTATGGTTTTATTGCTATCTTTTATTACGTTTATATTTTCTTTACTAATAACATCATTATCTTTAAGTATTATCTCAACACTATCACCTTCATTACTGATAGCGTCTTTTAAATCTTCTAAATAGAACTTATCTTTTTTTCTATAAACTCTAACTACATACTCTTTCTTTGTACCATCTTCAGCTGTAACTATAATTTTAAAAGTATTCTCACCAACCAATAATACATGTGTTCCAGTACCAGCTATAGTAGCTTTACCATCTTCTGCTACAGCATTAATTACTAGTTTATCAACTTGATTGTTAACTGATAAATAATAATTAACATTATCTGTAGTTTCTAAATTATAACCCTCTACAGATATAGCTTTTATATTGGTATTATTAGATTTTTTTGGTTCATCTTTTTTACTTGGTGTTGTAGGAGTTGTTGGTTTAGTCGGTGTTGGGGTTGGCGTTGGTGTTGGAGTCGGTGTTGGGGTCGGCGTTGGATCTGGAGTTGGAGCCGCTAGACGATTAGTAAAAGTTACGGAAACAGATCCTGATGGATAAGAAGTAACATCAGTATCATAATCTGTAATATCACCAGACAATCTAACTGTTTGTGTAGTTGGTGAACTAGCTGTCAAAGTATAAGATTTTGAACAACTAGTGTTCCCATCCATGTTAAACCCAACAATCGAATCGTTAACAGCCCCACTAACTGACAGATTCCATGTACCAGCATAGCAATTAACTGTAACTGTAACAGATTCTCCTACATAAGCACTTGTCTTACTTGCAGAAATACTGGCACTAGCTGCCAATACCAAAGAAGGCATAAACACACTTATTAAAATTAATACTACCCCTTTTATTATTTTATTCTTCATCATATCACCTTTCTTCTACAACGTACCAGTGCCCTTTAAGAACTTAACTATTTTCATAAGGTCCGCAGAATTAATTGTATTATCTTTGTTACAATCTGCAGATTTAAAATAAGCGCCCGCCAAAACTGCTGTACCTTTTAAATGTTTTACTATTTTAAGTAAATCAGCAGAATTTATAACACCATCACCACTAGTTTCTCCTGTTACAATATTCGTAAATTCTCTATATACTGTAGAACCATTCTTAATTTTAGTTTTTCCACCCGTATATAGTACTTGCTTGTTATTAACTGTTTTTGTATCAACTTCTACACTATATCCACTTCCAAGAGTTATTTTACTTTTGAAAGTATTAACATCTGTATTCACACTTATACCACTTATATACCAATTAGTTTCATCTACTGTATATGTATTAATAACATATGGAATTATTTCTTCCCAAACAGCATATAAAGTAAGATCACTACTTAGCGTTACACTTTGTTTATCATTATAGGATGTTCCACTACCATTTGCTTTTGTATTCCATTTAACAAACTTATAACTACTTCTTGTAAATGAATTTGCTCTTAAAGTAGTACTTTGATTCTTCGGTATAGTTTGAGTTACAGTTGTAGGACTCGTACCATAATTAGCATTAAATGTAACTACTACATTAAGATTTTCCCATATAGCATATAGAGTAATACTACTACTAAATGATACTATTTGCATATTACTATAAGAAGTACCTGTACCATCAGCTTTTGTATTCCAATTTACAAATCTATACCCATCTCTAATAAATGTATTAGTATTCAACATTGTATTTTGATTCATCGTCATATTTTGAGTTGATGTTTCTGGATTTGTTCCATAGTTAGCATTAAATGTAACAACTATACCAGTATTATTTTCCCATATCGCATATAAAGTCTTTTCAACTTCATTATCACTAAACAAATTAGTTATAGTAGCTTGATCATTAAGACAAGTTCCTGTACCATCAGCGTTTGTACACCATTTTTTGAAAATATAATTTGTTTTCGTAAAAGTATTTGCTGGTAAAACACCGGATTCACTAGTTGAATAAACATAATCATTCATCGTTCCTGTTCCACCGTTTGCATTAAAGTGAATGGTATAAGAAGTTTCTTCCCATATCGCATATAAATAGAACATTTCTTCTACTGTTTGATTAATAGTATATTTAGAAGAAGCTTTATAACCGTCACCAGTTCCATCGGCTTTTGTATTCCATTCTTTAAACTTATAACCTGTCCTTACAAAAGGATTTTCACTTGTACTATTATATGTACTAGTAGTGCTATACATACCAGTAAACTTAGTATCAGATGCAAAGTGTTGGGAACCAGAATAATTCTCATCTACAACCCCACCATTAGCATCATATACAACCGTAAAGGCATTTGATTTCCATCCAGCTTTTAATTCTGTACATGAAACTGTAGCTATAGCAGTTATTGATCTATTATTACAACTCCAACCATTAAATGCATAACCTGATCTAACCGGAATAGGTAATTCACCATATTTTTCTTTATAACGAACTACTTTACTTGTTGGTGTAACTGTTCCACCATTTGGATTAAATGTTACTACTCTTTCTTCACCAATCCATATTGCATATAATTTCAAAGTAGTTTTATCACTTAAACCAGTGATTTGTGCTAAATCATTATATGATGTACCAGTTCCATCGGCTTTTGTATTCCATTCTTTAAATTCATAGAATTCTCTTTCAAAGACATTTTTTGGTAAAGTATAATTTTGTCCTGCTGGAACTTCAACTTGATCCATACTTCCTGTACCTTCATTAGCATCAAATACAATTGTATAATGAGGTACATAATTAACATTAATTGGTACATTTTTAATATATCCATCATAATAACTTTCAACATGTATAGTTGTACTTCCCGTCTTTTTAGGAACGATTGTACCATCTTCTTCAATTTGAACTATATTAGTATTATTTGAACTAAAGCTAATCTCCTTGGCAGCATCTATTTTAGGACTAACATAATCATAAATACTATATTTAGTATTTAATACTTGAGAAATATTTATGTTAGGAATACTCGTGTATTCAAAATTCATCATCTTTAATACTGGTATTCTAGCTATTCCATCAACAGTTTCTAATTTCCAATTAGTATCAAAGTCTTCCCATGCATTATAATTACTTCTCTTTGTTAATTCTGATAGTTCCGTACTTCTATTATAAAAATTGACATAAGAACTATTCACAGAGCAATTATTATTACATAGTGGTTTATCCTCAGTCTTCAAACCATTAACACCACTAAGATTTAAATTACTGCCATTTACCATATAAAACAAAGAACCAAAAGTTTTAGTTGTCTTTACTGTTGATAAAACATTTTTAATAGAAATTGGATTACTAGCATGGACATTATAGATTAATACTGAATCCCCACTTCCATCATTATATTTACCATTAACATTCCCTAAAACACGAATATTCTTAATATTACTATTTTTAGCCATAATACTAGTAAGTAATAAACCACTGCTAGAAATATTTTTTAGATCTCTATCTATATCAATATAAATATTTTCAATATTAACATTTCCATATAAGGATTCCATGTAACCTATTAAGCCACCACCAGAATTAAGTACTGAATCATCAGTAAATGATCTTATATGACTATTTTTAATAACTACATTTTGAATATTAGCAGTATAAACAGTTTGATCACTAAAGTCAGTATTCCAAGAATCATCCATACTAGCTAAATACTTAGTCATTAAAGCTCCACAATAATCTCCATAACAATTAATATCAAAATCATCTAGAACTAAATTCTTTATAGTTACATTACCTTCAGTATAACCAAATAAACCATTTAACTTATTCCAACTATAATACTCTTCACTACCAACAGTACATCTGAAAGAATTATTCTGATATAAACCTTTTATAGTATGCCCTTTACCATCAAAAGAACCTGTGAAACCATTTATTGAAGACCATCCAAATCCATCAGGACATATATCATTTTTATTATAAAATTCCCCACCTTCTCTAGTGGCAGTTGTTAAATCTATATCATTACCAAGTTCATAATAAGCAGACAAATTATTTCTCACTTGATCTAATTGTGCTGAATTAGTAATTATATACGGATTAGAAGCCGTTCCTAAACCATTCATTGATTCTAAAGTAATTTGGAAAGTAGCTATAACATTAGAATTATATAAAACATCTATTCTATAACTTCCACTTACCAAATCATCTGAGAAAGTTAATAATGGATTAACGTTGTTCTCAGCAACAAGATTATTTTCCACTGTTAATTTACTGCTTAGATCAACATTATTAGCATCATATAATTTATAATTGATAGCACTTAATGAAGGAATATTCTTTGTTTGCGAATAAAATCTTCTTGAACCAACATTATATGCTCCGTTATTAAAATCTGAAACATCTATAAATGGTGTTGTACTAACATTTGAAGTAAACACTAATACTTTATCAATAAAATAACCATCAGTTGAAGATATTTTAATAGTTGAATTACTATCAACTACTACATTCCCACTAACATCTACAGTAGCTAAACCAGGTAAATCAAGTGTTTTTGTATATGATACAGTTGAATTATCCTTCTTAGTAATTGTTATATTATAAGTCCCATTCATTAAAGTCAGAAACTTAATCTTCTTTATCTTTTCGTCCCCCCTAATATTAGTTGAACTAAGATTATAAGTTTTTGAAGTATACATATTATTATCAACATCACTTAGAACATAATTGTTGTCCCAGTTTTTATTACTCTTAGGGGCAATATCAGTAATAAAGGCAATATCACTCTCTAGTGAATCATATGTTAAATATGGATATTGTAATTGAGAACCCCATGAATTTTTTAATATCCAAACACCTTTTCCAGATACGACATTATTACATCCACTTAAATTAGCATTATGCCATTTAGTATCAGCACAATAAGACCATTGGTAATTATCATTCCAGCCAATAATTTCCATAGCGTGCCCACCAGCTTGATCACAGTTGTAAACATCAATAACTACATTATTTAAATTAGAATCATTATAACGACAAGAATTACTCATCATCGTTGCAACATAAGCAGCACCATTTTCCATAATTAAACTTTTAACAGTATTTAAATAATTTAATCTTTCTGCTTTTTCATCATTTGTAAGATTATCCGTAGATTCACGATAAGTCATTGAAGGCATATAAGTTGTCCCATTAAGTTCATAAGTAGATTTACCATGGCTTAAGACATCTTGGATTTCCATTTTAGTATAGTCAGTGTCATCAAACTCTTTAAAATTATTATAATCAAAAACAGATATTCCACTTGCCATTGATACAGAAGAAATATATACATTTCCACCAGAACCAAGAGTTCTTTTTATAAATGAAACATATTCACTATCATAATCTTTTAATCCATTAATAGCTGAAGAATAATCCATTTGTCTTTCTGCTACTAACTTAGCTGAAGAACTATAGCTAGTATTACTCTCCTTTAACAAATGAGATTCAACAGCTCCTGCACTAGCAAAAGTCCAACAAATACCAAGGTCTCCCTGATCCCTTACTGGTGTTACAAAGTTTTTTCCATTAACATTTCTTAAATCATAACTAGTTGGTATCGTATCTTCTTGAACATCTTCAGTATCTTGATAATCTACTCTTAAAGAAAATGGAACTACACCCTCTTCTTCCTTTTCTTCTTCACTATAAGATAAGTACTTAACGTACATAGGATTTAAATAAGGTTTATTAACCTCCTTATTCTTTTCCGTTAACAATACGTTTCCAGTTTTTTCATAAATTTCTTTTATATATTCTTTAGCAGGTTCAGATAAATAAGAATAGGCATCTGTCTTTAAAACCTTATTGATGTCTACTGTTTTAGCGCCCCTACTATCCCTAATTCCTAGAACAAATAATGTAACAACTACTATAATTGGTATTATCCAAATATAGTATTTAATTTTACTAATCTTCATAAAACTCACCTATTGTTTTAATTGTATCATTTTACTACTAAAAAATAAACTATTTTATAGATATTTTAACAGAAAGATGAATATAATTGATGAAATCGAAGAATTCTTTGCCACAAATAATTTAGATTATTTCTCTAAAATCAGATATATTTATCTATATGTTTGTGACAAATTCTCTTACGACACCCGTTTCATGTATGCATCACCCCAAATGAAGCTGAATATTCAATCTTATAAAAAAAAGAATATAAGTATATTCTTTTTTATTCTTCAAATACTGCATCTACATAATAAATTTGTTTTTTATCATGATTACATTTAATTTCCCAATCCGTCATAATATTAGGTATTTTTCTCTCATCATTATGTAAATCCATACTAACTCTTTTAAACTCATACCAATACTGAGATAAAGTCTCTAATGAATAAGCAAATAATACTTTATTATCAGTTTTTAATACTATATGTTTATCTTTTTTAAATATTCTATCATATAGTTTTAAATAATTAATATGAGTAAATCTCTTCTTTTCATCTATAGGCTTTGGCCATGGTTCAGAAAAAGTTAAATAAATAGTATCTATTTCTTTACCAAACATCTTATCAATATCTTTAGCATCAGCACATATTAATCTTAAATTAGGTATATCTTGTTTACCTATCTTACTAACCGCTGTTGCAGTTTGTGACTCATTTAATTCTAATCCAATGTAATTAATTCTGGGATTTTGCTTAGCCATATTAATTATGAATTCTCCTCTACCCATACCTAGTTCTAAACATATTGGATTATTATTACCAAATTCATTGCGCCAATTATTCTTTAATTCATAAGGTTTACTAATTAAATAAGAACTACTATTAACTATTCTTTTAGCATCCTTTACTTGATTATATTTCATTTATATTCTCCTATTCAAAATAATTAATTTTCATTGCTGCTCTAACTTCATGAAGAGTTTCTGCAGCAACTTTTCTAGCTTCCTCTGTACCTTTCTTTAGCATATCATAAACATAATCCATATCTTGAGCAAACTTTTCTCTTCTCTCTCTAATAGGTTTTAATTCCTCTTGAAGTACATCATTTAAGAATTTCTTTATCTTCATATCTCCAAGACCACCACGTCTATAATGCTCTTTTAATTCATCTAAATTCTTATATTCTGGTAAATACTTTTCAAAGCTATCTTCCCTACAGAAAATATCTAAATAAGTAAACACTACATTACCTTCTACTTTACCAGGATCATCTACTTTAATATGATTAGGATCAGTATACATACTAAATACTTTTTTCTTTATTTCTTCTTCTGAATCAGATAAATATATACAATTACCTAAACTCTTACTCATTTTCGCATTACCATCTATACCAACTAAACGATAACATCTTTCATCTTCCGGTAATACTATTTCTGGTTCAACAAGTGTTTCCCCATAAATACTATTAAACTTTCTAACTATTTCTCTTGCTTGTTCTAGCATTGGCATTTGATCTTCTCCAACTGGTACCAAATTAGCTTTAAATCCAGTAATATCCGCAGTTTGCGATACTGGATAAGTAAAGAATCCTGCCGGAATACTTTCTTCAAAACCCCTTTGTTCTATTTCTGATTTAACAGTTGGATTTCTATGCAATCTAGCAATTGTAACTAAATTCATATAGTAAAAAGTTAATTCCGTAAGTTCTGGTATCATTGATTGAATAAAAATTGTACACTTTTCTGGATCTAATCCTACTGCCAAATAATCCAAAGCTACTTCTTTAATATTATCCCTAACCTTTTCGGGATTATCAAAATTATCTGTTAATGCTTGGGCATCAGCTAAAAATACAAACATTTTGTCATAATTACCTTCATTTTGCATTCTAACTCTATTTCTTAAACTACCAACATAATGCCCTAAATGAAGTTTTCCTGTTGGTCTATCTCCTGTTAATATTATATTTCCCATTTCTAATTCCTTCTTTCTATTATTCTTTTATTTAATAATAGTGCACCATCGTTTATTTGTAATTAACATACTATCATCTCCTAAAACAAAAAGATTCCCATCCTAATAATAGGACAAGAACCTTGTGCCACCTAATATCATATACAATCATATATGTCTTTTTTAACGGTAAGATCTACCGGATTCTAATACTTATCTTCCTAGAATCTCTCCTTGGTCCATTCATTACTTACTTCATATTAGTTTCCACCAAACACTAACTCTCTATTAAATCCCTAAGTAACTACTTACTCCAAGTCATCGATTTACAAACATAGAATAACATTAAAACTTACAACTGTCAATTTTTTATCTAAATAAAATTACAACATTTTAATTATACCATATACAATCATATCAAGTACAAAACAAACAATTAGTATCAAAGAAACAACACTTATAATTTTTTTACTAATCTTTTTAATTATCTTTATTAAACCAGGTATCATAAGATACACTAGTATTAAACCTGATAAACCAAAGAACAATACCGATCTTAAACATATATACCCATTTATATTACCATAATTCCATATTTCTGTATTATAATCCCACAATCTAGTATTAAATACTTCATAGAAGAACATCCCTGCCAAACATTCTAACAAACCACTTATTATCACGGCTAATAAGAAGACTATTAAAGGTTTCTTGCGATATTTATATGTTAATAAAGTAATGAACAATCCTCCAAAAACATAAATTGGTATCCAAGGGCCAAATGTACTCCCTCTTTTAACAAAATAGCCTAAATCTATACGATAGAAGATTGTCTCATAAACAAATCCAAATATCCCACTACTTATCATAATAAGTATATAAAGATTAATAATATCTCGCTTAGATAATTTCTCTTCTTTAAAAATATTAAGCATTAATATAGACACCTCTCTATATTATTATTTTACACTATTATATTCTTTTTTTATATATTCATATATCGAATTTACATCTAAACCATATTTTTTTTCTATTTCAGCCACAGTTCCATGTTTAATAAATTCATCTGGATATCCAAGATTAAGAGTTTTACAAGTATAATTCAATTCTGAATCCAAAGACTCTCCAAACCCTCCATGTATATCATTATCTTCCATAGTAACTAAGAAATTAGTTTTTTCTATTGATTTTCTAATCATACCTTTATCAAATGGTTTACTAAATCTAGCATTAACAACTTCTACACTTATATTATCTTTTTCTAACAATTCTGCAACTTGCATGGCATAAGAAACCATCTTACCTATCGCTACAATAGTAATATGTTCTCCTTTTTTTAACAATTCTGCTTTACCATATGAAATAGTATTATGCTTATTAAATTTATAATTAGATTCTCCCCCACGCGGATAACGAATTGCTATTGGTTTACCAAGATTAACTGCAAATTCCAACATCATTCGAAGTTCTTCAAAATCTTTAGGAGCCATTACATTCATATTAGGTATCGTATTTAAATATGATAAATCTAATACTCCTTGATGTGTTTCCCCATCGTTACCAACTACTCCCGCTCTATCTACACATATTACAACCGGTAATTTTTGTAAAGCTATATCATGAACTAATTGATCATAACCTCTTTGTAAGAAAGATGAATAAATTGGTATTACTGGTTTTAAACCAGCAGCAGCCATTCCTGCCGCCATTGTAAGAGCATGTTGCTCTGCTATTTCCACATCAAAGAAACGATTAGGATACTTATTACAGAATTCAACTAATCCAGTACCTTCTTCCATAGCTGCAGTTATAGCAACTATTTTCTTATCTTTCTTAGCCAAACTTAATAATTTTTCTCCCATAACTCTTGAATAATCATATTTATCTTTAGTTTCAACACCTTTTTCTAAATCGAAACTTGATACACCATGATATTTATTAGGATTTTCTTCAGCAAACTTATACCCTTTTCCTTTCTTAGTAATAACATGAATTAATATTGGTCCTTCTATATTCATAGCTCTTTTAAATATCTTTTCTAAATCTTCAATATTATGACCATTAACGGGTCCTAAATATTTAAAACCAATACTTTCAAAATACATATTAGATATAAATAAACTTTTAATACCATTTTTAATTCTAGTTACACCCTTATATATTCCTTTACCTATTATTGGTGTTTTAATAACTAAATTTCTAATCTTATTATTAGATTCTATATATCCTTTTTTAGTTCTTAATCTTGATAAAAACCTACTCATACCACCCGTATTAGGAGATATACTCATTCCATTATCATTTAATATTACAATTAAATTTGTTTTACTTATGCCAGCATCATTTAAAGCTTCCATTGCCATTCCACCAGTTAAAGCTCCATCGCCAATAATAGCTACTACTTTTTCATTAGTACCTAGTATATCTCTAGCTCTTGCCATACCAAGGGCTGCTGAAATAGAAGTACTAGAATGACCTGTATCAAAAGCATCATATATTGATTCATCCACCCTTGTAAAACCAGCAAGTCCATTAAACTTTCTAAGAGTATTAAACTTATCTTTACGACCAGTTAATAATTTATGCACATATGATTGATGCCCTACATCCCATATAACTTTATCTTTAGGTAAATCTAAAATTGAATATAAAGCGATAGTTAATTCAACTACACCTAAATTGGAAGCTAAATGGCCCCCATTTTTAGAAACTACATTTAATATTTCCTGTCTTAATTCCTCTGCTAGTTGTTTCTTCTCTTTTATATTTAATTCCTTTAAATCTTTAGGATAATTTACTTTATCTAATATCATAAAAACACCTCGTTTAGTTGCCTATCTATAATATCACAAACACACAAAAAAATGTAGATTTCTCTACATCTTTTTAATTAATTTTCATTAACAAACTTTCTAGGTTTTAATGCTAAAGTTGCTGTTAACATATAGAAGTAATATGCGACATTTTCAAGTACTATATCACCATCAATACCAGTATTTGGAGGAGTTGTTTCACCTTCACCACCAGTAAAGATATTAGTAATATTATAACCTTTTATAACACTTTCATAATCTTCTACAGGAACTTCATCTATAGTATATGTAATCTTTTTACCATCTTTATAAACTGGTAAATCAGTTAATGTATAAGTCCATCCACCATCTTTAGTTATGATAATAGTCTTATATAATACACCATCTGCATATACATGTACTGTTATAGAACCTGGTCTCTTACCAGCATGATTATCAGCATCATCCCAAGTTTTATTAATAATAATTGTTGTTTTTTCTTTATTATGTTTATTAGTTAGATCGAAAATATAATTAGTATTAACTTGATCAGCGTTTGTATCATTTTCTTCTGGTTTAGTAGTTGTAGTTATACTATCTTTTTCAGTTAAAGTTGGTTCATAATCAGCAACTTCATCTTCTATAATTTCGTATTCAATTGCTACTCTTTCACCTTCAACATTCTTATATTTTTTATAAGGTTTGAATGTATGAGACCAATTGTTTCCTTCATTAAGTACAGCTACTTCTTTTTCTACACCATCACCTAATAATCTAACTGTTACTTCTTTTACTCTCTTACCATCGTTGTCATTGTCGTCATCCCATACTTTTGATACAGAGAATGTAACTGTTTCTGGATTATGATAGTTAGTGAAATTATAACCATCTTGAATAGTTGTATATCCATCTACAGTATGTTCTTTTAATTCATATTTGATATCTTTTCCATTAGCTTTTACTGGAAGTCCTTTGAAACTATATTTCCAATTACCATCTTCATCTGGTTCAACTATTACAGTATCAATTGGATCTTCATTTATACCATCAAATAAGTCTATTGTGATTGATTCTGGTCTGATAACATCATTATCTTCTTCATCTTCCCAAATCTTTTCTCCTTCAATATCCCTAGTTGCTGGAGTATAATCATTTGTTATTGTAGTTTCAATTTCAGTTGTATCTTTTTGTAATGCGATAACATTTTCATAATCATAGTGAATACTATAATCTTCAATATCTTCAGTTTCTAATACAGTATAATTTAATAGATTTCCTTTACCATCAGTTTTTGGTAAATTTTCAACTACTTTAGTCCATTTATCTTCTTCAGTTAATGTATAAGTATAGTTTTCGCCACCACAATACTCTGTATTTCCTGCTTTACAAGATAATACTACATCAATTGAATCAGCATGACCATATCTATTATTTCCAGTCCATTCCTTTTTAATAGTTAATTTAATATTTCTTACCACATGAGTATTAATAATATTAAATCTATTTTTTGGATCTGGAGAACTAGTATAGTATTTAGCAGTAGTATCATCTAATATTTCTTTTACAGTATATTTAATTTCAGTTTGTTTTCCTGATTCTTGAGAAGGATTCTCATATTTAGGTAATGGATTACCAGTAGCATCAGTACTAAATGTATAGAACCAATGTCCATCTTCTCCAGCTTTTACTATAGCTACATTTACAGTATTATTTTTATCAGTTCCATATAGGTTTACTTGAATAGTTGTAGGTCTTAAATCTTCTACATTTTCTTCATCTACCCAAATCTTTTCACCTCTAATAGTTATTGTTTCTGGTGTGTGGATATTTGTAATTATAAATCCATCATTTTGATCTCCATCAACAGTAAATTTATATGTACCAGCACCATCAGTACCAGTAATTACAGTAGTTTTTTCTTCAGTTACTGTATATTTAATTGGCACTGCTTCACCACTAACTTGTGATTCATTTTTAAACTTAGGTAAGTTCTTGAATGTTGCTACCCATGGTTCAAATTCACCATTTTGATCTACTATACCATCTAATGTAATAGGTGCTACATCTGCATTTTCTACTTTGAATGTTACAGAACTTGGTCTAATACCATCTTGGTTATCACCATCGCTCCATACCTTTGTAGCTTGTACTTCTACAGTTGCTGGAGTATAACTATTAGTTAATGTAGTTATAGTTCCATTTACTTTAGTATTAGTTAATTCATATCCTTCTGGAAGAACACTTTGATCTTCTGTCCAAGTATATGTAATTTCTTTACCGTTTCTATATTTTGGTAAGTTACTTATTTTTGCTTCCCAAGCAGCAGTTTCAATATCATCTGTAGTTCCATCTAAAGTTACAGTAGTTTCAGTTGTTTCTTCTTTTTCTTCTGCAGTCTTAGATTTTAACGTAATTGATAATTCATTTGGTCTAATACCATCTTGATTCTTTTTATCATCCCAAATCTTCTTAACTGTTGCTGAAGTACTCTCTGGAGTATAACTATTAGTTAAAATTGTCTTAATACCAGTAACTTTAGTTTCTTCTCCTTCACCTTCAGTAATATCTTCTGAATCAGTATCAGTTAATTCATATCCTTCTGGAAGAACACTTTGATCTTCTGTCCAAGTATATGTAATTTCTTTACCATTTCTATATTTTGGTAAGCCACTTATTGTTGCTTCCCAAGCAACAGTTTCAATATCATCTATATTTCCATCTAAAGTTACAGTAGTTTCTTTAGTTTCTTTAGATTCACTTTCAGTCTTAGATGTTAAATCAATTGTTAATTCATCTGGTCTCTTACCATCTTGATTTTCTTTATCATCCCAAACTTTCTTAACAACTATATCTAATACTTCTGGAGTATAACTATTTGTTAATGTTGTCTTAACACCTGTAACTTGAGTTTCTTCTCCTGTACCTTCAGTAATATCTTCTGAATCAGTATCAGTTAATTCATATCCTTCTGGAAGAACACTTTGATCTTCTGTCCAAGTATATGTAATTTCTTTACCATTTCTATATTTTGGTAAATCTTTTATTATTGCTTCCCAAGCAGCAGTTTCAATATTATCGGTATTTCCATCTAATGTTACAGTAGTTTCAGTTGTTTCTCCTGTTTCTGCTGAAGTCTTAGATGTTAATGTGATTGTTAATGATTTAGGTCTCTTACCATCTTGGTCTTTTTCATCATCCCAAATTTTCTTAACAGCTACATCTAATGTTTCTGGAGTATAACTATTTGTTATTGTAGTTAATACACCAACTACTTGAGCTTCTTCACCTTGACCTTCAGTTATATTTTCAGATTTAGTATTAGTTAATTCATATCCTTCTGGAAGAACACTTTCATCTTCTGTCCAAGTATATGTAATTGGCGTACCTTTATTTTCATATTTTGGTAAACCTGTTACAACAGATGTCCAACCATTTGCACTATTAAGTACAACTTCTTTTCCGTTACTTAGTACAACTTTTAATTCAGGTGGTCTCTTACCATCTTGATCTTCTTTATCATCCCATACTTTAAGAACAGCTATCTTAACAGTTTCTGGAGTATAACTATTAGTTAACACAGTCTTAATACCTGTAACTTTAGCTTCTTCTCCTTCACCTTCAGTAATATCTTCTGAATCAGTATCAGTTAATTCATATCCTTCTGGAAGAACACTTTGATCTTCTGTCCAAGTATATGTAATTTCTTTACCATTTCTATATTTTGGTAAGCCACTTATTGTTGCTTCCCAAGCAGCAGTTTCAATATCATCTGTATTTCCATCTAATGTTACAGTAGTTTCAGTTGTTTCTTCTGCTTCTACTGAAGTCTTAGATGTTAATGTGATTCTTAATGATTTAGGTCTCTTACCATCTTTGTCTTCTTTATCATCCCAAATTTTCTTAACAGCTACATCTAATGTTTCAGGTGTATGAGTATTAGTTATACTTCCACCATCTACAGCATATGTTTTACCATTTTCACCGTAAGATACTGTATATTCAGCTGGTACAGATGATTCAGTTACTTTATATTCTATTACGTTACCATCTTCATCATATTTAGGTAAGTTTTCGAATGTTGCAACCCAAGCAGCAGATTCGCCATCTTCATCAACTTCACCATTTAATACAATTGTATCTTTATTATTTAGAACAAATGTTATAGTTTTTGGTCTCTTACCATCTTGGTCTTTTTCATCGTCCCAAACTTTAGTAACTGTTACATTTACAACTTCAGAGTTTGTAATAGTCTCAGTTCTATTGTTGATTGAATAAGATAATGTTGCAGTTAATCCATCTGGAGCAACTACTTCGATAGGTTCAATTAATTTACCTTCTTCATCGATAAATTCAATTCCTTCAATAGTTAATTCAAAATTATTAGCTTTCTTTAGTGTTATTGGAGTTTCTTCTTCTCCAACTACAAGAGTAGCCATAATTGCTTCTGTACCTTGAGGTACATTTGTAGCTTTAACTACTATATCAGAACTACTTGTATAAGTTGCTTCATAACCTTCAGGTACTTCCTCTTTAGCAGAATAGTTAATAACCTCACCGTTTTGATCTTTAACTTCTAAATTAGTAAATGTTCCAACCCAGGAGTCTGTTTCTCCGTCTTCACCATCTTCTAATTTATCTTTAGTTCCATCTAAAGTAATTGTTTTACCTTCAACTGGTTTACCATTTTGATATAGTTGAAGTTTTACAGATTTTCCAGCAATCTTATTCCATACTTTATTAACAACTAAATTAGTTTTTGGATAATTGTTAGTATAAACTGCCTCATAAACAGTATTAGGTCCAACTATAGTTCCAGAAACCTTAGCTTCTTCTATAGTAGGAGTATAATCATATTCATATACTGTTCCATCAGCTGTTGTTTTTGGTCTATATGTAATTGTTTTTTCAGTAGTTGTACCTGCTTCAGTATAAGTATAAATATATGTTCCATCAGATTGTTGTACAGCACCAATAGGAAGTGTTCCTGTTTCAGTAACTATAGTATCACCTTTAACACTATCTAAATCAAATCCATTTGGCATTCCAGTTTCTTCTATAGTATAAGTTGAACCTGTTCCTAAATTGATAACACGTACATTCCATTTATCTTCTAATTTAACTGTAATTTCATCATCATTTTCAGCATAGTAATATCCTGTCCAAACTCCATCAGTAACTTCTTTTTGAGCTCCAGTTACAAGATTTTCTTCTTTTACTAAACTATCTGCTGATTTACATGTTGAATCTATTTCTGTATCACAGATTGAGAACCATATATCGTGGTCACTTGGTTTAACTTTTGGAGCAGTATTATTTACTGTAAATTCAAAATCAAATCTTTGACCAGGAAGAGCATCTCCAGTTACCTTCTTAAGGAAGTTAAAGTTACTCTTACGACTATTAATAGCTCTTAATTCATGAGTACTTTGATCTTTTCTTATATAGTATACACCAGTACGAGTTTCTGTTCCTACTTTATATGAAATCTTAAATACATCAAAGCCATTATATTTTACATAATTTTTATTACCAATAGCGGCAATAACATCAGGGTCTTCTGTTTTAACTACAGTTCTTAAATTACCATCTATAATCATTGGGTGAACTGTTTCAATTTCTAATTCCCAATAATAAGACATAGTACTAGGTTCAGAAAGTGTATAATCATGACCACCATTATAAATTTTTACATCTACAATGTTATTACCATCTTTTATAGTCTTCATTAAACCAGTAGAAATAAAGTGTGAAGAAGTCCAATTATTATTTGGTCCAACTATAACTTCTTCATTAGTTTCTACTCCATCTTTTATAAGTTTTAAAGAAATGTCTTGATTATAAGCTTGAGCATCTAGAATATTTTCCCATTTCTTTACGACATCAATTTTATAAGAATCTGTTACTACAGGATTTAATGTATTAAAATTAACGTCTCTTTGATTATCAGTTGGTTTATCAATTCTTGTATCATTATAATATAATTTTACATTTTCAGTATTAGTAGCTAATGTATAACCACCATTTCCATCAGGTTTTAAATATCTCTTAACATTAACATCTAAGTCATCATATTTTACTGTTCCATTTTTTAAATCAGCAATTAAGTCATATGTTTCTTGAGATGGATATACCTCAAAGTCAACTCTATAAACAACATCATTTTCTAAAACACCTAATGATGATAAGTCCCAAACAACTTCACCATCATCGTTTAATTTTGCTTTTAATTCAGGAGTATCATTACCTATCTCCCATGGTGCTCCATTTTTATAATAAGTAAATGAACTTGTATCAACAGTTAATAAATTAGCAACTGAATTATCTGATCTAACTACTTTATTAGTAGTACCATCTACTATTTCAGCATTACCAATACCAGCCATTTGAATTTTATTTAAAATATCATTAAATGCTTGTTGTAATCCAGTAGTATCAGTTGCTGAGTAATTATTTGCTGCTGGTGCACCAGCTGCAGTTGTAAGATTTGTCATATACGTTGCACCATAATCTTTACCAAAGGCAAATATTGTATAGAATCTATCTTTTCCAACTTTTGTTGCTAAAGTTGCAGCATCATCTGTTGCAGCATTATAACTATTTGTCATGTTAGGTTCTTCTTCGTGACCTGTTCCACTAGTTCCACCATAATTTGAATTATAGAATGTTGGAGCTCCGTCTGAGAAGAATATTACAAACGTTGGATCAGTATCATCTGTACCAAAATTAATTGTATTTGCTTGTTTTAAAGCAGCTTCCCAGTTTGTACCAGCTGCATTACCAGTTGCTACAGAAATATTATTTACTGCATTTGTAAATGTTGTTGAGTTTGTAGTATTAGCAACACTTGTTGCAGCACTTGTTGCAAATGTTACTAATGCCATTTCTACAGTATCGTTTGGATTACCATCTTTTCCATTATAAGATAGAAGAGTTGATGCCAAACTATTAACTGCTACTTTAGTAGCATCCATTCTAGTATCATCAGAAGTCTCTTCTACTCTTCTGTAACGTTGTCCAGTATATCTATTTCCGTTATAGTAGAAGCGATATTCTCTACCAGAATTAGACCATTGTCTAGTTAATGGAACGTATTCACCATCCACTAATCCATAAAGGCCTTCATCAGTAGAATTAGTTGCATCATATCTTACACCAGTAACTACTTTGTCACCCATACTACCAGATCTATCAACGATAACAATAACGTTAACCTTCTGAGGATTCTTTTCAGCTTCTCCTTTCACTTCTAATGATAAGGTATATGTCTTATCATTTTCAATTCTACCTTTACGACGATAAGGTTCATCGCCAGCAGCTCTTAAGTTTCTATTAACTACAAGGCTACTGAAAACATTAGGATTCATTGCATAAATAAGTCCTAATACACACGCAATTGTGAATAACACAAATGCAAATAGTTTTTCACTACTTTTGTTTTGTTTCTTTTTTCCTTTCATATAAACCATTTCCCCCTATGATTTTTTTGTCTAAATTTCTCGGCATAAAGAGCCTATCGAAATTTGTTAAGTCTGTATACTAAGGCAAAAATCGATATTTGTCAAATAGTTTTTCATCAATTTGTTAAATTTGTACCAAAAAAAAACTGAAAACTATGTTTTCAGCCTTTTATCGCTCTAAAAATCTTTCTCCAAAGATGATCTCCAGAATAATTTAAAATACCAACTTTGTATACCTTTAAACCGTATTTATATACAAGAATAGTAAATATTATCTGTATCATTACTGCTGCTATAACTGATATAATTGAAATCTGATTTAGCATATATAATGATGGTGATAACATAAAGCTCACCAATGGTAAATACGACATAAACTTAATCAACTTAGCTCCTTCAAATATCGAAGCTAATATCGATAAATAAAAGCCAATAGATATTGTTAACATAATTGGTGTCTGTAGTTGTTGGAAGTCATCTATATTAGTAGTCATTGATGCTAGTACTCCCGCAAGTAACGCATACGTAACTAAAGTGAATACTAAAAATATTATTAATAAAGGTAGTATCTTTACCATTGCTGCTACTATATTTGGATCTATCATACTTCTTATAATATCATTTAATAAACGATTAGATTCTGTATCAATTTGTATTCCTGTCTTATTTCTAACAGTTATACCTATAAAGATATATATAACTAATAGTAATATTTGTAAAATTGTAAAAGTTGTACAAGATAATATCTTAGCAATTAAATGTTCCTTAGGTGAAACATTCCCAATTATCACTTCCATCGCTTTTGTTGATTTCTCTTCATTAATCTCTGCCCCTATCATTTGTACTAATGTCGTTATAATAAAGAAAAAAGGCATCGTAAATATTATTACTGCTACAACTCCAACAATATTGTTACTTCTATTTTGAACATCCTGTTCCTTTTTACTTTCATTTTCAATCAATAAAATATTATCTATTTTTACACTAGCATTAAGTCTATCTATCGTATCTTGTGATAAACCTAAACCTATCATGGCTCTATCATATCGAATTCTATTAAGCGAATTACTTACTGGATTTGTAATATTACTACTTACTTTATCATTGCTTACTATTTGAGCACTAATATAGTTATAGATATCATAATTAATAACTAAACCAATTACATTGTTATTATTTTTTATATACTCACGCAATTCATTTTCACTATTATCAAACTTTTCCACTCTAATAGGTGTAGCACTATATTTAGAATAATCTTCCATCTGCTTACTAAGTGTTTCATAAACATTTAAATTATCGATTACTTTAATAATTTTCTCTTCTTTATAATCTCCACCAAACATATTAATAATAGTATTAATATTAATAGTTAATAACATGATTATAAATATAAAAATATTAATTCCTAAAAACCACTTTGATTTTATCTTTTTTCTAAGACTCATTTTAATAATATAATTTCTTTTATTCTTCAAAGTAATCACCTACCTTCGAAATAAATATTTCATTTAAAGAAGGATCTTCTACTTCAAACTTAATTATATTCTTACTATTTTTTATTACGTTAAATACCTTTTTTACAATATCTATATTTGCTACTTTAACAATAATTTCATCTGAAGTCTTAATCACTCTTTCTACACCTTTTATCTCTTTTATCTTCTTAATATCTATATCCCCTTTAATCTTTATACTCTTCTTTAAATATTCATTTTTAATATCTTTTAAACTTCCCTCTAATACCTTATCACCCTTTACTAGTATTAGCAGTCTATCACAAAACATTTCTACATGTTCCATTCTATGAGAAGCAAAAATAACTATTGTTCCTTTAACAGCCATCTCTCTTAAAGCCGTCATAAGTATATCAACATTAAAAGGATCTAAACCTGTAAAAGGTTCATCCAAAACTAATAGTTTTGGTTCATTTATGACAGCAGCTATAAATTGTATTTTTTGTTGATTACCTTTACTCAAGTTTTTTATCTTTTCATTTTTATACTCTGGTATTTTTAATCTATCTAACCAGTAATCCAATCTCTTTTCAATTTCCTTATTACTAAGTCCTTTTAAATTACCATAGAATAAAACTTGTTCTAAAACTGTCATCTTAATGAAAAGACTTCTTTCTTCTGTTAAAAATCCAATGTCATCAGAAATATCATAATCTATAGGTTTATTATTTATAGTAATAGTTCCTTCATCCGGTTGTAACAAACCTACTATCATTCTAAACGTAGTAGTTTTCCCAGCACCATTAACTCCGAGTAAACCAAATATTTCTCCCTCTTTCACTTCAAAGGACAGATCGTTAATTGCTTTAATAGAACCATAACTTTTACTAATATGACTTACTTTTAACATATCATTCACCACTATTATTTTACCACAAAAAAATAGGATTATAATCCTATTCAAAAACTTTATTAGCTTCTATTCTACTCATGAAGTGTAAAACCTTACCAGACCAGTCCGCAGACGGCATAGAAGAATTACCATTTACATAAATTCCTGACAAAGCATAAACACTACCAATTTGATTAGAATCTAAACCACTACGTTCTAACAAATTCTTTAAAGTAAATATATAACATATAGTACCAGCTTCTAAAGAAGGGAATTTAAGCCATCCACTTCCTCCACGAAGTCCACCCATATTATTACTATTTCTAAATAAAGAACTAGTCATTATTCCACTCTCTTCATAAACAATAGCTAGTGCTAAATTTCTATTAACACCATACATATCCGCTATCTTAGCTAAGAATTGTTCATAAGTTAAACCATTATCTAGTCTAATATGTCCATCTACTTTATTATTACTTGTAGTAACTATACCTCTATCTCCAATTTCTGCTGGTGTACTACCATAATTATATGGACTCCTATATAAATATCTAACAAAATAAACAATACCTGCTTCATATGATGAAAATAATCCATCACCCTGTTTAATAGAAAAAGTCGAATTATAATCTTCTCTTTCGTAATTATCAGTTAATCTTCTAGCAATCTCTACAACTTTAGCCGCATCTAAATGAAATTGTTCAGCGTAATAAGTTATAGTATTATCTATCATTCTTTTATTCTTAAAATCTACATAATTCTTAATTAAAGCTGTTTCACTAAATCCCTTACTTTTTGCGGATTCTGAATCCTCTAAAAACATTTCACTTTTTACATCCACATTCTTAGTTGATTCTAAACTGGCTTTTCTATTGTTAACTACCAATACACCAATTATTACAGCCAAAAGCAATGCAACTATAGGTATGCTTATTAATACTTCCTTACGCAATTTTATTCTATGTTTTTCTTGCATAATGTTTCTCCTCTATATATAAAATTTTAGCTTTATTTTATACCTTAGTCAAATTTATATATTAGTTGACTGTTAATTAACACTTATTCTATTTCGAGAAAATATCCTTCTTTATTAATGGTAACAATCTAACTTTTATAATTAAACTCTTATCATCATCACTCATTTTATAATCATATAACAAAGAATAACTCATATTTTCTTCTTCAGCTAATCTCTTAGCCATATCGTTGGTAATTGCTTCCTCTACAAAGGCAGGAACAACATCACTATCTATATAATTATCACCTTGTCTACCTTTACTATCTAAAATTCTATTTTTAAAAGCTTGATTAAAAGCTAAACCATCTTTCCTTACTATAAAATAATCATATGGATTTAGTCCCCTATATACTTCCATCAATTCATTTTCAGCTAAAAAACCGTTGAATGAATAAACTTCTGGAATAGCCGGAATATTATATCCATATTTAACATTTCTAATATCAGCTACATCTACCCCTTGATTATTCAAAATCCTCATCTTTAAGTTCAAATTACTATATTCTTCATCATCTTTTACTTCTCTTTTAATACCAAGGGCGGCATTTTCTATTGCAGATTTTCTAATTTCTTCTATGCATTTTCTTACATTAGTATAATTATTTAATACTGCCTTAAACTTACTAAGAGATATTAGACTAAACTTATCTTAATCAAAAATTATAGAAGCATTAGTTCTAATAGTGGCTACATCTTCGACATTTGTAATTCTTACAAATGATTTAGCTCCTGTTCTATCTCTTGTAACTAATTATTCACATCTTTTTTCATAGGTATTCAACTTAATTCCTAATTCATTTAACAACTCCATATCCTTAATTTGAATATAACATGTTATTTCGACTTTCCCATTATTTTTTTCTAAATTAAAAATTTGCATTATTATTCCCCCTTCAAACATGTGTTTTTTATCATTAAAAGAATTATATTGCAAAAAAAAGAGAAATTATTTTTTCTCTTTTTCATCAACAATCTTTGCTTCTTTGTAAATAGGTTTAACTGGCATTACAATTCCAGCTACAAAATATACAATTATTAGAGGAGGACAAAAGCAACATAATAAACTGAATCCTAATCTAACAATAGTTGGATCAATTTCAAAATATTCAGCTACTCCTGCACATACTCCAAATAAAACTTGATCATCAATACTTCTGTAAAATCTTTTTACTTCTTTTTTACTCATAACCTTCACCCCATTCGTCATCGTCATATAAGTCTCCAACAGGTTCTCTTTCCTTCTTATTATCTTCTTCAAGTAAATCTTCCTGTTTAAAGATCATATCTAATTTTTCTTCTATTTGCATTTTAGAAAATGGTTTAACAATATAATCAGCAAATCCTTCACTTTCATATTTTTGTTCAGCACCTTCAACAGCATCAGCTGTTAAAGCTATTACTGGAGTATTAAATCCTTCGATTTCGTGAAGTCTTCTTAAAGTTTCTTCTCCACTCATCTTAGGCATCATAATATCCATAAAGATTAAATCATAATCATTATTCTGAGCTACTATGTCTAAACATTCTTCACCGTTATAACACTCATCAATTATTAAATCAAATTGTTCTAAAATACGACGTACTACCTTAATATTTAAAGTATTATCATCAACTATCAATACTTTTTTATATCCATATCCTTCGTCAAATCTAATCTGTTCTAACCTTAATCTTTGTGTTCTTGTCAAATCTGGTTCTTCCATCAACTTAATCTTTTGAGGAACACTAAATACAAAATTCGATCCTTCTCCATATGTACTTTCAACGTTGATATTACCACCCATTAATTCAACTAAACGCTTCGTTATGGCAAGACCCAAACCAATTCCTTCTGTAGTAGTATTTCTTTCTATATTAAGTCTTTCAATCTTCGCAAATAGTTTATCTAATTCTTCAGGAGTCATTCCTCGTCCCGTATCTCTAACACTTACAATTAAATTACAATTATCATCCTCATTAATACTCTTTACATCAAACCAAATATCCCCACCATCAGTATACTTAATAGCATTTGTAAGAAGATTATCTACTACTTCTCTTATATGCTTTTCATCACCAATAAGTTCATATGGTAAATCCGGAGCAATATTAGTATGAAAATCAATTGGTTTATCCAATATATTCATCTCATTAGCTTTTGCTAATTCTTTAAACACTTCAAGAGGTTTGTAAGGCACTTCAACAATTTCCATTTCATCGCTTTCTATTTTACTAAAATCAATTATATTTTCCATTAACTCCAATAACTTTTTAGAAGCAGTAACTAAATCCTCAGCATCCTCTCTTATTTCTTCAGGTATATCTTCATATCCCCCAATATCTTCAGATAAACCTACTATAGTATTTAATATTGTTCTTACTTCATGAGACATACTTGATAAAAATTCAACCTTTACTACTTTATCACTCATTTTCATCATCCTCTCCATCATCTTCACCAATTACAACTGTAGGTGCATCATCCCACATTTTCTGTCTATCTTCAAGTGTTTCCTTTTGTCTAAATACTTTATCTAATTTTTCTTTAATCTGCGCTTTTGAGAATGGCTTCGGTATATAATCAACAAACCCTTCACTCTCATATCTTTCTTTAGCCCCAGCTACAGCATCTGCCGTTAAAGCTATTACTGGAGTATTAAAACCTTCTATTTCCATTAAATTCTTTAAAGCTGTTTCTCCACTCATAATAGGCATCATAATATCCATAAGAATTAAATCATAATTATTATCTTCTATAACTTTATTAATACACTCTT
The DNA here is from genome assembly GCA_947305065.1 of uncultured Mycoplasmatota bacterium. Lineage (GTDB taxonomy): Bacteria > Bacillota_I > Bacilli_A > RF39 > UBA660 > Coprovivens. Next base: position 7,760 of record CAMZCT010000003.1, on the reverse strand, counting down.
CCCCGTTATAACATTCATCTAATATTAAATCAAAATTCTCTAAGGCTTTTCTTGCTACCTTAACATTCAACTTATTATCATCTACTATTAATACTTTTTTATATCCATATCCTTCTTGATCTGTTTCTATTCCTTGTAATCTTAATCTTTGAGTTTGTGTTAAATCCGGTTTACTCATCATACTAATATTCTGAATAATACTAACTACAAATATAGACCCTTCTCCATATCTACTTTCTACATTAATCTTACCACCCATCATTTCTACTAAACTCTTAGTTATGGCAAGACCTAAACCAGTACCTTCCGTAGTAGTATTCTTTTCTATATCTAATCTTTCAAACTTATTAAATAATTTATTAATATCTTCTGCTTTTATACCTCGTCCTGTATCTCTAACACTAATTATTAAATTACATTTACCATTATTATTTATACACTTAATATCAAACCAAATATCTCCAGTTTCCGTATATTTAATAGCATTTGTAAGAAGATTATTAACTACTTCTTTCATATGCTTTCTATCTCCGATAAGTTCATATGGTAAATCTGGAGCAATATTAGTATGGAAATTAATAGGTTTATCACCAATACGAGTTGAATCTAACCTAGCCAATTCTTCAAATAATTCTTGAGGATTATAAGGAGTTTCAACAATCTCCATCTTATCACTTTCTATTTTACTTATATCTAAGATATTCCCTACTATTTCTAATAAAGTTTTCGATGCGCTTATTATATCTTCAGCATCTTCTTTAACTGCATCTGGAACATTATCATATCCCCCAATATCTTCAGATAAACCTACTATAGCATTTAGAGGAGTTCTTATTTCATGAGACATACTACTTAAGAAATCACTCTTAGCTCTATTAGCTTTCTCAGCTTGATTCTTAGCAATTTCTGTTTGCTCTAATAGTTTTACATCAGGATTCTCAATTGTAAAAAACATTATTAAATTAATATATGCCAATACGGCCGAAATAATAACAATCGTTTTATCAATACTATTTAACACCATAACCAAGATAACAAATAACAATAATACATATAAAGGTGTTAACTTACGAGTCAAAATATTCTTCACTTTAGAAACCAAACAAACAACAATCGCAACGAAGTACAACCCACATCCAAGAATGGCACATGTTAAAGCAGATCCATCACTATACATAACATTTCCATTGATATGAACATCAACCCTTAAGAATAATATCAAAAATATAACTATAATATCGATTACAGTTGTTACCCAAAAGAATAAATTATAATATCTAGCTTTAGATCCTTCTTCATCTTTATAAGTGACATAATATACATACAAAAAGAAATTACTCATCCACAGAATATACATTGCATAATCAACCTTATTTAGAAATTCAAGGAGTTTTATATTTTTATAAATCATAGCTAATAAAATAATTGTAACCATCACAACACTATCTACTAAACTATATATTAGTATTCTTGCGAAAATTGCAGTTTCCTTATTTTTCATTCTATCTTTTGAAAAAAACAAAATATTACAAAGCGCAGCTACAAATAAACCACATAGAGGTATGTATATATTATATAAACCATTCATTTTCTACCACCACATATCATAATTAAATTATATCACATATCTCAAAATTATTATTATTTTTTACAAAAAAAAGAAATTACTCTAAAAGTAATTTTTCTTCTTTGATAAAATGTATTGATTCGCATCTTCTTTTTTAATAGTTCCAGGGACCAACACCCCATTTTCTATATGATATCCATTTTCATGAGCCTCACCAGGCAAAAATAACAAATTCTTATCTTCTAAATCTGGATTAAAGGTAAAACCAAAGGCTTTATACATTTTACAAACACTATGATTAGCATAAATCATAGGATCAACATCTTCCAATCGTTCCACATAAATTCCAGCATTTTTCTTTGCATCTTTTTTAAGAGCAACCATAGATGTTTCAACAATATTAGTATTATCAATAGTACTAATATTATAGTCATATTCAATTGGTCTACCAATTGTTATTTTAACAACACTATTATCATATAATTGTTGCTCACTTTCAAAAAGACCATCATTTTCAATATATTCATAATTAACAGGAAGCATAACCGCCTGAGAACCCCCAGATATAATAGAACAACCATTTTTAATATGTTGCATCAATTTAACTGGGTGATTATTCCACGTAGATTCTCCAAAAATTGCTAATGAATAACCAGATGTTAACTTCTTTATTCCCTTAAGTATGGAAACTTGTCTAGAATACTTATCCAGCCTATCCAATGTAGTAGCATTAGATGCATAAAAAACAAAGTTAGTAAGAGGATTCAAGCAATCAGTTGCAACCATTACACTTCCTTTTTTATTTAGCATAGACATCATATAATATGCTATAGGAATATCATGAGAATTAGTATGATTAATTACAAAAATAACCGGCACATCTTTCGGTACATTTTCATCTCCATCCCATTTAACTTTAAAATTTATCAATCTTTTATAATGATTTTTAATAAAATTTTGGCCAAAATTCAACTGATTATCATGAAGTTCAACACATCTATTTCGAAATTCTTTAAAATACTCCTTTCTCTGATTTAAACTTAAATTTTGTAACTCATCATTCGAAAGAAGTTCAAATTCCTTATTTTGAAAAACAATACGATTAGACATAAAAATCCCTCTCTTGCTAACAACATTTTACTACAATATAGTAAGTTCGACAAATATTGCACCATTTATCTTAAAAAAAGAAAGACTATTCAACATCTTTCTTCCATAAACTATGTTTATTACAATAAGCATATAAAGTACTTCCAGATACATAGTCAAATACTGCTTCAGGCTTATCTCCTGGTTTAAAATCAACTTTTTCTATCCCTTTATCAGTTTCTAATAAAATCCATTCAATATAGTGTTCTTCTTCCATAACATGATTAACTACTACTTTTATTCTATTATCTTCCGCTACATATTCAGGAATATGTTTTTCAACTGCTGCCTCTACACTATTAGGTTTTACTTCCATCATTTGTTCACCACAACAAATAATACTACCTTCCCCTTTATCTACTATTACTCTTGTTCCACATTTGTTACATCTTAATAACTTCATTCTTCCTCACCCTTCTCAACTACTTCATTTAACATTTTATATAATTTTTGAAACTTTCTATTAGACGGATTAGCTCCACCAATTTTTTTCGAACTACCATCTTCAAAGTATATTGTTATATACTGTATACTTCCGTCTGCTACTCGTTTATCACTCAAATCTTCTTTAAGATTTATAAAATCAGGGGAAAAAGCATAATTAATTATTTTTTGATAATCATCAGGATTAACATCATATTTATTATCTATCTTATCATTTGTTCCAGTACTTATTGTTTTATCGTCATAAAGCCTTATAAAATTTGTTTTATTATTATATTCATCAGTAAAAAGACCTTTAATTGTACATTCGATTACTAAATCACCACTACCGGATCTAATAATATTCTTACTCATAGCACAAGAAGTACAAATGGTTAGTGCCAATAAAAAAATTATTACAATGATACTTTTTTTCATTTCATCACCGTAATAATTATATCATAACAATTTAAATTTTTATTATTTTCTACTGTATCTCTAGTTAAAATATCATATATTGCTAAGTTAATATCATACTCTCCATGATTCAATATTTTATATCTAAGTCTCAAAGATTCAACAATAGCTTTGGAATCATAAATATCAATTATTTTATTTTTTAAAATATTTTTTTATCCATAAAAAAAATCACCCAACGGGTGAAATTATATCACAATTAATTATTATATCCAAATTTAACTTCCACAATTTTTTATTACAATATCATAGATATTACCTTTAAACTCATAGATGCCATTATATTCTTCTATATAAACAGAATTATTATGTTCTTTATCAAACGCTATAAACTTATCTTCTACTATAACTTTATAATCACCATTAATTTTCTTACCATTTAGTAGATTTTGATCAGTTAATTTAACAATTTTGTTAAAGTCATTTCTAACCTTTACCAAATCTTCCGTTGATAAATTACATTCACTATAATAGCCTTTTTCTTTTTCCGTCTTTTCATGATGAATATATACTTTAACCTTATCTAAGTTATTATTTATTTCATTCTTTCCATCCTTAGAAAAGAACAAAACCAAAGCTACTAGTACTACTGCAATAATTGCAATACTAGCTAATATTAAGTTCTTACTATCATTCATTTCTTCTCACCCTCTCATGTATTATAAAACAAAAAAGGATGGATAGCAATCCACCCAAAAGTTTATAGAGAGTTTATATGACGTTTTTGTACTAGTTTTCTAGTACAATTACATACTATCATTTGTATATGAAATAAATATGTCTGCTTTGTGAAATTTTTGTGAAATAACAGTTATTAAAAATCCAACAACCAGTCCTTTAAAAGGATTATTAGTAGCATTTACTAATATTTGTTCTAACTTGCCACCCGTCAACTTTCTTAAGTTAGAACTAAGCATTTTCATACCATATATTAGTAGCGCTAAACCACCAACCATAGTCAATAATGATTTCACTATTATCACTTATACCACCTTAATCAATATATCACATCTATACAAAAAAAATCCCTTTTGAGGATTATATTTTATTTGGCTGCCCAAGTAGGATTCGAACCTACGGAATGTCAGGTTCAGAGCCTGATGCCTTACCGCTTGGCTATTGGGCAATCTCAAGTAACATTCTATCACTTAAGAGTGTTACTAAGCAACATTTTTATTATATTTAAAACAATCTTTACTATGTGAACTTATAATACCTATAGCTTGTAAATAAGAATAAATTATAGTACTTCCTACAAAAGTCATACCTCTCTTTTTTAAATCTTTAGATATTTTATCAGACAAACTATTAGTTGTTGTTTCAAAACTTTCATATATAACTTCGTTATTGGTAAAAGACCATATATATTTAGAAAAACTTCCAAACTCTTTTTGAATATTTTTAAATATCCTACTGTTATTAATACTTGCTCTTACTTTTAATTTATTCCTGATAATATCTTTATTATTCAATAATTCTTTTATTTTATCATCATCATATAAAATAACTTTATCTATATCAAAATTATCATAACACTTACGAAACGCTTCCCTTTTATTAAGAACACATTCCCATGATAAACCAGCTTGAAAACTTTCAAGTATTAACAACTCATATAAGGAATGATCATCATATTTAGGAACACACCACTCATCATCATGATATTTAATATATAATTCATTTTTATCATTTACCCATTTACATCTTTTCATATTATCTCCATACAAACCAGATAAATAAGTAACCTGCTGTTAAAGCAGAAACTGTTAATGGTACACCTATCTTCATAAAGTCTTTAAATCCTACATTGTACCCTTCCTTTTTAAGAAGTCCTACTGCCGCTATATTAGCAGAAGCTCCAATAGGAGTTAAATTTCCTCCTAAAGTCGCGCCTGATAATAATCCAAAATATAGTAAATATGGACTAATACCCAGAGTAGCTGATACTCTTCCAACTACCGGTAACATTGTTGCTACATAAGGAATATTATCGATAAATCCTGAAAATATTGCTGATCCTACTACAATAATTGTATATAGTAAAAAAACATTGTTTCCACCTATACGAACTATCAACTTAGAAAAATCTTCTATTACTCCTACATTAGTAATACCTGCTATTACTAAGAATAATCCTAATAACAATAATAAAGTTTGATAATCAACACTTTTTAAATCCGCTAATATTCTATTAGTAGTTTTGTATTTTCCAGCATCTACAAACATAACTACAAGAGATAAAATCATACATATCAATCCATTTGTTATATCAGGTTTATTCGGAATAAAGGAAGCTCCAATCAAAGTTAAAACTAATATAATTAACATTATACTAGGGAAATAATCTCTTACACGTACATCCTTTGAAGCTTCTACCTCTTTTGTTTCTTTCCTAAACATAAAGAACATAATTAATAGTGAAGCTAACGCTCCCAATTCAACAGCAAAAAAGATTGATAATTTACCATTCAAGATAAAGAATTGATTAAAATCCATTCCTGCATGAGCACCTAACATTATTGATGTTGTATCACCCACTAAAGTTGCAGCACCCTGTAAATTCGAAGAAACAGCCAAAGCAATAATCATTGATACTGGATTAATATTTAGTTTTTTACATACTGCCATAGCAACTGGAGCAATCATTAATACTGTTGCTGTGTTATCTATAAAAGCTGAAATCAAACCAGCAAAAGCACTCATAAATATTGTCACCCACATGACATTAGGTGATTTATCTAATAAAAAATCCGCTATCAATACTGGCATTTTACTTTCTATAAAGTAATAAACCATAATCATAGTTCCACCCATCATAAAAAGTACATTAAAATCTATACTACTTATAATATTATCAACTGGTAATACCCCAATTAATATATAAATAAATGCACATAATAATGCCACATATTCTCTCTTATCACTAAAAATTATCATTAATACATACATTAATATAAAAAGTATTAAAGCTACTATTTCTAACATATAATCACAACCTAAAAATCTTTTTCAATATTGCATCATCATAAAAATGCTCATCATTATTATTTAAATCAACATCTGTTGTTCTATTTATCTTATATCCTAAACTATGTAGAAGATTATGCATTTCCCATTCCACCATCATAGATTCGTAACTTCTATTCCATTCACTAGGAGATTTTTTTTCATACAAAGATAAAATTTTTAGTATTTCCTCTTTATCCTTCCTATTTTTAATTATATAAGAAGATAAAATCTTCATATTAGGATCATCACCTATTCTTTCATCCAAGATTAAAATATCATCATCTTTAACTTCATCTAAATTATCTAAAAAAGTCATATCTCCAATATAAACCAAGCCTTTGCCATAACTAGCAAAAGCTTTACTTTTTTCTTCTATTTGATAAACACGATTAGACCCCATTTTATCTACATTTGAAGAAGTTAACAAAATAGTTATTAAAGAAATCCATAACAGACTTTTCTTTTTTATAGTATCACCCCCTACGCTATGAAACGCATAATAATTCCAACTAATAAATAAATTATAAAACTAGCTATAAGGGCTAAAAAGAAACTTTTACCCCCTTGTTTTCTACATAATTCTTTAGTATCTAAAGTAGGATATTCCGTCTTTAATCGATTTATTTCATTTATACAACTACCTATATATAATCTATTAAACGAAAAACCAACCATAAGACCCACAATTAGACAAAATGCTAATACCATAATCGCCGTTAATAATGTCATATTTATTTGTAAAAAATAATTAGATACTATGGATAAAAATAAAGACAATAGGAAACCATATAAATACATCTTTCTGTATAACATATAGAATGCAGAAAAGAAAAATGCCCAAACATTAAAATTCTTAGTCATAAACTTAACATATTTTTTCTCATCACCAACAAAAGCTTTAAGTAACTCTTCATTTTCATAACTATATTTACTATAGGAATCAGCCGCTGTATTTATCTTATTAAAATTAGCTTTCTTCTTATTAATCTCAAACTGTTCCTTATCATGTTCTCTTATTTTCTCAACTGTTTCTTCATCAAAAAAAGGTTGATTACTCATATACATCACACTCCCTCAATTATATTATAACACGTATAATACTGATTAGTAAATTGATGAACTTGCTAATCATTAA
>CAMZCT010000002.1 GCA_947305065.1 uncultured Mycoplasmatota bacterium | reverse complement strand
CCAGAATGGTTAAATGAAGGTATAGCAAAGTATTTAGATGGTACATATTCTAAAGGTATTAAATGGTTATTAGATAATTATATCAATAATAGTCCTATTCCAAATCAAGAGGAAATAGAAAATGAATTTGGTATGCATGAATATGATAGTTATGATTATGCTTATTTGATGGTTAGTTATTTAATAGATACTTTAGGAAAAGATAGTTTTATAGATTTGTTAAGAAATAAAGAAAAAATTGAAGTTGTTAAAGACGGTTTATTGAATAAGTCAATTAATTATTATAATGCAAAATATAATGAAGAAAAATCTATAAAAAAGTAGTTGAAGAACTATGGATAATGAAAATAAAACTAATATCAATTGGTTGGCTTGTAATATGCCGACAATTGTTTTGAAGAACATTTTATATCAATAAAAAAGAGGTGAACCATTATGAATATTTTGTACACTGCTTTTAAAGGTAAAAATAATTCATCTAAATTATTATTGGATCATATTGTTGCCAATAATAAATTATATTTAACAAATAGTTTTAAAACTAGTGTAGTAGAGTTAAAAAATAAATTAAAGAAAAATGATTATGATTTAATTGTTTCTTTTGGACAAGCACCATTAAATACTGATGTTATTAAAATAGAGACGACTGCTAAAGACAAGTTAAAATATGTTACAAGTTATGATTATAGTGTTCTACATAATAAATTAAGAAAAGAATATGAAGTGATTATATCCAATGATGCTGGAAATTATTTGTGTAACAATATATACTATAATGGTCTTGAATATATAATTGAAAATAAATTAAAAACAAAAATGATTTTTATACATATTCCAAATAAAGAAAAAATAACGGATATTGAAAAATTATCAAAATCGTTTAATATAAAAGTAGTTGATCCAAATGAATAAAAATAAAACTAATATAAATTGGTTGAATACGATTTATTTAACTCCTTTAAGAAACCTTTTATTTATAAGGTTTTGCAAAAAATAACATCTTGCATTTTTTATATAAAAATATGTTAAAATAGAGAAAAATTAGTGAAAAATGACTATTTATAGTGTAAAAAGTGATAGGAATTAAAAAGGTGATTACACCTTTTAACACCCCATTGAAAATAATATAATTAAACATCTATAAAACAATAATATTATGAACTGATAGTATAAAAATTATTAAGGAGGATACAAAATGACGGAATTAGAAAAATTAGGAATAAAAATAGGTCATTATACAAATAAAGATGGCATAACAGGAGCAACTGTTATCATACCAGATAATGGTGCAAATATTGGAATAGATGTTAGAGGCTCTGATACAGGAACTATTAATATACCAGCATATGAAATAAAAGGAGCAGATAAAACTGTAGAAGCTATTGTATTAACAGGGGGAAGTACAGCAGGATTAGAATGTTCAATTGGAGTTATGGATTATTTGAAATCTCCTAGTGTTGTTGGTGCAGTAATATATGATGGAAAAATAGGAAAAGATGTAAGACCCCATTTACAAGATGGATTTGAAATGGCTAAAAATGCTAGTTACAATAATTTGGAACAAGGAAATATTGGTGTAGGAATAGGTGCTACAACTGGAAAATGGATTTATAATAATAGAATAAAAGGTGGCTTTGGAATTTCAATAAAAGAAATATCTGATAATGCATACATAGGTGCATTCGTTGTAACAAATGCTATAGGGGATGTTATAAATCCCATTACTAAGGAGTTTTATTCTGAGTCTGGTAAATATTGCTTTAATAATTATTATAATAAAAATTTTGGCAATAAAAAAATAGAAAGAGGTTCTAATACCACATTAGGTGTTATTGTAACCAATATTGAAATGACAAGAGAAGAGCTAATAAAAGTATCAGAATTAGCGCAGGATGGGATGGCTAGAGCAATATATCCGGTTCATACTAATTGGGATGGAGATGTTATCTTTTCAATATCACCACACTCTAAAAATAGAATTAAATTAGATTTAAATTCATTTGACTTAGTAAATTATATAGGAATTGCAGCTTCTGATATATTAATTGAAGCAATAAACAATGGAGTAAAAAATGCTGATAGTATAGGAGATTTCGTAGCATATAAAGATACTAAGTAAAAACACAAATATATAGTTATTTAGATGTTAGTAACCTTTTGATATTCCAATTGGCCATATGACTAGGTAATGTAATGTTAAAAATTGATTACACCCCATTTAACCTCTAATAAATAATATAAATTTGGACAGATTAGTACAAGATCTGCCTTTTTTATGCTATGATTGAATAGAAATGGAGTGATTCCTATGGATGATAAAACTAATATAAATTGCGAGAAACCAATTTATATAAACATTGACTCAAACCATTGAAAATACTGATTTTTTGATATAGAGATTTTTACATATTTTTATAAATTTAGAAAAAAGTAAAAAATAAGTCGTAATTAATAGGGAGTGAAAGATATGAATAATAAATATAAATTTTTTATTGCTGGAAGAACAAGAAATAGAGAAAATATTTTAAAAATATGTAATATTTTTGAAGAATTACATATTTCTCATTATTGTTTTTTAAAAAATGAAGAATCACATAGGAAAGCGGGATTATGTGCTAATGATAAAAATTTAGCAGACAAATTTGATAAAATTAAACTTGAAGATGCAAGAGTTAGAACAATATTTGAATATGATTTGAATGGTGAAAAAAATTCAGATAATTTGTTATTGGTACTTCCAGCTGGAAATTCAGCACATATTGAAGCTGGTATTGCATATGGATTAGGGAAAAAATGTTATGCGATAGGGGAATATGATGTAACTGATTCATTGTATCTTATATTTGACAGAATTTTTAAAAATGAAAAAGAATTAAAAGAATTTTTAACAAAAGAAAAGTATTAAATAAATTACAATTTATAGAGTATTTAATTAAAAAAATAGGAAGTGATTCTAATGACTGACAATAACGAAAAAGTGTTTCAAAAGAGTAATATAAACTAGTTGATGTTGTTTTATAGTAACTTTTATAGAATTCCTTTATTTACAAGGCTTTGCGATGGTTTGAATCTTGCATAATTTACTATAAAAATTATTATAAATGGTCAAAAATAGTCAAAAATACCTAAAAATAGGTGTTTTTTTATTAAGAATAAGTTAACTGATATTGTCATTGACACCACTTATATAATTGCTCGTAAACTCGTAAAATAGATAATATTCCGAACAAAAAAACATTGAAAATGTGTGATATAATTGACATAGGTTGGTGACTGCAATGGAGGATAAAATTACTTTTGTAAAATTAAATAAAGATTATTATGATATTTTAAAAGAATGGTGGCATAGTGAAAGAGTAAAACAGTTTTGGGATAATAGTTCAGAAATGGAAGAAGATGTTGACTCTTATGTCTTGAAGGGACAAAAATCATTTTATGATTATTATATAGGTTTATATGAAGGAGTTCCTTATGCTTTGGTAATGACATCGGAGCAAAAAAAAGATGACTATTACGAATATTATGAAAAGTATTTAAGCAATACTGGTAAAACTTATGCTATTGATTTTATGATAGGAAATCCTGATTTTGTTGGCAAACATTTAAGTTCTATAACATTAAAAACATTTATAGAGGATTATTCTGATCCAGAAGCTGATAGATTTATAATAGATCCAGAATTTGATAATGAAGTAGCGCACAGATGTTATATGGGTGCAGGATTTGCTGATGTCGGTGAGTACGTTGTAAAGGATGGATTTTTTAAAGGAAAAAGATTACATTTGATGATTCGTGGAAGAGAAAAACAAAATAGTATTAATACAAAATGAATCTACAAAGTTTCTTGTGGTTCTGATTATCACGGAAGTACTAGATATAGTTCGGAATGTGAATACTTGAATGATATGATGATTAATGATATTATAAAGTGGATTTAATTTAAAAAGAGGAGATAAAACAATGATATATGCAGATACACATAAGTTTGTAGTGGTAGTTAATAAAAATCTTGAGGTGGGAAAAGCATTAAATGCCGTTTCTCATGCCTGTGCTGGATTAGTAGCCTCAGCTCCAGCTGAATTAAAGGAGAAAATGAGTTTTATTGATTTCGAAGGAAAAGATACTAATCATAAGAGTATATCCGCTCTTTCTCTCATAGTGCTTCGTGCTAAAAATGGAGAAATAAAAAAAGCTAGAAGACAATTTGCAGAACAAAATATTCTTTTTACAGACTTTACTGTTACAATGACAGGTGATACATATAAAGAACAATTAGAAAAAACTAAAGAAGTAAGCGATGAAGAAATGGAGTATTTCTGTGTTGCTGCTTTTGGTGAAAAAGATATCATAGATCCAATAACTAAAAAGCTCTCTTTGTGGCATTAATTACGAAAAAAATGACACCAAAATTTGAGAATTAACCAAATCTATAGTATAAATAGAATTAGATAAAAAGAAAGATATATGCCTAAAGTGGGGTGATTATTTATGATTAGATATCCAAGAAGAATGCATGGTGGCGAACTTTGGGCTAAAATAGAAGTGCTCGCAAATGTATTAACTCCTTTATTTAAATAATAATTAAAAAATAATAAATAAAGGAGAAATATAAAAATGAAGTATGAAGATAAAAAAATAGTAGGTATTGTAGCCTCAAATGTAGATCCAGTAGCAGCTTTAAATGTAATAGGACACTTAGCTATATCTATTGGTAAGTATTCTGATAAGGAGATAATGGGACAAAAGATAATTACTGATAAATCAGGAATAGATCACTTAGGAATAAGTCAATTCCCATTTATAGTAACTAAAGTTAAAGCTAGTAAATTAAAAAACGCTATTAATCTAGCTAAACAAAACCATAATCTTTTAGTAGCCGATTATCCTAAAGATATGTTAGATACTAGAACAGATGAAGAATTGGTTAATTCTATTAGTTCTAAAGAAGAAGATAATCTAGAATACTTAGGAGCAATTATCTACGGCAATACTGAAGATGTTAATAACATAACTGGTAAATACCAACTATGGAAAATAGATTAAGTCTTATAAAAGACAATAAGCGAGTGATAAGTTTAAAATCACTTGCTTTTATGTTACAATAAATTCAGTATTAAGGATGGTATTTCCATGGAAGAGAAAAAATCACTAAAGCAGATGTAATGGACTAATTAAAAAAATGCTCCCCGGAATTAATACTATTCTAGTAGAAGCCCAAGATATAAACCATGATAGAAACAATTAGTATCTAAATGACAATGTTTGGGATAATAATGGTAAACATGGTAGTGGTAAAACCCTAGTCGAAAATGAAGCCAAATTATTAATAGAAGGTGCTCAAACCGGAATCTTGGAAGACTTTGAAATATAAGAAGAAAAATAGTACTCAATAAAAGAGTACTATTTAAATACAAGTTAATCGGGTTTCATAGGTCTACGAGATTCGTCTAAGCGTCGGTTACCATAAATAAAATCTATTATTTCAATTGATGTTTTATTACTAGCAAACCATGATGTTAATGAATCAATTCGATTAATAGCGTCTCTATGTTTATATCCATCATACATTGGGCCTCTATCAATCCAGACGTCATGGGAAAATCTATCAGCATACTGTTCATTAAAATGGAAAGATACCGGCCCCTCAGGAGTATAAATACCAGCAACAAAATCATCTTCATGCATTGTTCCGTCATAATGTTTCCATGAAGCAAATGATAATTCTGGACATAAAGCAGCAAACAAACATACCAATTCAAGTTCTAAATTTAATAAATCCTGAGAGGTATTCCATCCAAACTGGATTTTTTTATACTGAATCAAATTTCTCTTAATTAAAATCTTGGTGATTACATTAACAGCTTCCGTTACAGCCTTTACATCGTCACTATCCTCACTAGGAGGGGCAATTACCGGAGCCTCTTTTATTCCCTTGTGAAGCGCGCTAGGCTTTTGTGACTCTTTAAGTGTTTTACTTTGCTCTATTGCTTTTACAACATCACTTTTTGGTGATTTGATTAGCATCTTCGTAAGTGACTGAAATCTTATACATCTATCCTGAGCTGACAGTTTATTATTATTAGAAATTAACGGAGCATACTCATCAGGGGTCAAAAAACGAAACTCTTTCCAATAATGCAGCTTGCAATAAATTGGTGCCGGGCCAAGTGGTGTTAATACTCCAACAACAAAATCTCCATTGAACTCTTCTTTGAATTCTTCAGGGTTATCTTTTAAAGCTACAAACGACAGTTCTGGACATAGTGAAACACACAAACTCATTAAAACTCGTAATCTATCATAGTATTCGTAGATATCATGATGCTTATCTCTAAGTTTTTTATTATTAACTAGTCCTTCTTCCACTAGTAGTTTTAAGAATTTCTTAAAACTATCTTGGATATTTGTCATTTTCTTCACCACCTCATTCGCTTTGTTATTCTACCAAGAATAAAAATACTAGTCAACGTATACACTCGTATGTCTTAAATTAATACACGTGCTATAATAAATATATATGATGAGGTGTTGATATGCGCATAAGTGAAGACAAAATGAAACTATATGCTAGCCGAAGAACATGATGCTAATGTTGACTTAGTCCTAATCGGTATTCTATTAATGGATATTAAACTAAGTGAAGCAATAAAAATGAATAAAAGACCTGAACATACTAAGATGTCATCAGACTTCGCTAAAGAATTTTTAAAAGATTATGATTTAACAGATGAGGAGAGAAAAATAATAATTAATTCTATCGAAGCTCATCACGGAAAAGTTCCATTCGAATCAATAGAAGCTGAAGTATGTGCTAACGCTGATTGCTATAGGTTTATACATCCTCTAGGAGTTTTTACTACTGCTGAAATGCTTGCTAAAAGAGACCTACCTTTTCAAGAACAACTAAAAAACTGTTACAAAGAAATATATATGTAGCAGTTTTTAATTAATTACAAATAACAAATTGTAAATTCTTAGAAGTTTCTTTTCCTTCTTTATCTAAATCATAATTTTCATATACGTTTAATACTTTTAAACCAATCTTAGTACAACACTCTTTAACCTCATCGATAGTAAAGATTTTAAATACATGAGAATCATCGTATCTCTTATAGCCTATCATAAAAGTAATCTTACTATTTTCAATTCTATTTTTTTTTTCATAATTCCATTCCATAATTCTCGTCATATTATCAAAAGAATCTTTTTTACTGCCTGAACTTTGTGGATTGTGCAAATCAATTATGATTTTACCATCATCCTTTAATATACCTCTTAAATTAGATAAACACTTTTCTAGTTCATCAACACTCTTAAGATGATTTAATACTGCAAACATAGAAATAATAACATCATACTTTTTATCTATATTAATGTCTAAAATATTTTGTGAATAAAAATTGGATTTTAATCTAGTTTTAGCTACCTCTAGCATCTCATCATTAAGATCTAAACAATCTACATAAAATCCCTTTTGGAATATTAACGAAGCATGAATACCTGTCCCACAACCAATATCAATAATTTCATCTCCTTCTTTAATAAAATTCATTAAGAATCCAACTTCTTTTTCATAATCTTTATTTTTATAAAACCTATCATAATACTTAGCAAATTCTTTATATTCCATAATTATCCTCCAAACCATTATAATTATATAGCTTTCCCTAATTATTAACAATATATGAAGAAACAACAATTATTTTATGGTACAATAATTAAAGGATTAATGAGGTGAAGAGATGACTATAGATTTATTTGAAAAAACATTATTAGATATATATTCGGTAGATACCTGTTCTCCTCTATGTAAGGATATTTGGAGTAAAGATAATCCAACTATGGGTCATTGTGCAATTGTCGCCATTCTTTTCTATGATTATTTTGGGGGAGAAATCTATAAAAATGAAGTAGATGGAATAGTTCATTATTTTAACCTTATCGACAACAAAATCATTGATCTAACCACAAGTCAATTTAATAAAGAGATTGATTATTCTGTAAAAAGAAAAAAAGAAAAAGATGATATTCTTAGAATCCAAGAAACGCTATATAGATATAATCTATTAAAAGAAAGATTAGAATTAGCTTTAACAAAAAAAGGAGTTGATCCAAATGAATGAAACTAAAACTAATATAAATTGGTTGATAACAATTTAGTCAACACTAAAAATTTAATTGAGGAGAAAATAATATGAAAATATATTATGGATTAACTAATGAAGAAGTAAAAGAAAAAATGTTGATTTATACAGGCAAAAAAGAATTTGAATATAAAGGTGTTAATACTTCTTTAAATGGCTTAAAAAAATTTTTAAAAGATAATAAAATGGAATCTATAATAAAATATTATACTATATTAGATTCAAGCATTTTTAATATTGATAATAACATATTATTTGATGAGGAATATGACATGATTGCTGTTAAAATTCCATTTGAGTTTGAAATAACAAATATAAATAAATTGTTTTAAAAAAGTATTAAAGTAGGTGAACAAGTATGAATAATGAGAATAAAACTAATATAAACTGGTTGATTACAATTTAATTAAGAACACTCTTAAAGTATTATAAAATAAGTAAAAACTAAAAAATATATCTTGCATATTTTTAATAAAAATAGCTAAAAAATGATAAAAAAATTCAAAAAAAGAGGGTAATTACGACTAATGTAAAACTAAGATTCCAAATAAAGGAGATGATAAAGATGCATAATTTGAAATTATATAAAGAAAATCCATCAATTTTTCAAAGATTTATTGCACTAACAAATCAAAAACAAATATTGATTGATAAGGTTTATAAAAAAATAATAGAAAATAATATATCAAAAAAAATATCGTTACTTGATATCGGATGTGCAGATGGTATGGTTACAGATAAAATAATAGATAAATTAAGACAATTATATCAACTTGAAGTTACCGGTATAGAAGCATCTAAAGAACTAATAAACCAATTTAAAGCAAGAACAGATTATGATATTAATTTTATAAATGATAATGTGGAATCAATGGATAGATTACCTAAATCAGACTTTATATTATTAGCTCATGTAGTGCCATATATTGATAATTTAGAAAAATTTATAGATAAGGTTATAAATTCACTAAATAGCAAAGGAATAGCACTAATTGTTGTAAGTAATGATTATAGTGATGATAAAAAAGTGAAAAACATTTTAAAAGGACAAAAAATTGAAGATACAATATCAACTAGTGTTAAACGTATATTATCTAAGAAAAAAGTAAAATATGATGTTGAAGTAGTTGAGTCAGAGATTGATGTTTCTGGAATTGAAGATATGAACGAAAACGGAAATGCGCGTTTTATTTTTGGTGGCGAATGGATTGCTCCATACGAAAAAGTAGAATGTATTGAAAAACAAACAACTTATTTGCCAGCTTCATTCCTAGAACATAATGAAGTGTATTATCAAGAAAATGGTGAAGATAAGAAAATTAAAATCCCTTTAAATAATCAAAATCATTATAATAAAAAGGAAGTGATTTTTAATGAATAATGAAGAAAAAACTTACAAAAAACGAACATTAACTGCCTACCTTGTATTTATGGCAATCATCACTTAACCCCTTATAAAATGGGGATTTTTAAGAAGTGAGATCTTGCAAATTTTAATAAAAAAGAAGAAAAGATTTGAAAAAATAAGTTAAAATATACTCAATTTTGAGAGGAATTAGAATACTGGCTTGTAATAAGCCGACATGTTTTATATTTATAAAAGAGGTGTTAAAATGGGTATAATTTCATTAGCAAGTGGTGCTTCATGTTGGAGAGGATTAGATTATTATAAAAACAAGAAAATTAAGAATTTGACGAAAATAAATGATTATGAATATACAAGTACAGCAATTGGTACTAATAATTATAATATTTATTTAGATGTGTCACACCCTAGAAAATCTACTTGTACTTGTCCACTTGCAAAAGGAAAAAGAATAATATGTAAGCATATAGTAGCAACATTTTTTACAGCATTTCCAGAAGAGACAAAAAAATTTGAGGAAGAACAAGAAAGATTGCAAGAAGAATATGAAGACTATCAAGAAAAATTGTATAATAAAACACAAAAGTATATTAGTTCGATGACTAAAAAAGAATTAATTGATGAATTATTATATATTTTAGATTATGCACCTGATTGGGTATATAATGATTTTGTAAGAAGAAATGATATTGAATAATAAAAACGGAGGCAATTATGGACAATAAAAATGAAGTATTAATATATGAAGATAAAGATGGCTTAACTCGTGTAGATGTTAAATTTATTGATGAAGATGTTTGGTTAACAAAATATCAACTTGCTGATATTTATAAAACTACAAGGCAGAATATAGAACAACATATTAATAATATTTATGACGATAACGAACTACCTAAATCAACTTGCAAGAAATTCTTGCAAGTTCAAAAAGAAGGTGGCAGGAAAGTTAAAAGAAATATTGATCATTATAATTTAGATATGATAATTGCTTTAGGATATAGAGTTCAATCTGACATAGCTGTAAGGTTTAGAATTTGGGCTACACAAAGATTACATGAATATATACAAAAAGGTTTTACTATGGATGATAATAGATTAAAACAAGGTGGTAATAGATATTTTAAAGAATTACTTCAAAGAATAAGAGATATTCGTTCCAGTGAAAGAAACTTTTATCAACAAGTAACTGATATTTATGCAACCAGTATAGATTATGATCCTAGAAGCGAAATAACAAAAAAATTCTTTGCTACAGTTCAAAACAAATTACATTATGCAGTACACGAGCAAACTGCAGCAGAATTAATATATAATAGAGTAGATAACGAAAAGCCATATGTTGGAATGACTAATTTTAAAGGTAATTATGTAACTATGGACGATGTTAAAATAGCAAAAAATTATTTATCAGAAATTGAACTTCAAAGATTGAATTTATTAGTATCTCAATTCTTAGACTTTGCAGAATTACAAGCTTTGGAACAAAGAACAATGAAAATGAACGATTGGGTTGCAGAACTTGATAACCAAATATTATTAAATAGAAGAAAAATACTTGAAGGTAATGGTAAAATATCTCATGAAGAAGCAATAAAAAAAGCAGAAAAAGAATTTCAAATATACAGGGAAAGAGAAATGAAAGAACTTCAAAGTGATTTTGATTTATTGATGAAGTCATTGTCTGATAAAGGAGTTGATCCAAATGAACGAAAAACAAACTAATATTAACTGGGTAATCAGTATTTTTCGAAAGGTGGACTCAAACTATTGAAAATACTAGATTTTCAATGATGAAATATTTACATTTATATGTAATAAATCATAAAAAAGATAGATTAATTAAAAAGGAAAGCGAGGTAATAAAATGATTATTACTAAAAATATATTAAATGAGAAAGTACCAATAGAAATGATGCCAACTAGGCTTGATTCTGCAATGAACTTATATACTAATGTTAATTTCCATGGAAAAGATGGAATTGTACTATATAATATAAATCCAAGTACATGGAATTGTTTATATTCTTTTTATGAATTAAATCACAAGTTTACTATTGATAACTATGTATTTAGCAAAGAAAATATAACATACAGAGAATTAATAGAAGAATACAAAAAAGTATATAAAAAAATTTATGAAGAAGAAAAAGGAAATATAAAAGAAAGAAGGATTAAAACATTATCAAACGAATTTATAAAAACATTTGATTTAAATAAAGTAACAATAAAAGAAGAATTAACACCTATTTTCGAATTAAAGTTTTCTAAATCAAAAAAAGTTTGGACTCTTTATTATTTTGAAAATTATGTTGCGAGCAATGTAGATTTATTAGATACATTATTTCATCAAAAACTTTATGAACAAAAAATATTACCATTGGATTTCCAAGAAAAAGAAATTGATGGCATAGAAATAGCAACAAATATTCAATATCTATTATCTATAAAGGATAATATAGAAAAAATAAAAAATAATAGTTTGAAATTAGAATAATTATGAGATAGTATAAGTTTATTTCTTAAAAACATATTATTATAAAATATCAGAATAGAAGGAAAGTGAGTAATATGGAAGATAAAAAAGAAAAGTTGCCAAGTACAATCATTAACTATTATCCTGGTCACATGGCTAAGACTAAAAGATTAATAAAAGAAAAGTATAATCTTATAGATGTTGTATATGAGGTTATTGATGCTAGAATGCCTAAATCATCAATGATTAAAGATATAGATGATTTAATTAAAGATAAACCAAGAATAATAATATTAACAAAATATGACTTATGTGATACAAAAATTACTGACAAATGGGTTGAATATTATGAGAAAATGGGGTATCATATTACCTGTTTAGACTTAACAAAGAATGAAGCAACATCTAAACTAGTTGATATTACTCATCAATTAATGAACGAATTACAACAAAAAAGATTAGATAAAGGTTTATCTAAAAAAGATATTAGAGCGTTGGTAGTAGGTGTTCCTAATGTTGGGAAATCAACTCTTATTAATAGAATGGCTGGCAAAAAAGTTACAACAACAGGTAATAATCCTGGTGTAACTAGGAATCTTAGTTGGTTAAAAACAAATAGTAATATTTTATTATTAGATTCACCAGGAATACTATGGCCAAAGTTAGATGATGAAAAACAAGCGTTAAATCTAGCAAGTTTTACAAGTATACCTATTGATACATTACCAATAGACAGAGTAGCTATATATATCCTTGGAACTTTAGAAAAATATTACCCAAACATCTTAAAAGAGAGGTATAACATAAATCGTATAGATGATGATATTATCGTAACATATGATGCAATTGGGAAAAAAATAGGAGCTATAATATCTGGCGGAGAAATTGATTATGATCGTGTTAGTCGAACTATTCTAGAAGATATAAAACAAGAAAGAATAAAAGGAGTAACTTTTGATAGAATAGATGATTAAATAATAACAGGGAGATGGTTTTTTGGTGAATAATAAAGAAAAAAACATGTTATCTTATGAACAAGAATTATATAAAAAAGGAATAAAATTAATCGCTGGCACAGATGAAGTTGGAAGAGGTCCATTAGTTGGACCGGTAGTAGCTGCTGCTGTTATATTACCAGAAAACTATTTCTTAGAAGGAATTGATGATTCAAAGAAATTAACAGAAAAGAAAAGAGAAAAATATTTTGATATAATAAATAAAGATGCAATAGCAGTAGGTATAGGCATAGTTGATGCTAAAACCATAGATGAAATTAATATTTTAGAAGCTTCTAGATTAGCTATGAAAAAAGCTATAGAAGATTTAAAAGTAAAGCCAGAACACATTTTGAGTGATGCTATGAAACTAGATAATCAAAATATCCCTTATACAGATATTATTCATGGAGATGCATTATCAGAAAGCATAGCAGCCGCTTCAGTAATTGCCAAAGTAACTAGAGATAGAATGATGTATGAATTAGATAAAGAACATCCAGAATATGGTTTTGCTAAACACAAAGGTTATCCTACCAAATTACATTTAGAGAATATAAAAAAATATGGCGTTTTAGATAACTACAGATTTAGTTATAAACCTGTAAGAGAAATAATAGACAACGAAAGAGCGTGATTAATTATGAAGTTATTTAAAAACTATTTACTTATGACAATTACTTTATTTTCAACAGAAATAATCTTTAGACTTGTAATGAAAATGAATATTTGGGAATGGTCCTTATTAAGAGTTTTTGTTTCTTTAAGTATTATTTCTTTATTGGTATCTTTACTATTAATAAAAACAAAACGTGTACCCACTAAAATAATAATTTTTATTATTTGTTTAGTAGCTAGTTTATATGCTTTACTACAATCAGGATTTGAAAATTATATAGGGGTATTTATGTCCCTTGGAACAAGTTCACAAGCTGGTGCAGTAAAAGATTATATAAAAGATTATATAGAAAGCTTTCACTGGTATTATTGGTTAATACTAATACCAACCGTTTTACAATTTATCTATTTTGTAATAATAGAACCAAGATTATATAAAAAGAATAATATATCTAATATAATTGAAGATAATTTAATAACTAAAAGATATCTACTTCGTTCACAATTAGTAGGGTTAACTTCCCTAATTATTTTGCTTGGTATTTTTTACTTTACTTTAACGTCTAATAAAATGCAAAATAATATTCAACTACAGAGTAATACATCTTTGTTCTTAAACCCTTCAATGCCCAATATTGTCGTAGATCAATTTGGAGTTACAACTTTTGGCTTACTAGATGTAAAATCTACTTTGTCACCTACAGAAGAAGAAGTAACAGAGTATGAAGTAAATCAAAAAGGTACCAAAGAAGAGAACGATTATACTAGAAAAATAGATGATACAAAATGGAGAGAAGTCGCTGAAAATGAAACTAATAAACAGTATACTACTTTAAATAATTATTTTTTGAATAGAACAATTACCGATAAAAACAAATATACAGGTGAATTAAAAGATAAGAATCTAATTGTAATAATGATGGAAAGTGCCAATAACATAGTCTTAGATGAAAATCTATATCCTAATTTGGCTAAATTAAGTAAAGAAGGATGGTATTGGTCAAATGCTTATTCTCCAAGAAATGCTTGTTCAACAGGTAATAATGAAATGAGTGGTATGACATCGCTATATACCATCAATAATTCATGTACTGCTAACGTTTACAAAAACAATGTTTATCCAGAATCATTATTTAACTTATTCAATGATGCTGGTTATAATACAAGTTCTTATCATAATTACACTGAACAATACTATCGTCGTAAAATTATTCATCCTAATATGGGTAGTGGACATTACTATGGTGTTCAAGAATTAGGAATTCCTTATTCAAATAAATATGAAGAATGGCCATCTGATGTTGAATTAATGGATAAAGTTCTAGAAAATATTAAAAATGAAGATAGATTTATGACTTGGATAACCACAGTATCTTCTCATCAACCATATGGTGTAAATAGTAAGATGGGCAATTTATATATTGACGACTACGTAAAAATGGGCTATAGTAGACCTCTCGCCAGATATATGTCAAAACTAAAAACATTGGACAATGCTATTGAAGTATTAATTCAAGGACTAGTTGAACAAAAGAAACTAGACGATACAGTAATAGTTCTATATGGCGATCATTATCCATATGGTTTAAATGATAAAATATTAAATGAGTATTTTGACTATGATGTTTCTGTAGATAATGAAACAGATAGAACCCCATTTATTATTTACAATACTGAATTAGAACCAAATGAATTTAAAGATTATACATCATTTATGAACATAGTTCCTACTATAGCTAATCTATTTGACTTAGAATATGATCCAAGACTATATGTTGGTGAAGATTTGTTGTCTGAGGACTACTCTAAACGTGTTTACTTTGCCAACGGCTCATGGAAAGATGCTAAAGCTTTCTATAATGCTACAACAGGAAAAGTAAAATACACTAATGAAGAAGATGTTTATTCGACAGAAACTATTCAATCAATAAATAAAGAAATTGATTTGAAAATCAAAATGTCAAATGCTGCAATTAAAACTAATTATTTTAAACATTTATATGATAGTATTAAAGAGAACGAAATAAAAGAAACCACTACTAAGGTTGATAAAGATACCAAAGGTAGTTCATAAAAAGAGGTGTTGATATGAAAAACTTGGTTATAGTTGAATCACCAAGTAAAAGTAAAACTATAGAAAAATATTTAGGAAGTAATTATAAAGTAGTTGCAAGTATGGGTCATATAAGAGACTTAGCTACAACTGGTAAATTTGGATTAGGAGTAGATGTTGACAATAATTTTGAGCCAACTTATATTCCTATGAAAGGTAAGAAAAAAGTAATAAGTGATTTAAAGAAATTAGTTTCTGATGCTGATAAAATCTACTTAGCAACCGACCCTGACCGTGAAGGAGAAGCTATTTCTTGGCATTTAAAGGATGCTTTAAAAATAAACAAAAATTACGAAAGAGTTACTTTCAATGAAATAACAAAAGATGTAATATTAGAATCTTTCAATGCCGCTCGTGATATAGATATGAATCTAGTAAAGAGTCAAGAAACTAGAAGAATACTAGATCGTATTATAGGTTTTAGACTATCAAAGTTAATGCAGTCTAAAACGGGTGGTAAAAGTGCTGGACGTGTTCAAAGCGTAGCATTAAAACTAATAGTTGATCGCGAAAGAGAAATTGAAAGTTTCAATCCAGAAGAATATTGGACTATAACCGCTAAATTTGCTGATTTTGAAGCTGATTTAGAAAAATATAAAGATAAAAAAATAGAGTTAAAAACCGAATCTGAAGCCGATGAAGTACTAAATAATCTGCTTCCAGATTTTCATATTGTAGGTATCGAAGCAAAAGAAAAACAAAAAAATGGTGTAATGCCTTTTAAAACTTCTACGTTACAGCAAACCGCTGCTAACAAACTGTCTTTTCCAAGTAGTAAAACCATGCGTATAGCTCAAAAACTTTACGAAGGAATTGATATTGGTAGTGAGACTGTTGGTTTAATAACTTATATGCGTACAGATAGTGAAAGAATATCTCCACAATTTGCTGCCGAAACTTTTAAATATATAAAAGAAACATATGGGGAAAAGTATGTTGGTAAGATGAAAACCCAAAAGAAAAATGATAACATGCAAGATGCCCATGAAGGAATTCGTGTAACTAGTGCATATAGAACTCCTGACAGTATGAAAAAGCATCTAACTAACGATGAGTATAAATTATATAAATTAATCTATGCTCGTAGTATTGCTTGTTTAATGGCTAATGCAATCGTAAAAGCAACATCAATCTCCTTACTAAATAATAATTATTTATTTAAAGCTAATGGAAGTATTTTAGTATTTGATGGATATTTAAAAATATATGGTGAGTATGAACAAAACGAAGATGTTATTCTTCCTAATTTAGAAGGTAAGACAATACTTCAAAGTGAAGAAAATTGTAAAGAACAACACTTCACAAAACCACCAGCAAGATACACTGAAAGTTCTTTGATAAAAGAATTGGAACGTTTAGGAATAGGAAGACCTTCTACATATGCAACTATAATGGAAACTATTAAAGATAGGGGCTATGTAACTATAGAAGAAAAGAAATTTGTTCCCACCAAAATAGGAGTAGAAACTACAGATAAATTACAAGAAGGCTTTAGTGATATTGTAAATGTTAAATATACCGCTAATATGGAGAAAGAACTAGATGAAATCGCCGATAATAAGATTGATAATGTTAAGGTCTTAAGAGAATTCTACGATAAATTCGAGCCGTTAGTTGAAGATGCTTTTAAGCATATGGAAAAAAAGGCTGCTGAAGAAACTGGTGAAATATGTCCAGAATGTGGAAGTTCATTAGTACTTAGAAATGGTCGCTATGGTGAATTCGTTGCTTGTTCTAACTATCCAGATTGTAAATACATAAAAAAGGAAACACCAGAAGTAGAAATAATATGTGATTGTCCAAATTGTAATGGACACATTATTCAAAGAAAATCCCACAAAGGAAAAATATTTTATGGTTGTGATAATTACCCTAAGTGCAAAACAGCTTTCTGGGATAAACCAACCGGTGAGAAGTGTCCAGAGTGTGGGGAAAGCATTGTTGAAAACAAAAAAGGAAAAAAATACTGTTCTAGTTGTAACAAAGAACTAGAATAGTTTTTTTTACAAAAACCCTTAAAACAATTGCAAAAGCAAAAATAAGATAGTATAATATAAGTGCCTAATAGAAAGAAAACGAATTCATTTCTTTAAGCATTGACAATAACAACACCGAGTAAGGTAATTATAAAATTA
Source organism: uncultured Mycoplasmatota bacterium (assembly GCA_947305065.1). GTDB lineage: Bacteria > Bacillota_I > Bacilli_A > RF39 > UBA660 > Coprovivens. The sequence goes on along the minus strand of CAMZCT010000002.1, from coordinate 143,240 downwards.
CAGAAGCTTAAACAAAGATGATCTATAATATTTCGTGGGAAATGATGCCCTATATGGGCGTAGCAACTTCTTGGTTTCTGGTTCTGAATACAATAATTACTTTGCTTTTAAAGCTAGTAATTTGTTATGATGGTTAGACACTAGATTCTAATTGTTGTTTCAAACGTGCTCGTTATTAATCAATGATTAATTTAGTGCGTTTGTTCTTTCTATTAAGTAAAGCGATGTCGCAAACTTTTGCAATAAGAAAGAAAACTTATTTTACGTATTATTATGCTGACTCCAGAAAATGCGTAAAGCAAACTAGAAACAACATTTAGTCGATGTTGTTTTTTTGTTGCAATAAAAGTGTAAAAAACATGTGTAAAGAATAAAAAGCAATGTGTTAATTAATTGACATACTGTTTTTATAGTCATATAATGAGATTACTTAATAGAGAGAGTATACATCTACTCATTGAGTTGTAATATTTATTATAAAAGTATATTGGTTGATATCGCAGGACCTCATTTAAGATGATCTACATTATATTTCGTGGGAAATGATGCCCTATATGGGCGTAGCAACTTCTTAAATATCTAGTTCTGAATATTGTAATTATGTGCTTTTATAGTTTGTAAATTGGTATGACGGTTAAAACTAGTTTTTGATTGTTGTTTCAAACGTACTATTATGGCCCGATGTTTATTTGCATATTTCTTGCTATTAAGTACGCGATCGCATTAATTCTGCAATAAGAAAGAAAACTTATATTGTTTATTATTATAGAGACTCTATTTTAATAAATGATGCAAACTAGAATAGCATTTAGTCAACGCTATTTTTTATTGCTTAAAAATATACGATAATGAAACAATTTTTTAACAATAATTTGTTGATGCAAAAATTTGTGTAAAGTCAAAAAATTTTTTTGTAAATGTATTGACGGGGTGGATAAGGGGTTGTATAATGAAATTACTTAATAGAGAGAGTATGATGTTTTGATATTTTGGTAATTACTCTTTAATGTTCTGCAAAACATTAATTTCCGGTATTTATCTTATATCGCCTACATTTATTCTGATTATGATATTTTTGATTTTAATCTTTAGGACACAAACCTTCTGATTGTTTCATTAATTAGTTTTTGGAGTTTTGTTATTCATTTTATTCTCAGGAAAATGGTTTATTATTATTTTCTTTACTCCTATTAAGTAATTCATATTGTGTACACAATATAAGTTATTGGATTCGATTTTTGGGTGATCAACTTAGTTGAATCTGATAATCTAAAAAAACAATGTTCTGTCGACATTGTTTTTTTTTGGGTGCTATGTTATACTCATAAAGTAAAGAATACTAAAGGTGATAGTAATGAAAATAGTAATTGCACTAGGAGGAAATGCTTTAGGTAATTCTCCCCAAGAACAATTAGAATTAGTAAAGGAGACAGCTAAAAATATTGTTGATTTAGTAGCAGAAGGTCATGATGTTATTATTTCTCATGGTAATGGTCCACAAGTAGGTATGATAAATTTAGCAATGGAATCAGCAACAGTTCATGATAACGCCCCTGAAATGCCATTTGCTGAATGTGGAGCTATGTCACAAGGATATATTGGATATCATTTACAACAATCTATCGAAAGAGAACTAGCTGCTCGTAAGGTAAAGAAAAAATGTATAACAGTAGTTACACAAGTATTAGTTGATAAGAATGATCCAGCATTTGAAAAACCTACTAAACCTATTGGAAGCTTCTATACTAAAGAAGAAGCAGATATAATTGCCAAAGAAAAAGGTTATAGTATGAAAGAAGACGCTGGCCGTGGATGGAGAAGAGTTGTTGCATCTCCTAAACCAATAAGAATAGTAGAAAGAGATTCTATTAACTATATGGTTCACAATGGTATTATGGTCATCGCATGTGGTGGTGGCGGAATACCTGTTATTAAAGACGGACTGGGATACAAAGGTGTCGATGCTGTAATTGATAAAGATCGTACTAGTGCTAAATTAGCTGCTGATGTTAAAGCAGATATGCTTATCATTTTAACAGCTGTTGAAACAGTTAAAACTGGTTTTGGTACTGAAAATGAAAAAGAAATTAGAAAAATGAATATAAAAGAAGCAACTGAGTTAATGTCTCAACATGAATTTAAAGAAGGTAGTATGCTTCCGAAAATTGAAGCGTGTATTGAATATGTTAAAAATAGTAATGGAAAAGCTCTAATAACTTCTCTTCAAAAAGCTAAAGAAGCTTTACAAGGTAAAACAGGAACATTAATAACGAAAGAATAAACTTAAGATAATACATTCTTAATCTTATAATGTTGCTGCCGAGATTAATATTAGTGTTTTTTATTTAGAACATAAGAAATATGAAAAAAATCTGTACAAATATGTTAACTTGTTTTTTTGTTCATTATACGATATAATTTAAAGCGTTAGTACGGAGATATAACTATGGGAAGAAAACAGTACTAAACTAAATCTTTAAAGTGAAGGTTTATATAAAAAGTGAAAGGAGATAGTTTTTTTTATGGATGAACTAAGAGATTATGTATTAAAAGAAGGTGAGGTAATAGCAAATACTATATTATCTACAACAGAAAATATGGCTAATGATTATATGAATTATGATGGGGCAAATCTACATATGGATGGAAATATAGAAGGTTACATTCCATTTGGAGATAGGAAAAATAAAATGTTTTTTATCGAAGCGGCTCCTGATACAAATGGGTTTGGTCTACATTTCTATATAGATGAAACTTTAGGGCGTGTGTACCATATTCACCAAAATGAGAAACCATTTGATGATTTTTTTGCTTATAAAGGTGCTTCTTATACTTCTTGTCTTAAAGATGAGCAAAAAATGCAGATAATAGAATATATAGAGTTATTATCTGATAGAATTAAGACATTAAAAGTCGATGGTATGAGAATTAGGGAAAATCCTCATGATGAAGATGAACCAAGTGATATGCTTGATGGTGAAAATAGTGAAGGATTTACAAAACATAATTAATATAGATGAACGTAGTTCCTTTAGAGTGTCGGCAAAGTCGGCACTTTTTTTTCAAAATGTGCATACTTGATTTACTAGATAAAGCTTTATTTTAATCAAGCAAAAGCTAGTTATTTATCTCTTTTTCGAGGAATTGGTATTTATTCAAGCATTAATAGGAATAAAGTTAATGAGATAAGCATGAAAAAAACAGATAGTATAACTAGAAAAAACCACATTTTTAATAAGTATTATCAAAAAAAGATTAATAAAACCTCAGCTTTAGATCGCTGAGGTTTGTCTACAATATAAGGAACCAACGGCTCCTAATTTCTTTCTTGTAATTTTACTAATTTAGCTTGTACTACTAATCTAATACCATTATCATTGTAACAAGTAGATAATGTTAACACCTTATCATCAGTACTTAAATTAACATTAAAATTATAAATACTTCTTGTTAACATTTCATTTAAAAATTTAGCATATTCTTCATTAGAGTCAAAATCAGTAGTAATATAATAACTTTCAGCAGGTATAGTATATATAGAGAATATTTGCCACATAGTATTATATTTTAATGTTGATAATTGTATTATTTGATTTTCTTCTTTCGTATACCAATTCTTATCTAATGTTTTTGTTAACGAACCAAACATTATTTTATCTTTTCTACCATGACCATATATAACCATATTTTTACTGAAAATATTAAAATTATCTCTAAAATCAGCATATACCCAACCAGCATTATTACTAGTTTTATCATAAGCATGGTTCAAATAATAATCATTGTCACTAGTTTGAACTACTGGATAATTAATATTAGTATCATTAACTATTAACCAACCTACAGTATCACTATTTTCTTTTAATAATTCTGTAAAATCTACAGATGAAAGAGGAGTTTGTAAGTATTTCCAGTATTGACTACCATAGTTAGTAGTATCTACACTTTCAACATTATATAAAGTTCCATCTTCAACTTTATATATATCCGTGCTTTCAACAATATTATTTTCTAATTTTTTAATACTATAACCTTGTTTTAACCAGTTAGCAATAATTATGCTAGTAAATACAAAAATAAGTAATGAAAAAGTTAAACAAACTTTATATAGCTTATATTTTTTAGATTCTTTAGGAGCAAACTTATAATAAAGCTTATTAATAGCAAACTTATTTAGTTGTTCTTGATAGTTTTCAAAGTTTTTCTTACTAACTCGAACCTTGTCAACATTGACAATTCTAGTATGTTTACTTTTTCTTACTTTGTCCTTGTTTTTATATTGCTTAGTTAAATTATTAATAGCAATTTTATTAAGTTTATATAAATATCTACCATAATCATCAGTATCGACATTTATTTTTATCTCATTACCAATAGCAAGCTGTGGAATAATTTTTCTTTTTTTATTTTTATTAAGTTGAACCTCTTTAACTTTATATTTTTTTCTAGTTTCCAAAGAATTGTTCTTACTTATAATTTCATCTAGTTTCAAAATAACCGTATTATATAAAGATTTCTTTTTCCCGTCTTCTGCTAATTTTTTCTTAATATCACTCAATTTAAGTTTGATTGTATCAGAAAGAGTAGGACGATACTTTTCTTTATTTAATATTTCCTTTTCTTGAGCGATTAATTTATCCTCTTCATCTTCTATTTTCATCTGCATTAGAGCGGTTTTCTCTAATTCACTTAAGTCTTTTGGAGGGTCAATTTGGGTAATCTTTACTTCGCTGAAATTATAATCATGTTTGTCATCACTCATTTTAATACCTCCATATCCTTATATATTATACCATCATTAATAATAAAAATATAGTAAAATTTGATGTAGCTTTTTACAAGAATATGTTATATAATTAAAACATACTAGGAGGTATAAAATATGAATAATAATTGTACTAAGTGTGGTAATCCACTACAACCAGGAACGACAATATGCCCAATATGTGGAACCAATAATATAAATGCTAGTGCTACACCAGCAGCACCAGCAGCACCCGCAGCACCTGCGGCTCCTGCAACACCAGTTGCTCCAGCAACTCCAGTAGCTCCAGCAGTCCCTGAGGCACCAGCTCCAACGCCTACCCCTGCAGTAGCACCAGCACCAGCAGCTCCAACTCCAGCACCAGCAACACCTGCAACACCAGCAGCCCCTGCAACACCAGCTAAGGCTCCAAAAGAGAAAAAACCAGTTAACAAGAAATTATTTGTTATTGTTGGTATAATTGCTGCTGTTATTATTATAGGTGCTGTCGTTGCTATGATAGTTATCAATAATGCTAGTGCATCTGAAGAACCAGAACCAAGTAATAATATTCCTAGCCAAAAAACTGTAACAGTTAATAGAGTTAGTTTAAACGGCTTTAGCTTTATTTTACCAGTTGGTTGGTCTGTTGATACAAGTGGTGGTACTACAGCAATAGTAGACAAAGATACATCTACAATAATTCAATTACTTCGTGAATCTGGTAATATTAGTAATTTAGATAAAGACAATATGACAAATTACTTTACAAATCAAGGATTCGATAATGTTAAAGCAACAGAAAGAAAAATTGGTGGAAAGAACGGAATAGTAGTTAGTACTTCTAAATCTGGAACAACTTATCAATATGATTTCTATTATATAGAAGGAACAGAAGTTATCGTAGGTTCTGGAGTTGTATATGTAGATAGTGAATCAAAATCTAAAAATACCGGAGCTGTAGAACAAATAATGAATAGTTTGTCATATTCTTCTACAGTTAATATGGCATCTGAAATAGGCATGCATAATGATGTAATTAGTCATTTCAGTGATGCTATAAGTAATACAGATTATTCAGGTGGAAATGATCAAAACAATGATGGTCAAACAAACCCTGATGTTCCTGCAAATCCTGATGAAAATGGAGGAGGAAGATTTTGATCTTCCTTTTTTTGTCTAAATATGTATAAAATATTAAAAAAAGCGCTAAAAATAGATTGTTTCTCTTGATTTAATCGATGTTTTCTGCTATTTTTAATATGTAAGGTGAATGCCTTGCAAACAAAATAATATTTATGGGAGGTAAACAAAATGGGAAAACAAGAATTAGTAGAATTTGTAGCTGCTAAAGTAGGATTTACTAAAGCTGACGCTGCAAGAGCTGTAGATGCTTTTATTGAAGGTGTTACAGCTGGACTAAAAAAAGAAAAGAAAGTTGCTTTAGTAGGATTCGGAACTTGGACTTCTAAGAAAAGAGCTGCTAGAGAAGGAATCAATCCTTTAACTAAGGCTCCATTAAAGATTCCTGCAAAAAATGTTGTTTCATTTAAAGCTGGAAGCAAGTTAAAAGATGCTGTTAACTAATTAAACGTAAAGCATAATTCGAGAAAAAAACTACAAATGTATAATTATTTGTAGTTTTTTTATGTTTTTTTCGATATACTATATATATAGTAGGAGTGTAGTTATGAAGAAGAGAAAAAAAGAATACAACTTCGTATTAATGGTGCTTGGTTTAGTATTTGTAATAGTTCCTTTATTTATTAATAAATTAACTGTAATAAGGATGTTAATGAGTTTAATAGGAATACTCATCATAACTTTATTCTTTAAACAAAAAGATTTTAAAAAGAATATTATAATATATATTGTTTTATTGATAGTGACAGTATTTATAGATTCAATTATTGCTGCCAATTTTATAAGAATACCTATATATACCTATAATATAGTAACAATCGGTAATACTAGAGTTTATAATTCCATTGGTTATCGTATCTGGCAATGTGATATTAATAGTACAGATAATATGAAAGTAGATAAGTTCTACACTAAAGGATATATTTGTGATGCAAGAAACATTGAACAAATGGATTCAAATTCTTTTCTTAATTCTGTTATTGAAAATTATGATGATTATCATAATAGTTACGTTAAAATAAGAGGGAAAATAAGTGGTAAAAATGGAAGAACATCTGTAGAAATGCAACCATATGAACAGAACAATATTACAATTAACGGTTACGTTAGTTTTGCTGATAATATTACTTTAAAAGTGCTATTTAAAAATGCTGTATCAGAATTAGATTTATATGATATATATGATGAAATAACAGTAATTGGAATAGTGAAAACTTTAGAACATAAAGATGAGAAATTTACCATATTTTTATCTGAAGCCGAAATGATTTCCGATGAGTCTTTTGATAAATATGAAATAATAGTAAATGAAGAAAATGAATGTAATACAGATAATAACATAATATTTAGTGGAGAAGATAAAGATATTTATACTTATTGTTTAGATGATATTACTATAAAATACAGTAATAATAATTATGAATTATCTGCAGCTTTATCATCATCTAAAATTACTATAGAATCATTATTTGAAAATGAAGAATCTCAAACTACTGACGAAGAAGGTAATACTCTATATACATTCAAAAACTACAATATAATAGAATGTAATAAAGAAAAGAGTAAAGATATAATTATTGGACCTAAATCCATGAAAATAAATAGTACAACCTGTTCTATTACAGAAGAAAGCCCTACAGAATAGGGCTTTTATTAATTAAAGCTTTATTATTTAGACATTAATTGATATAATAACTATAGGTTTTAAGCCATATTCTATTTGATAGATAGGAGATATTAAAATGACAGAAACAAAAAAAGGAAAATCAACCGTGGTAAGAAAAGATTATGAAGAACCAAATTATTGGAAAACAATTTGTGCATGTGTCTTAATAATACTAATTTTAACCGCTGGTTATTTATCTTATAAGAAAATCTATGATAAAAATAAACCAACAGTAGTAGTTAAAAACGTAACAGACGATGAAAAGAAATTTAAAAAAGAATATGAAAGATATAATGATGAAACTAATAGTAGTGAGGAAATCTTAAAAAAGGTATCTATACCAGAAGATAATAATATTAAATATGTTTCATTAAGTGAAGCAGTTGATTTAATAAAAAAAGATCAAGGAGTTCTATTCCTAGCATATCCTACAAATCAAAAAAGTAGAATAGTTGCTCCAATTCTAGTTGATGTAATGAATAATACAGATATAGAAACATTATATTATTTAAATGTTCGTCCAAATGATGATGAAGCAAGTGATATTCGCGATATATATACTGTAAATAAGAAAAGAGTTCAAAAAAGCAAAGATGCTGATGAAGAATATTATGAGTTATTAAAAATATTAGATAAATATCTGCCAAAATATACTTTAACTAATCAAAGTGGTGATGTTGTTAATACTGGAGAAAAAAGATTGTCTGTACCAACATTAATTAGTTTTAATAAAGGAAGTATAGGTAAATATGTTGAAGGCACAGTAGAAAACCATGATTATGATAAAGACGGAATTCTAAGAGAATTAACTAAAGAAGAAACAAGAAATATTTACGATAAATATACAGATTTAGTCACAGATTATCTAGAAACTGGTTGTTTACTTGAAAGTGAGGATGGGTGTTAACCCATTCTCCTTTTATTGTGATATAATAATTATGATTAGGAGGAATAAAATGGAAAGTATGTATATTCATATCCCTTTCTGTAAGAGTATTTGTAGCTATTGTGACTTTTGTAAATTCATCTATCATGGACCGTGGATAGATAAATATTTGGATGCTTTAAAAGAAGAAATAAAAAGTAGATACAATGGCGAAGAAATGCACACTATTTATATAGGAGGAGGGACTCCGAGCGCTTTAATAAACCAAGACTTAGAAAAATTATTAAATATAATTAGAGAAGATATAAATGTAAGTGAAGACTTAGAATTTACTATAGAATGCAACTTAAATGATATTAACGAACAGTTATTAGATACTTTAAAAAAATATGGTGTTAATAGATTAAGCATAGGAATAGAATCATTTAATCCTCAAAAATTAGAATTTATGGGAAGAAGTCATACTTACGAAGAAGCTGAAGAAAGGATGACTTTAATTCGTGAAAAAGGGTTTGATAACGTAAATATTGATCTTATTTATGGTATACCAAAAGAAACCTTAAAAGATTTAAAGAAAGACTTATCATTGTTTTTAAAACTACATCCAGATCATATAAGTACATACTCCTTGATAATAGAAGATAATACTAAGATAGCTATTGATGGAGTTCTACCTATCAGTGAAGACTTAGATGCTAAAATGTACGAGTACATTTGTGAAGAATTAGATGACAAAGGATTTGAACACTATGAGATAAGTAATTATTGTATTGATGGTAAATATAGTAAACATAATTTGAAATGTTGGAACAATGAAGAATATTATGGGTTTGGTGTTGGAGCATCTGGATATACCTACGGAGTTAGATATGAAAACACCAAGAGTTTAACGGAATACTTTAAAGGTAACTATCGCTTAAAGGAAAAAGTTCTATCTAAAGAAGAAATAATGGATAATGAATTAATGTTAGGATTAAGAAAAACGAAAGGTATATATTTACCAGACTTTTATAATAAATATGGTGTAAATATTCAAGAAATATATAATTTAAAAGAAGTATTAAAAGAAAAAGAATTAATTTTTGAAGATGATTATCTTTTCGTTAATCCAGAGTATATATATGTAATGAATGAAATATTAATAAAAATACTTTAAATTTATTAATATGTTATTAAAAATAATTATATCATGCATGGTATAGCACCAGATGATGGAACTCCTCCAAATACTGAGGAAGAAGCAAATAAAAAAGACCCAGGCTTAATAAATGGTTCGTCTGGTAATCTCCCAGAAAAAACTGAAGACGATAATAATTCTGAATCAGAAAATGCGAATCAGATAATAGTGATTGTGATTCAGGAAATTGCTACATTCTACACAATGTTTAAAGAAGAAAACGAAAAAATAGAAAAAGAAGATTTAAAAGAATAAATCTTCTTTTTTAAAGCCTTAAATTAACGAGTATAAGAAAATTCTTGGTTGAAAAAAAGGAAAAACTTCATTATAATATTAAATGTAGATGATTAATTGCAAAATTTTCTATAAAAAAATAAATGGAGGTACGAAATGGAATTTAATTTAATGTCCATTTTAGCACTTCTTGTAGGAATTGTTTTAGGAGTTATTGTTATCCTAGTTATTAACGCTATCAGAAATAAAGGGACTGAGAATAAAGCTAATAAATTGATTGAACAAGCAAAAAAAGAAGCAGAAAAGAGTAAAAGAGACTCACTAGCTGAGTTAAAAGAAGAATCATATAAATTAAAACAAGAGACTGATAAAGAAATAAAAGAGAAGAAAAAAGAAGTAAAAGAATCCGAAGAAAGATTGCTTCAACGTGAGAAAAGCCTTGATAAAAGGGAAGAAATGCTTACCAACAGAGATGCTTTATTAGATCAAAAAGATAATAATTTACTAAAAAAACAAAAAGAAATACAAGAAAAAGAAGCTAAGATGGAAGAATTGTTGAAAAGTGAAATGGAACAACTAGAAACTATAGCTAAATTTTCTAAAGAAAAAGCTCATGACATGATTATGCAAAGAGTAGAAGAAAACATGTCTAGAGAAATAGCTGAATATATTAGAGAAAGAGAAGCAGAAGCAAAATTAACTGCTAACGAAACAGCTAAAAACTTAATTGTTCAAAGTATGCAAAGATATGCAAACGATGTAACTAATGAACAAACTGTAAGTACTATTACACTACCAAATGATGAAATGAAGGGTCGTTTAATAGGAAGAGAAGGAAGAAACATAAGAACAATAGAATCTGTAACAGGAGTAGATTTAATAATTGATGATACTCCAGAAGCTATTGTTATCTCAAGTTTTGATCCACTAAGAAGAGAAATCGCCAAGCAAACTATTGAAACGCTTGTTAAGGATGGACGTATTCATCCTGCCCGTATAGAAGAAGTTTATGAAAAAATATCAAGCGATATTAATGAAAAAATCACTGAAATGGGTAGTGATGCTTGTGTAGAATTAGGTTTAACAAAAGTTGATCCTAAATTGGTAAACCTTGTAGGAAAACTTAATTTCCGTACAAGTTATGGTCAAAATGCTTTGCAACATTCTAAAGAAGTTGCTTATCTATGTGGATTGATGGCATCTGAATTAGGAGAAAATGTTAACTTAGCTAAAAGAGCTGGTTTATTACATGATATTGGTAAAGCAATTGATTTTGAAGTAGATGGAAGCCATGTAGAACTTGGTGTTGAAATGGCTAAAAAGTATAAAGAAGACAAAGTTGTTATTAATGCTATAGCATCTCACCATGGTGATGAAGAAGCTACTAGTATAATAGCTGTTTTAGTTCAAGTAGCTGATACTTTATCTGCTGCTCGTCCAGGAGCTCGTAATGATTCTTTAGAAAACTACATTAAGAGATTAGAACAACTTGAAGAAATTGGAAACTCTTTTGAAGGTGTAGATAAGACATTTGCAATGCAAGCTGGTCGTGAAGTTAGAGTTATGGTTAAACCAGAAGAAATTGACGATGCAACAAGCTATAAAATTGCTCGTGATATGCGTGAAAAAATCGAAAAAGAAATGCAATATCCTGGTACCATTAAGATTACAGTTATTAGAGAAACAAGAGCACAAGAAGAGGCTAGATAAAAGCTTCTTTTTTATTGCTTTGAAAAGTTGTAAATGATATAATATTAAAAGAATAGGTTGGTGTCTTATGAAAGATAGAAGAAAGATAATTGTTACAACTTTATTATTAATTTGTATATTAGGTTTAGTAGCTTTTAAGATAAGCAGTAGTTTAATTCATAATAACTTAGTAGAAAACAAAAAAGCCTTTTCTGGAACTCTATCAGACCCTACCTTAGGAGAATGGACAGTAACCAATGAATGGGTTGATTTAAGTACCAACAACAATGTTGATATTGATAATGGTAACGCTATTATTAATGCTACCGTAAATGACATCTCTAAAAACGAAATTACCTATAGAATGAATGTTGAGTATGAAGGTGGCACCGCTACTGGTAATTTCCTAAATACAGCTGATTATGAAGGATTCATCATGTATTGGGAAATTAATAGATTCCCTTTCTCAACTCGTGACAGTGATATTTCTACAGACTCTTATGTTTGGAATGAAGACCCTAACAATAATAGAATAATAGTTGAGAAAAGAATGTATGATGCAGTTTGTAATGGTATTGATGACACTAATGATGATTGTGAAACAGTTGCTTATATTTACTTTAATGATTTAGTTAATAAAAGCAAAAGAAAAAATGAACAATTTGCTTGGCGTTTAAATAAGAACCAATGGCCATATGCAATAGAAATATATAATGCTGCTGAACTTGATTCTGCTAGTAGCATTGATACTAATTTTGATGTTACTTTCCAAGTATTACCATCATTTATATATGATAATGAATACAATTCTGAATCATTTGAACCAACAGTATTCCTTGAGCTTGGAAGTTACAACGTACAAGATATAGATAAAGATAGTACTACTAATTATCACGCTAAAATAAATGGAAAATTAGCAATCGAAAACGTAGTAAAAGCAGATCCAATAGTTTATGAAGAGTGGCAAAATAGCTGGGGAACCAATCCTGGTGGAGGTAATTATTTTTACGTATTATATAGTGTAGATGCTTCTATTAATTCTACTAAACCATTCAATACTGATCCAAATTTATATGTAACTTTACCTATTAGTTATCCAAATGGTGAATTAGTAGCTTATTCCGATGGTCGAACAATGCACGTTGGAAACGAAATGGATTATATTGATGATGATAACTATGATGTAGATCCTCTTAATGGATGGAATTTCTCAACATATGCCTTATTATCAAATGAAGTACCATCTACTACAGACTTTACTAGAACTTACGTAGTAAGATATCCAAAACCAAGTAGTGGTGAAGTAACTACTAACTTCTCATTAACAATTGAAGCTACAGGAAAAGATGAAAATACACCTGTTCAAAGAACTGTTAGTTGGACAGCCACTTATGTTTCATCTGGTATTTCAACACCAACTTATCCATCAGGATATAATAACAACATAACTGTAGAATATGACGATACCTCTACAGGTGTAGGTGCTGTTAACAAATTAAGCAATTCGGATGTTGACTTTAGTTTATTTATAGAACCAACTTCAGCAGAAATGAATAAACTTACTAGCGAAGAAACAGTTAAAGCATTTAATAACTGGAATGCAACTAATGAAGGAGCTAATAGTTACACTCTAGAAGTATCAACTAGTAAAACAGTATTAGACTCTACTTATGATTCAGTAACATCTGAACAATTATTAACTAATAGCGATTATAATATAGTTTCTATATCACCAACAATAACTAAATATGATTATAACCTTTATAATGATAGATATTACTTAGCAGAAAACAATTCAGATGCAACAGGTACATTAAAACTTTATGGAGAAATAAATGGTACATGGACAGAATTAGGATTATTAACTATTGACGCTACAGGTCTAAACTATACTGCTAATAATACTAATACAGTTAGTGTGACTGGAGTATCAACTACTAATCCAATCATATTACCAAATAATACAACCAATACTAAAGTTGTTTATACTGGAACAAAAGCAGCAGTATATATTGGCTTAAATATAAATCTTAAACTTCTTACTACTGCTAAAACAAAAGTAAATAGTATCTATAATAACTACAATTCTGTAGTGTTAAGACAATATGGTGTTTCTAAAGTAAATAATAGTCTTAAAGACACTAAATCTAAAGATATGAACTTAACAAAACTAGATAGTCAATCTACTATTACTCATACTTCTACTAAAACTAAAAATAGTAATAGTAATACAATCAGTTATGAATCTAAAATTACTGAGAGTATAGACTATAATACTACTACAAGTGCAATATCTTATAGTAGCATTAAAGAACAAAAGAATGCTAAGTTCTATGTCTTACTACCTCAAGGATCAACTTTAGTAGATAATAGTATAACTGTTAAAGATATAAATGATAATGTTATAGCAGTAACAAGTTCTCCACAAGCAAGTTATCAATCTACTAATAGAGAATTGATTACAATTACAATTAATAATACTAATGCCAATACTAAAGTACAAAGCAATAAATTAGTATCAGGTTATACACTTAATTATCAAATAGATTATCCTCATACATCTAATAGAGATTATGGAAATACTGTTAAGAGTGACCTTGCTTACTTTAGTGAAAATACAATTACTGATGGCTATAGCAATGCTTCTAATGCTAATAATAACTTATTTAGTGCAACTAATATAAAGACAGCATTTAGTAATTTAGGAACAAAAGAAAGTAGTTATTTATTTAAGAATAATACTATTACTGTTGATCCAGTAGCTACATCTTTAGGAACTCTAAAAACTCAAGTTAAAAATACTGTTGATTCAACCCATAAAGATAGTACAACAGTTAAAATAGGTAACACTTATCAATATAAACTAGAATATTCATATTCAGATCCTCTAACAGAAATGTCTAACTTAGTAATGTATACATCTTTAGAAAATGCTTATGGTAATAATAGCTACTGGCAAGGTACATTATCTAGCGTTGATACTTCTGTATTACAAGCTTTAGGAATTAATTATACAATCTATTATTCAGAAAAGAGTAACTTAGATTTATCTATTGATCGTAATTTAGATGTAACAAGAACAGATACATGGACTTCTGATACACCAGTTAATATGGCAAATGTTAAAGCTATTGCTATTGATTGTAGTGCTACAGACTTTATCGGAGTTAAAATACCAATAGTATATCTAAATATGATAGCTTCTTTAAATAGAAATGATATTAATAAATCTGCTTATAATAATTCTGTAATTACATTTACTACTTTAGGAGAAAGTAAAAAGATTACATCTAATACTGCTTCTATAAAACTTGAAGACACTAATGTCTCTCTAGACGTAGTACCAAAAGAGTCAATAAATGGAGCAGAATATAATAAGGGAACCGAAACAACTTATGTATCAATTAATAGTACATTAGGTTATTTATATCATATTACTAACTCAGATGAAGTAGGTTACAATAACGTTAACGTTAATACTAAAATATCTAATAACTTAACAATTAATCAAAGTTCTATTAAGTATTATACTGATATTAATAATATTCATAGTTTAGACAGTTCCATCACTTATACAAATACTAATAATACAATTGATTTAAATATTACAAATTTAGCTGCTAATACGAACTTATATATCTTTATACCAGTTCAAATAGATGCTGCTAATTTAACGGAAGAAAATTCTAAATTCACTACAGTAAGTAGTATTACTAAAATATCTAATAAAGCCTTTAATACTACAGAAATAAAGACTTATAATAGAGCTAATATACCAAGTATTAGTGCTACCCATTCTACAAAAACAGCTTATAACAATAATGTCTTTAGTAGTACGGATACTTATGTTAATAAAGGCGAAACAATTACTAATATGATAAAGGTAACAAATGATGCTGATGTTGAAGCTAAAAACATAACAGTAATTGAAACATTACCTTCTGGAGTAACTGTCGATGGTGCAAGTATTACTAATGGTGGAGTTCATTCCGGAAATAAAATCACTTGGAGTATTTCTTCAATCGCTCCATCTGATAGTTTAGAATTAACATATAATATGACTATACCAGCAAATCCTAATAATAATACTTACTTTACTCCAAGTACTAAAGTGGAAATGCTTAATCCATATGATGCCAATAACAAAATAGTAGATAGAACATTAGAGTATGGTACAATTGTTTATCGAAATGTTACCGACTTTAAAATTACTAATAGTGCAGAAGGAGTACTAGCCAATAAGAATAAAGACTTCAATTATACATTAGAAATAACAGCATCACCTTATGCTAAAGGCACATATACACCTCAATATACTATTAATGGTAATACAAGAGATGCCAACGCATTAACAATTGGTGATGATGGTAAAGCAACTTATACGTTTACAATGAAAGATGGAGGAGAACTATTAATAACCAACATACCAGGTGGTTATAATGTTAAAATTACTCAACAAACAGCTCCTGGTTATACTACTACAATTAAAAATAGAACTATATCAAATATGGGAATAGAAGATACTGTTGATGAAAATACTAATGAACACTTACGTTCTTACGAGTTCTTAAATACTTATTCTGCAACAGGTTCATTTACTCCAACTGCTAAAGTTACTTATGATCAAGATTTAGAAGCTAATATGTTTGAAGTAAAAATGAATGATGTTATATCAACTAATGATGTAAATGGTTCTGTTTCATTCCCAACAATTAACTATAACAACGAAGTAGGTACTTATAATTATGTATTTACTGAAACACGCGGAACAAATGAAAGAATTCTTTACGATTCTGTTGAATATACAGCAGTAGTCAATGTAACAGACAATGGTGCTGGTCGTTTGGTTACTGATGTTAATATTTATGATGCAACAGGTGCTAAAAAAGATGAAATAGTATTTAATAATAAATATATTAAAGTAGGATTGCTAATTAAGAACAATAATACTGGAGATTATATTAATACTAGTAAAGAGTTTAATTATAAGATTTCTGTTTCGTCAGCTACACCAAGTACTACTTATAAAGTTATTAACCAAAATGATGAAGAATTAACGGAATTAGAAATAGATGATACTGGTTCAGGTACTTATGAAATAAGCTTAAGACATAATGAGTATATTGTTATAGAAGAGTTACCAGTAGGAAGTAATTATACAATAGAAGAACAAACTGAAGAATTCTACACTTCAACTATAGAAGGTAGTGAAACTCCTGTAGAAGAAGGAATTCTAAGAACTTCAGGTACAATTACTTTGACTACAACTCAAGTAATATTCAATAACCAATATAGTACTGAAGCTAATTTTGCACCTAAAGCAAATATAGTCTTAAAAGATAAAGAATTAGAAAATAATGAGTTCTTATTTATGATTACTGATACTTCAGATGGTATAACTAATGGTTATAGCGAAGTGGTTAAAAATGACGCAGATGGTAATATCTACTTCTCTAACATAACCTATACTAGACCAGGAGTATATACTTATGAAATTCAACAGTTAAGTAGTGATAATCCTAATATAATATTAGATAATAACAAATTATTATTAACCTTAGTATTAGAAGATAATGGCGATGGTACTATGAAAGTAACATCTACATATAAATATCTAAATGGTTCTTCTAACTTCGTAAATCAATATAGTGAATTACCAATAATTGATGAAGAAGTTAAACATGATTTAAACCCTAATACTGATGATAAAACTATTTATATGTTGTTGATAGGTTTATTAGCAATTGTCTTCATAACAATTGGTAGAATAGTAAACATTAGAAAATATAATAAAATATAGAAAGAAAGCAATTCTTTCTATATTTTTTTTAAATATCCAGTATTTATAGAGTTCAATATAACTATTAATAGGTTATTATTTGACCAGAGATTGAGAAGGGAAATAAAACATTGAGTTTTATTTTTTTTAGTGCTAAGATAAAATTGGTGATTAAATGAAATATATATTAATAAAATTAATAAAATTATATCAATTAATACCTGGCGATTTTCATAATTATTGTCGACACGAACCAAGTTGCTCTAACTATGCTATAATTGCTATTGAAAGATATGGATGTATTAAAGGAACATATCTTAGTGTTAAAAGAATATTAAAGTGTAATCCGTTTGGTACTTATGGATATGATCCGGTTCCAGAAAAGAGGTAGAATATGAAAAAAACAATAGATAATATAATATATATATTAGTAGCAATTCTACTAATTAGTGTTGTAGCATTAAAAGATAAATATTTTTTAATGCTATCAATAACAGCGGTTTTTTTAGTAGTAATTGGTATTCTTTTATTTATTAATAAAAATAATTATGCTCCAATGGTGTTCCCTATTGGTCTTAGTTTAGGAATATCCATTCTATTATATCGTTTTAATAAATTTCCGTTAGATAAAACAATAATTTTCTTTTTTATGGTCTCTTTAATACTAATTATGATATTCACTATGATAAAGTATTATCTGACTTTAAAATACAATATATACACTCATAAACTAGAAGTAAAAGCAGAAATTGTAGATTTGATTAAGAACCCGAATTTAGAAGTAGATTTTTACTACCCAGTTTTAAATTATAAAGTAGACGGAGAAAGATTCGAACTAAATTATCCAGTTGGTTTTTCTAAGAATATACCTAATATAGGAGATGAAATGACGATTAACATCAATCCAAATGACCATCTAGATGTTTATTTTAAACCCTTAAAAAAGACAGTAATAAAAAACTATCTTAGTGGAGTATCCGTTCTTGTCTTAGCTTCTCTAGTTTTAATTGGAATATTAAAATGATTGATGATATAAGAAACTACTTTTTTCTATTAGAAAAAGCTCATTTTGAAATATTGAATAAGTATTTAACAGGGGTTGTAAAAATTACTGAAGTAGAGGAATTTGGTAATAAAATTGAAAAAATAAGATCTTTACTTGATAGTTTTGAAACAAACGAAGAAAATCTCTTGGAAATAGCTAAATATAAGTCCAAAGTTCAACATTTTTATACGGAAATAATGGAAGATGAAGAGCTATTAGATATGGCTTATAGCAATAATTTATAGTTATATAGATAAGTTATATCAGCAATAGATTTCTTTTTTTTTGCCCTCTTTGGTGGTAATATTAAGACACTCCCCTTTAAAAAAGAGAGTAGAAGGTAGAATTTTTATGAATAGAAAAAGAATAGCATTTTTGCTAGCAATCAGTCTATTAGTATTTAAAGTAAATGCTTTAACTATTAATGACTGTGATGTTTTAGCATCCCTAAAACTACAGTCTAGTTTAGATGAAGAAACTTATATTTGTAAGAATAGTAGCTATGGTACAATTGAAGATAATATCTATTACAATGCTGAAGATAATATCATTCATTTACATAATGCTAATATTTACTATGTATCTAATTATGGTAATTCTCTTACAATTGATATTACTGGTGATAATACCATTAATCTTTTGAGCCTTGATAGTAATATTACTATAACTGGTGATGGAAATATCAAATTTAGAGAAGATTCTTATGTAAAAAAGACTGAAAATGGTGAGAAAGTATATAGATATGTCTATGACTCAAAAATAATTGTAAATCAAGACAAGAAAGTATACGAAGGAACTTTAACATCTTTTGCCAATAATTATAGTGTACTAAAAACAGTAAATACAATTCCAGAGGAATTTAACGAAGAGGATTATACATTAGTACCTGCTCCAGATTTCGTTAATATGTTACCAATAAGTATTACTCCATCTTGGATTGGAACTTACATAACCACAGAGTTAAATGCAACTGTCGAAGATGGTTATGGTGTTTTAAGACCAAAAGAAGTTCCTAAAGAGGAACCTAAACCAGAAGTTCCAAAAGCAGAAAACAATTCAACAACATTGGAGACAGAAAAGGTAACACTAATAAGTTCTAAGAAATTAGAAAAAAAATATAAATTAAAAGTAAGTGATTTAAGTTCAAAAAAAGAAAAATATAATGAACAAATAAAAGAAGGGGACATTCTTAATTTATATGATATTACTATAAAAAAGGGTAAAAAGACGGTTAAATTAAAAAACAATGATTATACTATTAAAATAAAACTAGACAGTATTAATACAGATGAATATGAAAGTTATCAAATTGTCTATATTACTGATAATGGTGAAGTAAGTGAATATATAAACGGCGTAATTGAAGGTGAATACATTGTTTTCAAAACACCACACTTGAGCCAATATGGAGTAGTAGGTAAGAAAAAAGAAGTTAAGGAAGTAGTTAAAGAAATTCCTAAAAAAGAAATAATAATAAAGAAAAAAGATTACAAAGCTACAATACTAAAAGTAAGTTTATTAGTTATGATAACTATTGTATCTTTAATATCTATGTTAGTTTTATATTTTAAAACTCAGAAGAGAAGTGCAAAGAGAAGGACTATTAAAAAATAATGATAGTCTTTCTTTTATTATATTTTAAGAGTATAATAATAATGATGTTGTATGAATAAATTTATTATATATTTGGTTCTTATTAATGTTTTTTCTCTACTTCTATTTGGAGTAGATAAATGGTTAGCAATTCATAAAATGAATAGAATAAGTGAATTCTCATTAATAGCCCTAATATTATTAGGGGCACCATTAGGATCCTTAATAGGAATGTTTATATTTCATCATAAAACAAAAAAGATAAAATTTTATATATACGTTATATTAAGTTTTTTATTATGGATATACGTATTGCTTAAAAAAGGAGTGATCACATGAACAAATCTCTTAGTATGTTGTTCATAATTTTCATATTTTATTCATTCATTGGCTGGATAATAGAGAGTTTATATGTTTACTATTGTACAAAGAAATTAATGAATAGAGGTTTCTTAATTGGTCCTTATTGCCCAATTTATGGTTTGGGTTGTGTCCTATTTATTACATTATTGGAAAAATACATGAACGAACCATTAGTACTGTTTATATTAGCTATAACAATCTGTTCCGTACTAGAATATTTAACCTCTTGGGTAATGGAAAAACTATTCAAAGCAAGATGGTGGGACTATTCTGATAAAAAGTTCAATATAAACGGCCGTGTATGTCTTGAAAACATGATGGGATTTGGCGTAGGTGCCTTAGTTGTTATGTACGTATCACATCCTCTTTTAAAGCCTGTATTAATGGCAATACCTACTAAGATAATTATTATATTAGCCATTGTTTTAGCAGTAATATTTATTACAGATGTAAGTATATCATTAAAGATAATAACTAGCTTTAAGAAAATTGCTAAATCTATTCACAAAGACAGTACAGAAGAAATCACTAGAAGAGTTAAAGAAAAACTTATCGCAATGGGTGGTCTATACAGAAGACTTGTTATTTCCTTTAACTTTGAAGCATCAGATAACTTGCTTAATAGTTTAAAAGCGAGAGTTAAAAACGATAGCGAAAAAACTCATAAAAGGTTTGTAAATGAAAAGAAAAAGGTTAAACTATTAGACAAAAAGAACAAACTAGAAGACAGACTAAAAAAAGTAGAAGAAGAGATAAATAAACAGTAATAGGGGGAATATCATGTTAACAAAAGAACAAAAAATCAAAAAAATCTCCACCTTTTTAAAGAAAAAAAGTCACATTAACTATTTAACCATCATGTTAGAATCATATAACAACAAAGATATGTATATTAGATTTGATTATGTAGAGAGAATAAAAGCTTATAAAATAATTTGGTATGACTTAGAATTTGTTGATATTAAACATTTAGAACTCTACACAAATATGCAATTAGTTCAATCTTTTTTTGCCAATCGTTTAGTAGAACTTTTACATAAAATCAATATAAAACCAGGAGCTTTTATAGATGAAAAAATTCTGGGAGATCGAGTAACATTTACTATTAACATATCTAAAGATAATCCTAAAGAATATGTTTATGATAGGTTCCTTCCCCTTAAATGGGCCCAATTAATCGACCCTTTAGCATTAGTTTTTTCATATCTTCCAAGAGCAATGGAAAACTATTTATCAGAAATGTTTGCCATCTTCGATAACAACGTTAATTACTATAACTCATCTAGACCGATAAAACTGAATTTTGCTAAAGATAACATTGATGACTTGTTTGATAAAAAAATAATTATTAAAGGAAGACGTATAGAAGATCGTGTCACTTTTTTAGAAAAAATTGGGAATCGTTACTTAGCAATCGTTGAGGATGAAAAAATAATTTGCGTAATTATCGACAAAGTAGCAAACGATTTTTATAACATGTGGTGTACTTGTAATAAACCATATCTAGATGAACACATTTATGCAACCTTACAATGTATTAAAGATAATAAAATTAGAAAGTTCTATAAAGTAAAACGTAAAAGTGATGGTAAAAACTTGTTAGAGGACGTAAGAAAAGGGGAATTCTACTATGCCTTTGGTGTAGAAGATGAAAGAATAAAAGTAGTTTCACGTGATGGATGTATATATAAAATACCAATAAAAGAAAAGGGGAAACTTGCTTTCGAAGTAATAGAAGATGACGATAATCTAAGTTTATCTAAATTATTGGATGACTTTAAATAACTGGAGGTTATTATGTTAGAAATCAAAGACTATACCTTAGAGTATATTAAAGGTAAAAAAGCTGTGGATAATATCTCATTCGAAGTAAAAGAGGGAGATATATTTGGTTTTGTAGGCAGTAATGGTGCTGGTAAGTCAACAACTATAAAATCTATAGTAGGGATAAATCATATTACTATGGGAGATATTTTAATCGATGGTACTAGTATTAAAAAGAATCCTTTAAAATATAAAGGATATTTAGCATACATACCTGATGAACCAGCTGTTTATGATAATATTACAGGTATTGAATATTTAAACTTTATTTCTGATATGTATGATTTACCTTATGAAGAACGAAACAATGCTATTAAATATTATTCAGAAAGATTTATGCTAGTAGAAGAATTAAATGATTTAATATCTAGTTATTCACACGGCATGAGACAAAAACTTGTTTTGATTGCTTCATTCATTCATAATCCTAAAGTGTATATTCTTGATGAACCATTTGCTTCTTTAGATCCTGAAGCAGCCTTCGTATTAAAAGAAGAACTTAAAAAGAAAGCCGATGAGGGTAAAATAATTTTCTTTTCCACTCACGTCTTAGAAGTGGCAGAAAAATTATGTAATAAAGTCGCAATAATAATAAAAGGTAAAATAGTTAAAACTGGTAGTATGGAAGAAGTAATATCTGATAAAACACTAGAAGAGACATTTATGGAGTTAGTATGATACATTTATTTGGATTAATGATGTTAAATATTACCTCTACAACCAATAGTGACAAAATAAGAATTGCTAGAGAAAACAAATTACACGATTCAGCTGAGACAAAACTGGTATTTTTTGCCATAATTGGACTAATTATCAGTTACTTAGTTTATTGGATCACAGTTAATTTCCTTCTTCCACTAAAACAAACTGTCCTAGTACTTGCTTTTATAGTAGCATGTCTAATAGTTTTAGTAAGTAATATTGCTAATATTAAGTCTGTACTTATTTATAAAGTTGAAGATGATTTCTTATTTTCTTTACCTTTATCATCGACAGAAATAATAATTAGTAAATTATTTACGACATACATAAAGAATTTAATATATATAATAATTATAATGTTTCCTCCTTATTATGCTTTAAAAAGTAGTGTAAGTATATCTGAAACGAGTAGTTTAATATATTTATTAACAGGGCTTACAATACCTCTTATTCCCATGATGCTAGGTACTATATATGCTTTTGTAGATTCCTATTGCAATCAAGGAATAAAAAAGAAAAAATATAATATTGCCAGAATATTAATAATATTATTAATAATATCTGCTATCTACTTCTTATTTAATAAAGTAGATACTACAAATATTAATAGTGTAGTAACAAGATTGACATTTATAAATCCTTTTATATATTTATTTAAAACATCTATATTAAAGAACAATATTATAACAACCTTATTACTAATCTTTTTGCCTGTTATTATCTTTAGTTTCTTTATTAAACATCTATCTGTTAATTATACCTATCTTTTATCCAGAGTAAGAGGTGTTAAACTTAGTAAAAATAAAGAAGTAAAAGTGGCTAAGAAAAAGAATAAAGTTGGAAGTATCATTCACAAAGAATTATTAACATTATTTAATAACAAAACCTATTTTCATAGTAGTATATATTTTTCTATCAGTTTAATGGTATCGTATTTAATAATTACTTTAATTACAGATCCAATAGAAAATAGTAAATTGCATGATTTTGGTATATATTTAATGTTTTTCTTATCATTTGCTGCTGCCTCTTCTTGTACAACTATTAACTCTTTATCACTAGAAAAGAGTAATATTGTTTACTTTAAGAGTTTACCTATTAAGTTTTCTAAAATATTACTAGCTAAATTCCTAGTTAATATTATAACTAGTTTACCAATAATAATAGTTAATTTCCTAATAACATTATTATTCTATAAAGTTAGTAAATTTACATATTTATTCTTGATAATAAATCCATTATTACTAACAATATTTATAAGTTTATTAGGGCTAATACTAGATTTTAGATTTATTGCTTTTAAAGAGAAAGATTCTAATAATATCATTAAGAATCGTTTAATAACATATGTTCCATTATTGGCAAGTTTATTAGTTATAGGTATTATCTTCCTAATAAATCCTGCTGATGATTACAACTTTATTTTATTAGCCTTCTCGGCAATTAATGTCTTTTTTATCTTATTATCCTTATTTTACTTATTAATAAATTATAAAAGAATTCTTAATACAAATATAAAATAATCTAATTAATAATTAGATTATTTTTTAACGTATATAAATGTCTAAAAAAATATGTTATAATCTTGATAGAATAGAGGGATATTATGGATAGTTATGATGCTATAGTATATGGTAATGATATTAACAGTCTTATTACAGCTTTATTTATCCTAAAAAAGGAAAAACGAGTTCTTCTAGCTAATCCAAATAGAAGAGTTGGTAATTTTACAGATACATATCTAAAACGTCGTTTCACCTTTTCTAATATATATAATACTTTTACTTTTGATGATGAAGATAATGCGGACTTAATTAATAAAACCCTAAAAGAATTAAATATAGAAACTACTTATTTATCTGATAATAATCTTCACCACATAATTGCTATAAGTAAAGATAATAGCTTAAAAAAAGAATACTTATTACCTGTTGGCATAGATAATTTTATTGAAAAAGTTGAAGAATATGTTCCTGGTAGTAAAACCAGTGTTCAAGAATTCTTCAATATAGCCGAAGAATGTCAGCAAGCGATAAAGCATATTATTCAATATGACATTGATAATAAGGAAGTAAAAGAAAAATTCCCTAACTTTGTAAAAGTAATCAATAGATCAGTAAGTGAAATATTAGATTACTTAGATATGCCTATTTCTGCTCAAGAAATAATAAATTCTTGTTGGATTTATTTTGCTACTTCAGAAACAGAACTATCCTTTATCGAATATGCTTCATTTATGTATAACTTAGTATCCAATAATATCAAAATACCAAGTGAAGGTTTTGAAACCTTCGCCTATAAAATATTTCAAGAATATTTAAAATTGGGTGGTAATTACATAAACGATGTTGAGATAAATAAAATAATTACTTTAGAACATGAAGTAACAGGAGTACTTTTAAATAAAGAAATCTACTATACTTCTAATTTTATTACCAATATAAATCCTTCTAAAGTTTATAATGGTTTAATAGAAATTGACGAAGTACCTCGCGAAGCTCTTCAACTATGCAATAAAAGAGTTTCTGATGGTTCTCCATTTACTATTTATCTAGGATTAAATAGAACTCCAAAAGAATTAGGTTTAGACTGTTCAAAATATCTTATTTATAATACTTTAGACAGTGATGTAGAATATAATAAAATGTCCACTATTAATAACAATAACAGCGTTGTAACAGTTAATAACCTTTACGATTCTAATATTTCTCCTAAGGGAACAACATTTATGACTTTTGAGACCTATTTTTATAATGAAATATTTGAAAACTATACTTCTTATGATAATTATAGTGATTGTGTTGATGATATAACTAATAACTTAATAACTGCTTTTGAAGAAAAAACAGGAATAAGAATAAGAGATTATATTGAAGAAATCCAAGTAGTTACTCCAATTGATTATCTTCGTAAATATAAAGATGCAAGTTATTTTGGCTATAAATTAAAAACTCTTGATAATACTATAATGAGATATATTAATTATGAAGAAGAAGAATTTATAAAAGGCTTACATTTCTGTAGTCAGTATGGCATTATGGGTGGAACCTTTAATAATATGCTCTTAACTAGTAGTTTTATTGCCGAAAGGGTAGTAAAGAGGTGATAATATGAACTACGAAAAAAGTCTTAAATTATTTAAATTAGATGACAAAGATTTTAAAAACTTACTTAATCATCGTTTAGATTACATTGATGATGGTGATAATTCTTTAGTATCTTCCCAAGATTCTTTAGATAAACTTAATAAACAATTAAGCCTTAATAATGAAGTATTCTATGTTAAGAATAAAGAAGAGTTAGAAGAAAACACAATTCTAACTTTATCACCAAAAAATAGTCGCAATATACCAGTACATCGCCCTGGGGAATATATAGTTTTATCGGTATATATTGCTGGTAATTACTATTCAAGACCATACTATGTAATAGAAAGTAGTAATAAAGAAGAATCGGAATATAAAATAAGTGTTTTAAAGAAAGAATCTGGATTAGTATCAGTCTATTTAAGAAACATTAAAGAACGTAGCGAAGTAACAATAAAAGGTTTGTTTGGAAATACTTATTATAATAGTATTAGAGATTGTAATAATATAATAGCAATATGCTCTAATTATGGTATTAACGCTGTCTATTCTTTTGCTAAAAGAATACTTAGTACAGGATTAAAAGTTACTTTAAATATTATATATAGTGTAAAAAAATATTCTGATATTATTTTCTTAGAAGAACTAAAAAGTATGGCAGAAAAATCTTCTAGAATTAATTTAGAAATAGTTATTAGTGAAGAAATAGTAGAAGGATATGAAACTGGTTTTGCATCAGAAAAGATAATTTCTAAATACTTAACTAAGGACACATCCATAATTATCTATGGTGAAGAAGGTTTATTAAAATACTTAAATAAAGAAATAGAGAATTTTAAACTGCCTAAAAAATTTATTCATTATGAGGATTATTTACCACGTTGTAATGTCAAAAACGCCAAAAAATACCAATTGATAATAAAATACAACGGTAAAGAATATAAACATTTTTGCTATAACGATAAAACATTACTAGATAGTATTGAAAATTCTCGTTTAATAATAGAATCTTTAAATAGAACAGGAAAAGATAATTGTTGTAATGTCAAAGTATTAGCTGGTAAAGTAAAAATAGTTAATGATGTTCGTAATCATACAGAGAAGTATCTTAACATGATCGATCCAGCAAATACGTATCCAAATAGCAATACAATAATAGAGATATCTTAATATCTCTTTTTTTAATCCAGCTTAAAACTTGTAATTTTGTAAAAAAAGTGTATAATAACTGCATGCGTAGGGGGTTTTTATGCAAAATAAAAAGAAAAAGAAGAAAATTAATGCTTATAACTTAGTTCTTGTTATCATTACATTAGTATTCTTAGTTTTTATGCTATCTGGGCTAACTTATAGTCGCTTGAATAGTCATAAACCAAAAGGTAAGCAAGTAGACGCTATCGTCTTTAACATAGGTGATTTAGCTATTAACTATTTAGATGGTAATAAAATAGATTTAGATTATCCTACTAATAAAAAATATGAATATAGTTTTTCGGTAACTAATACTAGTTCTAGTAGAATTTATTATACTATTTACTTAAAAGATACTGAAGTTATAAAAAATAATATCAAAGTAAAACTATTAAATTCTAAGAAAGAGGAAGTAAACAATATAAAATTAGTAAATGGAGAGAATTTACTTCAATCAGTTTTATTAATTGAACCTAATGTTACTGCTCGTTATACTTTAGTTTTAGAAAACAAAAAAAACAGAACAAGTATTAAGGGTAAAATAACAGTAGAAAATGAGTCAATTAACAAAAATACTCTTGCTGACTTAGTATTAAATGATAATGTTTTCAATATTAGTCCTAAAACAACAATAGGTGAAGTGGCATTAGAAGATGAAGGCTTAAACAAAAGCTACGATGATTATGGTATTACATATTATTTTAGAGGAGACGTAAAAAACAATTATGTCAAAATTAACAATAAAATGTATCGTATTATAAGAATAAATGGTGACGGAACAGTTAGAGCTATTTTAGATGAAAATGATATAAATGAAGTCCCATTTAATATCAATGAAGATGAAAATAAAAGTAATCTAGTGCTATTAGAAAAAAGTTCTATTATTAATAATCTTAATAATTGGATGAAAGAAAACATTGCTGAGTATGAAGATTTATTAGTAGCAAGTTCATTCTGTAGTGATAGTGGTTTTGATACCATTAGAAATGGTGTTAGATATCCTACTACTCATGAAAGAATGAATATAAATGCTATTACATATAGATGTTTTTCTACATCTTATCTAAGTAAAGTTGGTTTAATATCTCCAGAAGAAATAATTTTTGCTGGTGGTAGTAGAGATGGAGAAAATACTAAATTTTACTTATATAATAGTAGTATAACTAATAATACTTGGACAACTGGATCTCATTCTATAGAAAACGAAAGTGTTGTTAGAATGTTTGCCTTAACAGGTAATGGTTCATTAGCAAGTAATATTATTAATGAAAACATTCATATTCGTCCAGTAATAAATATAAGTAGTAGTGCTGTAGCAAAAGGTGAAGGAACTAAGGAAAATCCTTATATCCTAGTTAAATAACTGTAAAATAACAGATTATTATAAAAAAAATTATGATAAAATAATAATAGGGTGGTAATATGTTGACGAGTACATTAAGTGATATAACTAATCATGATTTATTACTATTGATAGTTGTGGTATCCTTGATAGTTATTTCGTTAGTAATGGTTTATTTAGTTTATTCTGAGAATAGACAATTAACAAAAGAATTAAAAAGCAAAAAAGATAATACTAATAAAGAAATGCTTGAATTACAAAAATTATCTAAAATATTAGAAAATGCTCCTAAGAGCAATAGTAAATTAACTGATTTTGAAGCTGAACAAGAAGAAAAGGCAATAATCAGTTATGATGAATTGTTAAAAAATAAAGATAATGTTAAAATTGGATATGAAAGTACAGAAGTAAAAGATGATATCGAAGTAAAAAAGATTGATTTAGACAGTACTGGAAAAATAGAATTAGATCCAATAAAAAAAGAATTAAACACAAAAATATCTCTTGTATCATATGAACATGAAGAAGAATTTTTGGATAGTTTAAAACAACTACAGTATTTATTAAATAAATAAAAAAGTATTTTTAGATACTTTTTCTTTTTTAAGGAGGAATAAAAATGACATTTAAAATAGTTACATTTGGTTGTAAAGTTAATAGTTACGAATCAGAATATATTAAGGAACAAATGGAAAAAGAAAAATTCATTTATAGTGATGATAATCCTGATATTATAATTATTAATACTTGTAGTGTTACTAACGTTGCTGACAATAAATCCTTAAAATCAATAAGAAGTATCAAAAGAAATAATCCCCATAGTATGATAGTAGTATGTGGTTGTTCAGCTGAACATAATAAAGATAAATATTTAGATTTAGATATAGATATTTTAATGGGTAATAGAGATAAATCTATATTAGTTAATCAGATTAAGAACTATCAAAAAAACAAGAAAAAAATAGTAGATTTCTATGAAGGAAGAGATACTACTTTTGAAAATATGAGTGTTACTAAATTTAGTGACAAAACAAGAGCTTTCGTTAAAATTCAAGATGGCTGTGATAACTTTTGTACTTACTGTGTAATCCCTTATGTAAGAGGTTCAGTACGCAGTAAAGATTTTGAATCTACAATTGAAGAAATAAAAAGCCTTGTTAATATGAATCACCAAGAAATTGTCTTAACAGGTATCGATACAGGATCATATGGTAGAGGTACAGATTATAACTTGGTTGATTTGATAAAAGAAATATCTAAGATAGATGGGTTAAAAAGAATAAGAATATCTAGTATCGAAATAACAAGTATTACTGATGAATTTATTAAAGAATTAAAGAATAACCCTAAAATATGTGGGCATCTTCATATCTCATTACAATCTGGTTCTAGTAGAATTTTAAAATTAATGAATAGAAAATATACCAAAGAAGAGTATTTGAACTTAGTAATGAGAATTCGTAATGCACGTCCCGATATTAATCTAACAACGGATGTAATTGTTGGATTTCCATCAGAAACAGAAGATGATTTTAAAGAGTGTATAGTTTTTTGCAAAGAATGCAAATTTAGTAAGATACATGTATTCCCATATTCGAAAAGAGAGGGAACAGTGGCAGCTAAGATGAAAGATCAAATAGATAATAGTATCAAGAAAAAAAGAGCTCGAGAACTAATAAAAATAGATGAAGAATTACAACAAAATTACAATAAACAATTCTTAAATAAAGAATTAAATGTTTTAATAGAAGAAGTTAAAGATGATTATAGTGTTGGTCATACTGAAAACTATTTAAAAGTAATAGTAGATGAAAAGCTTAAAGAAAATGAATGCTATGATGTATTAATAACTTCTGCTTCTGTCGAAGAAGTGTCTGGAAAACTAATTAAATGAGTCGATTAACTTGTTTAAGGATTGTCTAAATTAGATTTAATTATATGTACCGTACCGTAGAAGTTACAGCTGATGAACAAGCTTGTAAAAGTATAATTGAAATTATTGAAAAGTATATCTATAAATTTACAAACGAAAAAGAAACTATTAGAAAAAGTGATTGAAATAATCACTTTTTATTTGTATAATTTCTATAATAGGAGATGAGGAGATGGATTTTGCCTTTTCATATGATTATGAAATATTTGTAAATGAAAACACTAAAATAGGCTTACTAAGATCCTATTCCTTTAATATGCTTCATTCTCATTTTAAAGGGAAAGAATTTAATGTAAAAAAGCAACAATTTGGACATAAGATGTTAAATATAAAAATAACTTAGAAAAGCGAAAAAATATTCGCTTTTTATTTTGCTCTATGTTATTATATAAGAGGTGGTAAAAGTGGAGTATATACGCGGTAAATTTAAACAGATGATTTATGAAGGTGACAACGGATATAAAGTTGGTCTTTTTCGCGTTAAAGAAGCAACTGAAGAACTAGAAGAACTAGTTAACAAAACAATTACTTTTACTGGTTACTTCCCAGAAGTTAATGGGGAAGATTATTACATATTATATGGTAAATACATTGATAATGCCCGTTATGGTAAGCAATATCAAGTGACATCATATGAAAAAGAAGAACCTAAAGGAAAAGATGCAGTTATTTCTTTTCTATCTAGTCCTTTAATAAAAGGTTGTGGAGAAAAAACTGCTGAAAACATTGTTAATACCTTAGGTGATGATGCCATAAAACTAATTAAAGAAGATGCCAATGTTTTACTACAAGTCCCAGGTATTTCTGAGAAAAAAGCTCTTAGAATATATGACTCAATTAATAGATATCAAAGTACTGATGAAATAATAATTTCTTTACAAAAACTAGGTTTTACAATAAATGAAGGCTTAACAATCATTAATAAATACGGAGAGAATACATTAAGTATAGTTGAAGAAAAAATATATTCACTAATTGATATAATCGATTTCAACAAATTAGATAAAGTATTTCTTTGTATGAAAGCTGCTGATGCTAAAGAAAGAGTAAAAGCTTGTCTTATAGAATCCTTTAAAAGGTTAGGCATGAAAAACGGAGATACTTACTGTTCTAAACAAGAATTATTTGCTTTTATCAGAAATGAATTCAAAATATTTATTGAAGAAGATGAGTTTTCAACTTATCTAAACGAACTAATCTTAGAAGAAGAGATAATTCTTGCAGATGTAGATAAGTACTTTTTAAAAGAGTATTATATCTATGAAGAAATGATAGCTAATAATCTTTTATTAATAAATAAGTATAATAAAGAAGTAATAAATGATTTTGATGACTTAATAATTAATTTAGAAGCAGAAAAAGGTGTTAAATATAATAAAGAACAAAAGAATGCAATTAGAGAATCACTAGAAAACAGAGTAAGTATCATTACTGGTGGTCCAGGAACCGGCAAAACAACAATTATAAATGCTATTGTTCAACTATATATTAGATTAAATAATATCAATCCTAAAGATGCCTTAAATAAAATAGCTTTATTAGCTCCAACTGGACGAGCTGCTAAGAAGATGAGCGAATCGACTGGACTTCCTGCTTCAACTATTCATCGCTATTTAAAATGGAATAGAGAGACAGATGAATTTCAAATTAATGAATTTAATAAGAATTATCATAAATTAGTAATAGTTGATGAAACTTCTATGATAGATACCTATTTATTCCATTCTTTATTGCAAGGTATCAATCACAATATAAAATTAATATTAGTAGGAGACACAAATCAACTTCCTTCAGTAGGGCCGGGTATGATTTTAAATGATATTATTAACACTAATTTATTTGCTCATATTCCTCTTGAACATATCTATCGTCAAAGTGAAAATTCATATATACCTATACTTGCGAAAGAAATTAAAAGTAAAAGTCTAAATCCAGACTTCATGGAACAAAAGGATGATTATAACTTCTTAAACGCTTCTGGACCAAGTATCAAAGAGATGATTAAGAAAATATGTGTAATGAGTAGCGAAAAAGGTTTGACAGAAGACGATATTCAAGTTTTAGCACCAATGTATAAAGGAGAAAATGGGATAGATAATTTAAACATTCTATTACAAAAAGTTTTTAATCCTCCTTCAGATGAAAAAAAAGAAATAAAATATGGGGATATTATATATAGAGAAGAAGATAAAGTTTTACAACTTGTTAATGATCCTGATAATAACGTATTTAATGGTGATATTGGTTATATTAAAAGCATTACGACTATTCAAACTCCAACTAAAAAAGACTATTTAACCATTGATTTTGATGGTAATAAAGTAATCTATACTAGAGAAGATTTAATTAATATTAAACACGCTTATGCGATTACCATTCATAAGAGTCAGGGTTCTGAATTCTCTCATGTAATAATGCCTATATCTAAAGCTTATTATAAAATGTTATATAATAAACTTATTTATACAGGTGTTTCAAGAGCTAAAAAAAGCTTAGTAATAATTGGTGAACAAGAAGCTTTTCTAACCGCCATAAACAATGATTATTCAACAATGCGTAAGACAAATCTTATGAATAAAATACTTGAAGAAAATAATAATATATAAAAAAGTTATAATAAAATAACTGAATATTATTTTTTTCTATTTCTTAAAATATAAATACTATGATAAAATAAAAATAGAATAGAAGGTGTAGAAGTGAAAAAATATTTAACGTTTTTAGTAATATTACTAATTCCCTTCTTAGTTTATGCCGAAAATATTGAAAAAAACAAAGAACTAGTATTAAGTGACACCGACTTTAATATAAATGAATATTTTAGTATAGCTAATAACACTAGTTGGAGCATTACTGATCCATCTGTAGCTAGTGTTGTTGAAGGAAATATTGTACCAATTAAAGTAGGAAATACGATATTAACAACTACTATTAATAATGATAGATATGTACTTAATTTAGAAGTAGTTAATCCTGATAGAAAAGTAGTTAACACTAATAAAGATATAAATCAAGTAATGGCAGATGTTGATGTTAAAAACCCTAAGACTGGAGATGCTATGATTCTCTTGATAATGATAATTGGTTTAAGTTTAGTAACATCACTATTCTTTAGTACCATTATGAAACATAATAAATATGAAGACTTATAGTCTTCTTTTTTATTGAAAAATTTGAAATATAATTCATATAGTGATAATATAACACCCAAAAAAGAGGAGAAGACTTATGATAACTATAGATTCAAGTATAAAAGGAACAATAGAAAATTTGGCTATGAGATCTTTAGACGCAGAGAATGAGACACTTTGTTTTGATGATTTTATAAAAACGGGCTTGGCATTCTATAAAGGGAAAAATATGGAACTTCCTAAAGGGGTAAATGTACAATATCTTGCCGCTTCAACAATAAGAAAAGATCCTTACAGAAGTACAATAAAGATGGTATTCCCCGTTTATATTGGAAATGTAGTTTATGGACTTTTTAAATCACAAATTAGAAACCAACTTTCAAAAATAAATCAAGATAGTAGAGATAATAATCTAATTAGACAATTAAATCTTTACTATACTGATCAGAATATTGTTTTTCAATCCCTATGTACCAAATCTAGAGAACTATGGATGGCTTCGGAAGTACAAGAACAGTATGAGCACGATTCAAGATTTGAAGATATAGCATCTGAAGATAAAGATATAAAAAAAGACGGAGAAGTAGTATATACAGGTGGTTTAGGTATAGGATACTCTCATTTTAGACTATTATACGATCATCCCCAAAAAATAAAAGAAATTCATGCTATTGAATACGATCCAAATGTAATAGAACTATTCAATAGAATTGTCCGCCCACAATTCCCAGCGCTAGCAAAAGAAAAATTAAAAGAGATAATTCGCTGTGATGCAGTAGAGTATTTGCTAAAAAACGATTTAAGGGAGAAAGGAATTACCAGAGTTGACTTAGATATATGGCAAGGTGTACCAGGAATGGTTGTTCCCTACTTAAAAACAGTCGGCTTGGAAAGAAAATATCCCGATATCAAATTCTCGTATTGGTTAGAAGAATCGTTTTATGTGGATTTACAATCTGAGATTTTAAGAATAATAGCTGATCAAGCGAAATATAAAACAGGAAACATATCACTCATGGGTAATCGTCCAGCGTTAGACTTACTAGCTCGTATTATATTAGATAGTTCAAATGAAGTTATTAGTAGTAAACAACAATTTCTAGACTTTATTAGTATTTCAAATCTAAAGAGCAAAGTTCTTGATTTTGTTACTCAAAATCCATTAGGAGTAAATGTAATAGAATTAATAAAAAATGATAACACTGAAGACAAAAAAATACTTAAAGCAATCTATTATTTATTACAATGTCTTTCTGATCCGAAGGCTACAGAATATCTAGTGAATTACTATGGAAGAAATGGGTATTTTGATGCAGCGATACAGATTCAAGAAGCAAGAAAAAAAGGGTTGGTAGGGTTCTTAGGAATGATTGCTAGTGGAGAATTGGGCATCTTTACCCCACTTGTCGATAACTCTTTGGTTCTAAAAAAGACGTTTAGCGAATTAAAAAGATAGCCTTATGGAGAGGATAAGGTAATGAGATTAATGGGAAAATAATTATATAGTTAGTTCCAAATAAATACCGTCGCTCCATAACAAAGAATTAATAAAAATTCTTTACATATCCTAGCTAAAATGACTAAGTATAGTCTCTTTTCAAAGTAATAACCCAATCCCAAGTTGCTGGTTACGTTTCGTCTAGAAGAAGTTGGGAGTGTTCTTTAGAAGAGGAACTTCGACAAGTAGAAATGGAGCCGGAGAAGAAGAGACAGATAGCTATAACGAAGAGCCGGTATTAGAAGAACCAAGTAGTAAAATATCATGAAGTAACAATTAAAAATTGCCTTCTAAAGAAGTCTTAAAAAACTTTACAAATAAAACAATTTGGTCTATAATCATTTTATTAGTTGATGACGAAGACAAAGTAGTTAGGATACTTTTCTAGAGACTTAGTGGTTGGTGAAAACTAAGCAGTTACTAACGAAATAGCTACCTTAAGAG
The DNA here is from genome assembly GCA_947305065.1 of uncultured Mycoplasmatota bacterium. Taxonomy (GTDB): domain Bacteria; phylum Bacillota_I; class Bacilli_A; order RF39; family UBA660; genus Coprovivens. The sequence goes on along the minus strand of CAMZCT010000002.1, from coordinate 107,770 downwards.
ACTAATCGGTAATACCGTTATCTATAATTAAGTAAAAAAAAGGATGGTACCGCATTATTTGCTCCTTGCAAGTAATGTGGTTTTTTTTAGGAGGTATACTATGAATGTTTATTTAATAGCAGGAAAAGCTGGTAGTGGTAAAAATTATGTGGCAAATCTGTTAAAAGAACAATTGCCTGATTCAGTAATAACTGGATTAAGTAAGTATATTAAATTATTTGCTTTAGAATTAGGTGAGTGGGATGGCAATGACGATAACAAACCACGTAAATTCTTACAAACTACTGGCGATAAACTACGAGCGGTTGATGAAAACATTCTTACCAAAAGGATGTTAGATGATATCATAGTATACGAATCTCTAGGCATAAAAAATGTCATAATTAGTGATGTTAGATTATTAAATGAAATTAATTATCTAAAAAATAGTGATTATAATATTATAGTAATTAAAGTAAGTAGTAAAAAATCTAATCGTAAACTTACTATTGAAGAACAAAATCACCTTACAGAAAAAGAATTGGAAGATTATAAAGATTATGATTACTTGATTGAGAATAACGAAAGAATAAATGAACAAATAGAAGAAATATTGAAAGGAAGATAAAAATGAATTTAAAAGACTTATATATTAATTTTTTTGTCGAAAGAGGTCACAAACAAATTCCTAGTGCTCCAGTAGTACCAGAGAATGACCCTTCCGTCCTATTTAATACAGCTGGTATGCAACCATTAATACCATATTTAATGGGTCAACCACATCCATATGGAACAAGACTTACAGATTATCAAAAATGTATTAGAACTAACGATTTAGAAGAAGTAGGTGATTCTTTCCACCATACATTCTTTGAAATGTTAGGTAACTGGAGTTTAGGAGACTACTTCAAAGAAGAAGCAATTTCTTGGAGTTTTGAATTCTTAACAACTATTTTAAACATTCCAGTAGAAAGATTGGCAGTTACTGTCTATGCAGGTAGTGATTTGATTCCGTTTGACAAAGTATCATATGATAAATGGTTAAGTTTAGGAATACCAAAAGAAAGAATAGCTAAAACTGTTGAAGATAATTTCTGGATTGCTGGTGAAACTGGCCCTTGTGGATCTGATACAGAAATGTTCTACTGGCGAAGCAATGATCCTATTCCTGATAGTTTTGATCCAGAAGATAATAGATGGGTTGAAATTTGGAACGATGTTTTTATGGAATTCGAAAAGAAAGCAGATGGTTCTGTAATTGAATTGCCAAAGAAAAATGTTGATACAGGAATGGGTGTAGAAAGAACAACAGCTATCTTAGAAGGAGTTAATGATAACTACTTATCATCAATTTGGAAAGATATTATAAGTATAATAGAAAGAATATCTAATAGAAAATATGAAGGTAATGAACGTAGTATGCGTATTATCGCTGATCACTTAAGAACTTCTGTTTTTATACTAGCTGATCCAGCAGGTATTAAACCTAAAAATACTGATCAAGGTTATATACTAAGAAGGCTTATTAGAAGAGCAATAAGACATGCTAAAACTTTAGAAATAGATATTAACTCTAATTGGGAAGAAGAAATAGCAGGTGCTATTATGGATAAATATAGCGATTATTATGGTGAAATCAAAGATAATAGAAATATAGTAATTGAAGAATTGAAAAACGAAAAAATAAGATTTAGTAAAACTCTAGAAAAAGGTCTAAAAATGTTTGAAAAAGTAACCAAGAATAATAAAGAAATAGATGGTGAAACGGCTTTCCATTTATTCGATACTTTTGGTTTCCCACTAGAACTTACTCTAGAGTTAGCTGAAGAACAAGGTATAAAAGTTGATGTTGAAGGATATAAACAAAAATTTAAAGAACATCAGGAAAAGAGTAGAACAGCATCAGAAGGTAAATTTAAAGGTGGATTAGCAGGTGATTCTGAAAAAGAAACTAGATATCACACAGCAACCCATTTACTTAACGCAGCATTAAAAGTTGTAGTTGGACCAGATGTTCATCAAAGAGGTTCAAATATCACTGATGAAAGAATGCGTTTCGACTTTAGTTGTGATCACAAACTATCCGACGAAGAAAAACAACAAGCTGAAGATTTAGTAAATAAATGGATAGAAGAAGGAATTGATGTAACAGTAGAAGAAATGGACAAACAAGCTGCAATTGATTCAGGAGCAGAGTGTATGTTTATTGAAAAATATCCTGATCGTGTTACAGTTTATTCAATTGGGGATGTATCTAAAGAATTATGTGGAGGACCACATGTAAAAAACACTAAAGAACTTGGTCATTTCCACATAAAAAAAGAAGAAGCTTCTTCTGCAGGAGTAAGAAGAATCAAAGCTGTACTTGATTAATACAGCATTTGACAAATTTACAAAAAAGTTTAATTATATTTATTGACACTATATATGATTAATAGTATACTAAAGATACTTAATAGAAAGTTGTTATTTGGTATGTGTTTCTTCCCTTTTAAGACTTGTCTTAAGAGTAATTTATATCCTTGGATATATTTTTAAAGTTTCATTTATCTTATAACTTTGAGTTTTATATAAGAAGTATTTTAGATATTTCTTGGTTGATGATTCGTTGTCAATTTTCCTATAAAACTCTTTATTAAAGTTTATCTTTAATGTTTATCTTGTCAAACTATTAAGTAGTACGTATATGTGACAAATAGGTAAGAAGTTATATAGTATCTGTCAATATTATATGATTTACAGTGAGTCACAAAAAAAGTATGTTGTGGACAGAACAACATATTTTTTTGTGTAATAAATTGAAAGAAATATACTATAGTGTTATAACACTTAACTAGAAGGGGAAACCGATATGGAAAAAAGAGCATTTACTTCATTAGTTTTATCATTATGTTTGACGACAACAACAATATTCAAAGGATGCGCCGCATCACAAGCACAAAGTGCAACTACCAGTACTTTAGAAACCGGTTCAGAGCAATCAGGAGATGAAGGAAAAACTTCACAAAGCGATTTCTATTTTGATGGTTTGGCTGATCAAAAAATGGTAATGATACCATTAGCTCCAGGAGAACATACACTCACATATTTTGTCGAAGAACCTGAATATATAGAGGTTAGACCTCTTAATGGACAAACACATGTTATCCATGACCCTAATATTTCTGTATATACAGTGGTTAATAAGCATCCAGATGAATCTTATAACCCAGGAGATGCTTATAGGTATTACGATATGGCAAATGATGATTATGTAGCTATGCCCAAAGATTTAACAAAGAAACAGGTGAATATGAGTATTTATACGGTTTCGGCATAGTTATTTCATATGAGAATACAAAGAGTTATGTGTTAAGTTTTATGGTTCTCAACCCAAGACTCTTCGCTACCAAACTTATGGGCTTAGACGCCAAACAACCCCTGATGACTAATATATTAATAAATGTTAGTGTAGATATTGAATATCGTAGTAATAAAATAGGAACAAGAATGCTTACTAACTTTATTGAACAAATGCATGGTGCAGGTTTTGCAGAAATCGGTTTTGATTGCCTAATGCATAATCTAAGAGTTAAGAATCTTTATCATAGTTTAGGCTTTAAAGAGGTAAGTGAAGGCTATGGTTTTGATGGGACTGAACATTCAACTGTGGAAGTAGTATTCTTTAAAAAGAAGAGTACTCCTTATACCAAGGAAGACTTTCAAATGTTACCAAGCTCTAATGTTAAAGAAATAGATTTAAAAAGAGAAAAATATATCGTAGAAGCTCTAAAGAAAAAATCCAACTAGTATTACTCTTGACTTTTATTATAGAGAAACATATAATAAGGCAAGTTTTATATTAAAGCAAAAGAGGGAATTATTTATGTCAAATAAAAGTATTGTTGCCATTGCTATGGCTGCCACACTTACATTTACTGGATGTCAAACTAGACCAGCCAAAAATCCTATTACAACAGTTGCAGTTGAGGAGGATAAAAATGGACAAACAATAGATCAGAGATATCCTTCAATGTATGAAGAATATGATAGCAAACAAAAAGATGTTATTAAAGAAGAAAACCAGCACATCATAAAAAAAATGATTCCGTGTCAAGAATTAACGGGTTATAATGGCAATAGTTGTGAATATAATTTGGAAAATCTAGTGAATACCACTTATTCATGGGATGTTTATCTAGGCTATGAAGTTATTGGTGTTGAATTAATAGAAACTAGCGAAAGATTTGAAATTACAGGACCAGAGTATATTTGTCTTACGATGAGAAATACTGTTAAAGTAAAAGCACGCTGTACTCAAAATCCGTTTACAGGTAAGTGGGATTATAGGGAGCCTGGCCAAGCTATAACTCAAGATGGTGAATACACTTACTATTTACCAAAAGACCAACGTTGGCCAAATCAACATATTGTTTTTGTGCCGTTTAAGTTTGGGGGAAGATACCCTAATAGACCTGCATATCAACACGAGAGCGCTTCTATAGAAAACACCATAGATGGATATAGAATAGTTGGAAATATGCATTATCCTTCTAGGGAAGCTGGTGAAAGTTTCGATATTTATGTATTTGAAAATAATGATAAGGTAGTATTAACAGAGGGTCAAGAAAATAGATTTGGTACACCAGTTGCTAAGGAAATGGTAATAACGAAAGAAATGAAGACTAAGTAGTCTCCTTTTTTATTCTAGTTTTTTTTATAACGAATATGTATAATATTATTAGAGATACGGTGATATTATCAAAACTATATTAGAGGTAAAAAACTTAAAAAGTACTATGGAAAAATACGGGGTGTAGAAGATGTATCTTTTCTTTAGAAGAAGGAGAAATATTTGGTTTTATTGGGCCTAATGGCGCTGGTAAATCTACTACTATTCATTCCGTAATGAATATCATTAATAAAACAAGTGGTACTATTCTAATAAGTGGTAAAGAGTTTACTAAAGATGATTTAGAAACTAAAGCAATTATTGGCTACCTACCTAGTGAAATTCACTTATATAACGATTTTACTGTTAAACAAATGTTAGACTATCATGAACAATTCTATAAAAAGAATACCGCTAAAAAAAGAAATAATTAGTAAAACTTTTTAAAATAGATGAGAATAAAAAAATAGAAGATCTATCTTTAGGTAATCTAAAAAAAGTAGGCATTGTTCTTGATTTAATCCACGAACCTAAACTTCTAATATTAGATGAACCAACTAGTGGTTTAGATTCTGTTATGCAAAATACTTTTAATGAACTATTACTAAAAGAAAAAGAACGTGGTACTACGATTCTTTATTCTACTCATGTTATAGAAGATAAAATTGCCGTTATAGAAATGGTAGCAACAACTAGTTCCAATATTTATTATTTTGATTTTAATTTAAACTTATTAGCAAAATATGAATATAAAATTAATAATGGTGGTCACGTTTTATTCAATGAATCTAAAATAAACCCAGTAAATAATAAACTATACGTAGCTGCTTCGTTTGATGCACCATATGGTAACATTGGTAACAACGGAAATTATGATGGTGTAGTAATGTCATTTGAGCCAGTTTTAGTAGAGAATCAAGAAAATAACCAACCAGAGGATATAATAGATGTTGATAGTAAAAAAGATTCTTTAGATCCAGTAGAAGAAAAAGATTATTCTACAATAGATAATCCTGAAACTGGTACATTTATAGGCTTAGGAATAGGAATACTATCTATAATAGTAGTTACTATTGTCATAATTAATAAGAAAAGGATATATAAAATATAATGCTTTCTACTTTATTGTAGAATCTTTTTCTTTTGCCCATAATATGATATAATTCCCTTGCAGGTGAAGAACTATGAAACAAGAAAATATTAGAAACTTTTCTATTATAGCTCATATTGATCATGGTAAAAGTACACTAGCAGATCGTATTCTAGAAATAACTGGTGGTGTTGATAAACATGATATGAAAGATCAAATACTAGATAGTATGGATCTCGAAAGAGAAAGAGGTATTACTATTAAATTAAACGCTGTAGAACTTTCATATCACTATAATAACGAAGATTATATTCTCCATTTAATAGATACCCCGGGTCATGTTGACTTTTCTTATGAAGTGTCTAGAAGTTTAGCTGCTTGTGAAGGAGCTTTACTTGTTGTGGATGCTGCTCAAGGTATTGAAGCTCAAACATTAGCTAATTTATATCTTGCAATGCAAGATGATTTAGTAATAATACCGGTTATAAATAAAATAGATTTACCTAATGCTGATATACCTAAAGTTAAAGATGAATTAAAAAGAGTATTAGGTTTTAAAGAAGAAGAAATATTATTATGTAGTGGAAAAACAGGGGAAGGTGTAGAAGATCTTATAAAAGCTATTATAGACAGAATACCTGCTCCTGTAGTTAATAATGATGCTCCAACTAGAGCGTTAATATTTGATAGTCATTTTGACTCTTATCGAGGAGTTATTGCTTTAGTAAGAGTATTTGATGGAAAAATCACTTCTAAAGATAAAATAAAAATGATGGCTTCAAAAGATGTTTATGAAATTACTGAATTGGGTGTAAATCATCCGAAAGAAGAAATTAGAACAGAATTAATTTCTGGAGAAGTAGGATGGATAGCTGGTAGTATTAAAGATATTAGTAGTGTTCAAGTTGGTGATACTGTTACTACTTTAAGAAAAGAAGCAAGTGAGCAACTACCTGGTTATCAACCTATGAAACCTATGGTTTATAGCGGTATATTTCCTGTTGAACCAAATAAATTTCCAGCTTTACGAGAAGCTTTAGAAAAATTAAAACTAAATGATGCTAGTTTGTCATTTGAACCAGAAAATAGTGACGCTTTAGGTTTTGGTTTCCGTACTGGTTTTCTAGGTTTGTTACACATGGATATCATAATGACTCGTCTACAAAGAGAATTTGATTTAGATGTTATCGCCACTTCACCTTCAGTTATTTATGAAGTTGAATTGACAAACGGCGAAATAATCCAAATAGATTCACCAACTAAAATGCCTGACAGAGTAAAAATAAAAGAAATTAAAGAACCTTATATAAAAACTAATATATTCGTTCCAAGTGAATATATCGGTCCAATTATGGAACTATGCCAAGATAAAAGAGGCAATTATATTAATATGGAATATATTGATGAAACAAGAGTAGATATTCATTATGAAATACCTTTATCAGAAATAGTTTATGATTTCTTTGATAAATTAAAGAGTATGACTAAAGGCTATGCCTCATTCGATTATGAATTATGTGGTTATAAAGTATCAAACTTAGTAAAAATGGATATATTAATAAATGGCGAGATAGTCGATGCTCTTAGTATTATTGTTCATAAAGATTTTGCTTATAATAGAGGAAAAACTATCGTTGAAAACTTAAGGAAAATAATTCCAAGACAATTATTCCAAGTTCCTATTCAAGCTAGTATAGGTAGTAAAGTAATAGCTCGTGAAAATATTGCTGCTATGCGTAAGAACGTTTTAGCAAAGTGTTATGGCGGAGACATATCTCGAAAGAAAAAATTATTAGAAGCTCAGAAGGCTGGTAAAAAGAGAATGAAACAAATAGGTAAAGTTGAAGTTCCTCAAGAAGCTTTTCTAGCAGTATTAAAATCCGAAAACAAGTAGGTGAGAAGATGAATAAAGAAGAATGCTTTAAAGAAGAATTAAAATATATAGTAGATCAAGATATTAAAGAATCTTTAATAACTATGATTAATGCTATCCCTGATTATTTTTTTACAATTCCTGCTAGTAGTACAGGTAAATACCATCCAAGTTATGCCATTGGTGATGGTGGCTTGGTAAGACATACTAAAGCTGCCGTTCGTATGGCTTATGAATTGTTTGGTATCTATAAATTTCCAAGTCGTACTAAAGACTTAATAATAATGGCTTTAGTATTACATGATAGTGTAAAAAAAGGTTATGAAAAAGAAGAACAGTATACAAGATTTGATCATCCTTTATTAGCAGTAGAATTCTTAAAATCTCATCTAAAAGAATTATCTATATCCAAAGAAGATGCAGAATTTGTTTCTTCTTGTATAGCTAGTCATATGGGTCGTTTTAATACTAGTGATTATAGTGATGTTATACTACCTATACCTAAAACACCAGAAGAAAAATTTGTTCATATGTGTGACTATCTAGCAGCTCGTAAAGTAATAGACATTCACTTTGATAAAAATAATAATATTGTTGAAGAATAGATTGATGAATCTGTTCTTTTTTTATATAGTTATTGAAGAAGATATCTATTTATGATATCTTTTTATATGAAAATGAAACAAGGTGTTAAATATGAAAGAAAGATATAATGATACCAAAAAGGCTAGCTACCTAGGAATAATTGGTAACATATTTCTATTTATTATAAAAATAATAATCGGTTTTATTTCAAATAGTCAGGCCATGATTGCTGATGCTATTAATAGTGGCTCTGATATTTTAAACTCAATATTAACATTTATTGGAAATAAAATAGCTTCTAAAAAAGCCGATGATGATCATAATTTAGGTCATGGTAAAGCTGAATACTTTTATTCTCTAATAATTAGTATTATCATGCTTATATTAGGTTATAAAGTTATTTACAGGGCTGCTAGAAGTTTAATTAAACCAGAAACATATAATTATAGTATTTGGTTAATAATCATCTGTATTATTACTATAATTACTAAATTTGGTTTATATCTTTATACCAATAAAATAGCTAAGAAACATAATAATATTTTAGTTAAAGCTAATGCTAATGATCATCGAAATGACTGTTTCATTACAGCTTCAACATTATTATCAGTTATCTTAACCATGAATAATATTAAATATATAGATAGTATTGTTGCCATCTTAATAGGTTTGTGTATAATTTTTAATGCTTCTTCTATATTTATCAATAGTTATGATGTCCTAATGGACAAAACTTGTCCAGAAGAAATAAAAAAACAAGTATTATCAATAGTTAAAAGACATACAGAAATAGAAAAAGTAACACATTTTAATGCTACACCAGTAGGGTATCAATACCAAGTATCTTTTTCTATCTTTGTTGATGGTAATCTTAGTACTTTTGCTTCTCATGATATTGCTAATAATTTAGAAAAAGAAATAGATAAAGAAGTTGAAGAAATATATTTAACAGTTATTCATGTAAATCCTCTAATAAAAAAGAATAAAGTATGATAAAATATAGTAGAAGGTGATAAGATGGAAAAAGAAGAAAAAAAGAAACCTGAAGAATATGTAAAAATGATTAATAAAATAATAGATTATTATAATAATTTTAAGGATGAAAACGTTACTAAAGAATCAATAATTAAAACTAGAGAAGAATTGTTTAGTAGAGTATTTGGTAAAAAAGAAGTACTTGGCGTTAACACTGATATGGAAGTAGAATTACCAGGCAATAAAAAACATAAATTAAAAGATTATAAAGATTTAGAAGAACTAGCAGAATTACTTGATAGTTCTAAAGATGCTTTTTCATTCTTGGTTTATGATAAGAATAAAAAAGAAAGTTATACGTTAGATGTAATAGGTTTTATTATACTATCACTTATTGCTCTAGGCTTTATCTATGCAGGTAAATATATAATTGGTACAGTCTTTATTATCTGCTTCGTTGCTTTGTATCTAGTAACATTTAAAAGAGATAAAAAAAGTTCACATAAATAATGTGAACTTTTTAAATGCTTTTATTCTTTTCAAAAGCATCAGGGTAAGTACTTATAAATACTTCTTCTCTAGTAAACATATATGGTTTTTCACTATCATACATTTTTTTCAATAATTCTTTATCTGTATCCAAAGAAATATTATGTTGTTTCCATTTTTTCTTATTACTATTAATATATTTTATTCTATTAGCTACTATATTTCTTATTTTTACTAGAACTTTTTTGTATTTTTCATATAATTCCAATGCTCTAATATCTTTGTCATACATCGTAAAATCTATATATCGTACGTACTCAGAAAATCTACAAAATACTTGAGCGGTAAATAAAGTATCTTCAAAATACTTAGTTACACTTTTATTATCTAACTCTAACATATCTATCTTACTATACTTATGAAATACTTTTTTAATATCATCTATTAATTTATTTGTATCAATTTCGACTATAGCTTTATAATCATCACCACTATATAAACTATACGTAACAAAGATTTTATCATCTTTTGTAACTTCTTCCGTTTTATCTTTTATACTATGATTTATATTATCAAATATTCTAAAAACATTATCTTTATCCTTTGCTTTTAAAATATCAGAAATTTTTTTATTTAAACCGTCCAACTCCATAAGTTTTTTTCTTAATTGTTTAATATGGTCAATTTTTATGAGAGTTCTATTTTTTAAGAAATTTTTTGCATCAAGAATATAATTAAAAGGGTATATACCATCCTTCAAAGAATCTCTTATGGACTCAAAAAGATCATGTAAGACTTCATTATTATTACCACTATTAATAATATCTCTTAAATCTTTATATACATTATAATCTTCTAAATTCAATACAGAAGTATTAACTCGTTCCATATTAACCACCTATTATAAATATAGCATTTTTATACTTGATTTTCAATTAATATAATAGTTATCATATAATTGAGATGAAAAATATGGATGAGAACATAATTAAAAAAATTGAAAGTTTAGCAAAAACAAAGTTTAGAGGATCTTTTCACCTAAACAAAAAGATGCAAGAATATGTAAAAGATAAGGGACTCGATAAGATAGAAAAAGATACTTATGATTTTATTCGTTCTCGTTTAGCTCCCGCTAGTCCTAAAAACGATGGAAAGCAAACTCCAATGCGTCAGGTACATCCAACCTTTATAGCTATGCATGCTAATGGTTTTTGTTGTCGCTCTTGTTTAGAAAGAATACATCATATTGAGAAAGGAAGAGAGTTAACCAATCAAGAAGTGGAGTATATTGTCAAATTTATAATAATTTGGATAAAAATAGAAACAAATAATTTGTAACTATTTGTTTTTTTAGATATAATCTATAATAGAAGAGGTTTTAATATGAGGGATATAGTTAAAATGTTTGATAACAAACAATTCGCTTTAAGCAATGTTGGAGAAATCTATTATTTAACCAATAGAAGTGGGGTGGCATTTCTAAAAATGTATATGCCACAATTCATAATTCAACTAGATGAAAACAGATTCGCTGTTGGGTCAGGAACTAATTGTTATAATAGGAAGAGTTTCGCAATTTATAATTACGATCCTGTAAGAGGAAACTTGGAAAAAGAATTCGGTTGTGAATATTATGGAAGAGATGATGATAATTACCATACAATTCTTCGTAATATAAGAAATATGTATCGTAATAAGAAATTCTTATTACAAGGTAATAATAGAGTGCTTATTTATGATGCTGAAAACCAATCAATATTAACCTTAAGAAATATACCAGGTGCTATAAGAACAGGTGTAGAAGATGATAAAATAACCGCTAAAACCATTGCTAAAAGTCAAAACAATGCCAGATTAACTGATGAAGTAGAATTCGTAATCAATAAAAAAGGAATCCCTATTACAGGTTTTTATAGTAACCTTCAAGGAAGATTCCTTGACTTATTATCTCCAGAAGAAACCGCCAAATTTATGCATACCCAAGTAGAAAAAGTATCATATGAAGATGAACTAAATGCAACATACGTTCAAAAAGTGTTGTATTATTTAAATAGCATGTCATATTCAAATAGAAGTGGTGGAAGAAGAATGTAGCAGGAGGAAATATGAAATTAATTAATAACTATATAGAAGAATACGGTGATATTCCTTTTTCTAGTAAAGAAATAAACAATATAGATTATGCTATATTCTCAGTTTTATCATATGTAGATTTCGAAGATATTATTAAAGATATTAAAATTCCTCTAGGTGAAGCTTTAACAAAGTTTATCTTTTTTGCTGACCGTAAGGAATTTGTAAAAAAAGGTTTTGTTCAAAAAGAATTATTCGAATTCGTTACTAGAATAGTTGATAAAAAAAGATATAAAGATTTACTAGTATCAGATTATGTATATAAATTAACAGATAATGAACAGTTTGGAGCATTAACAATTCATTTATCAAAACGTGAAAAAATAATATCCTTTGAAGGGACAGATGACAAATTAGTAAGTTGGGAAGAAGATTTCGCTTTTGCTAATACTTCCTTAGCTCCAGCTGATAAAGATGCAATCAACTATTTAAATAGAATCATAAAAATATTTGATAAAAAAATAATAGTTGTAGGTCACTCTAAAGGAGGGCGATTATCAGTTACATCATCTATGTATGTTTCCAAATTTAAACAAGACAAAATAAAAGAAATATATTCGTTTGATGGACCAGGTTTATTAGCTAGTGAACTAACTAAAAATGAATATTTGAGAATTAAACATAAAATAAAACACTTTATACCAAACTATTCACTAGTAGGTATGGTATTTAATCATAACGTAGAAGATATAGTGGTAAAAGCTACTTACGTTGATATAAGAGCTCATTCAGTATTTAGCTGGATAGTTGCAGGAAATGATTTTCAAAAATCCGAACTGAGTGATATTAGCAAAAAATGGCATAAAAGTGTAGATGAATGGTTAAAAATATATACTCCTGATGAAAGGAAAGCTATTTTTAGACAGGTATTTAATACTTTTAGAGATTTAGGTTATGTTAGATTAACAGAAATATTCCATGTAAAAAACATTTTAAATATCATACTAAAAACGAGAAAATATGATGATGACACCAAAAGAATACTTAAAAATTTCTTCGCTTTCACTATAAAAAATCTTGTGAAATAAGGGATAAAAATGAGATTTAAAAAAAATAATAATAAAATATATCTAGAAGACAACAATAAGATAATAGCTGAAATAGAATATGAAGAAAAGAATAATGCTTATATTGTTACTCATACCTATGTTGACGAATCTCTAAGAGGGCAAGGAATTGCTAAGCAACTAGTAGAACAAGTAATAGAAGAAGCAAAAAAGAACAACAAAGAAATAACAGCTACATGCTCTTACGCTAAAAAAATACTTAATAAATAAGTATTTTTCTTTTATAAAGAATAATAATATGATATAATTTTTATGATAGAAGGTGAATAGGATGAACGAATTAGTTGATATCTACATTGATGGAGAAAAGCATAAAGCCATGGTTATTAAGGTTTTTGAACTAGAAGGAAGAGAGTTTTGTATTTATGCTGTCCCAAATGGTGATGGTAATTTTGGGCTCAAAGCTGGGAAAAAGCTTGGAGACCAAGTTGTGGATATTGAGGATGACAACGAGAAAACTGTTGTTGAAAATATAATTAAGACTATTCTATTTGGTCAAAAAAAGGAGGAATTTCTTAATATGAACGATGAAGAAGCTAAGTTTACAGTTAAAGATGAAAATGGTGTTGAAAAGAACGCTTATATAATTGGTAAATTTAATGTAAAAGACAAAGATTATGTTGCCTACGCTGTTGAAGAAAAAGATGATTCTTTTGGTATTTACGTTAAGGAAATTATTTACAACGAAAATGGCGAAGAAGTAGACGCTAAGTCCATAGAGAATCCAGACGAAAGAGACTTTGTATTCTCAGCAATTAGAGATTTAATCAACGAAGAAGTAGGTGAGTCATAATGGCTGACCTAGGGATAAAAGACTTATTTAAAGAGGTAACAGACGTAACAATAGATCAACGAATTAATATGTTAAAGGAAAGAAGGCTTAGCGATGGTGACATCGCCGATATAGTAAATGGCGTAGCCTTTAACACAAATCCCTCAAAAGACATATTTTATGATGTTGTAATCAAATCCAAATCAATAAACGAAGAGTCATATTTTAATACTTTTTGTGAAAACTTAGGAAAAATATTTCACGAAGCTTCCTTACAAAGTAAAATGGATGACATCTTAAATAATTTGAAAGAAGCTCGTTCTAGTAGAGTTTTTTTGGGAGCAAATTTCAAAGAAGTATTCGACCCAACAGACAGTGCGAAAAAAAATCAATCTACTTTATTCAAAACAATTTATGAAAATATAAATGATAAGTCAAAAAGAGAAAGAATCGTTACAGAAATTGATAAAAATGTCTTAATAGATTTTATTGACAATTTAGATGAAAAAAATGTTTTAGATGTTTCTTTTGCCAGCGAAATATTAAAAACGAATAGTTTAAACGCTGAAATAAAAAATAATATCATTAGTAGAGAAATCAGCTTTTTTCTAAAAGTAGTTAGATGTAACAAAGGATATGCAGATAGTTTGTTTAGCGATGATGCTTTTAAAAATGATTTCGTGAGCAAAGTTATGGGCGATGCAAATTTGGCTAATTTCATTACTAAACTTCCAGATGAAGTAACAAAGAAAATAATTACTGATCATACAGATTTTTTCAAAAGACTTTTCAATGAAAAATTAAACAGCGAACAAAAAGGAATAATATTTGAAAAATTCCGTAATAATAACATAGTCAAAGAACTTGTAACTAAGCTTAATAAAGAAACAAAGAAAGAAGTATTTAAGACACTAGAAAAACCTACTCATGAAAAGGTTAAAGAAAAAATAGATGCGACCACCGAGAACATAAATGAACTAAAAAATGATTTCAATAAATTGAAAAAGAATAGATGGCTTAATAGGGGCGCTAGAATAGTCAGAAGGAAAGATAAGATAATCGCAAGCATCTTGCAGTTCCGCGTAAATGAGAAAGAACACTTATTAGCTAGATTGGCTAAAATTCCCACGTTGGGGGAAGATCGTTTAGGACTAATCTCCAGGGTAGGCCTTAGTCTTTATAATTGGCATGTGAAGGCCTATGATAATCTTTATGATAAATTATCTAATAGACTTGAAAAAATTGATGATATAGACGAGAATATTGAGAGAAGAATAAATGAAAATATTGAAGCAAAACATGATATTGAAGTAAGAAAAGCTGTTATAAACAACTTGGCTCAAGTTGGTAAGGCTAGAAGAAAAAATATAAAAGATATGAATGCTCTCAAGAAATCAATCGGTGGTGTTGCTCCTGTCAGAAAAGATAAAGTTGGAAAGCTTTATAAAGCAAGTAAGGAAATAGAAGCGTTAGCTTGGAGATATGTTTTAGGTGATCCTTCAACAACAAAGTCAGAAGCTGACATTAAAACTATTATAACTAGAAACAAATCTATGATAAAAGATGATTTAACAGAAAAACAAATATCTGATTTGGCTTTGCAAATGTATGCTAAGTTAGAAGCACTTAAAGCAACATATGACGATGAAGAACTAAATGAAGAACAAGAACAACTCCTACATATGGGTATGTCAAATTATGTTATCATCTTTGCTGTTACAGCAATTACTATAACAGGTTTAATAATTCTATTAACAACGATATTAAGCTAGGAATACCTAGCTTTTTTTGTTATACTAAAAAAGGTGATATTATGACATTAAAAGACACTTACAGATATATGATAGGGGCTTACTTTGGCATAGAAGAAATGGATGAATATACGACAAAAGAATATGTCCTTAAAGAAATAAAAGATTATATAGATTCATTTCTAGATTCTAATCCAATCGATTTTAATGTGGAAGAAGAATATAATGATGTTAATAAAAATGTTTCACTAAATACTAAACTTCACGATGCCTTACTAGTTTTACCTAAAATAAATGCTCCAATTGATTTAATTCTTTTAGTAAAAGAAAGAATTAAATCACTTAACGACAAGTAATAAAAAAATAAAAAAAACTATTGAATTATAAAAACAAGTATATTATAATTAACTTACTTGATAGTATTACAGATATAAATTGTAAATTTTTGTATTGATTATCAAATAAATTATTTTTAGTCGAAATAATTTATGAGTCCTTGGACTCTAATTAATACTTATTATTTTCTTTTTATATCATCTATTTATAATGTAGTATAAAGTTTTGCTTTGTATTACATTCGGAGATTCATTTCTCACCTTACTATCAGGCTGCACGTATATGTGACTAATTGGTAAGAGATGTTTAAATTCTGTCCAATTTAAATGTTTACATTTTTTAAGTCACGAGAAAGTATGTTGTTAGACAGAACAACATACTTTTTTTGTGTAAAATATCTTTTCTTAAAGGTTTTCACTATGTTATAATAATTTATGAAGAATGGTGGAGTGTAAAATGACAAAAATAGTTGTATCTGGTGAAGCTTTATCAAGATTAGCTAGTGAATTAGTAATGGAAAAAGAAAGTATTGGCAGTTATGTAAAGAACTTAGGTACTGAATTAGATCAAATAAGTACTTCATGGGAAGGTGCTGATGCTACTAAGTATTTAGCTAAGATGAAAGATGACTATTCTTACTTATTAGAAGAATACAATAGTTGTGTTGATTCCTATGCTGAATACCTAGGTAAAGTATTCAGTGAATATGAAAAAATGGATAACAAATACCAGAGTACGAAAATCGAGGTGTAATAATGGCTCAATCAATAAAATTTGAAGATATTAAAAGTTCTTGTAGTAATCTTCAAAGCATATCAGCAAATATGAAGACAACTAATGGTAATATAGATGGATTAATAGGAAAAATATCTGATCCAAATTGGAGTGGAGATGCTGCAAGTAATTATCGTGATAAATTACAGAATTTATCAAATAAACTACCTGATGCTCAACATCAACTTGCCATGTCGGTATTATTCCTTGCCAGTTGTTCAGATGGTTACGAAATACTTGGCAATAATAATGTTAATACTTTAATCGATTTAGCAGGAGGTCAAGCTTATATAGATAGTATAAATCCAAACTCATTGCCAGATATTAATTTAGACGGTCGTTTAAAACAACCAGAAAAAGTAGATATACCATCAATTGATGAAGGAAGAAATAATACAGGAGGTAATAATACTGGAGGTAATAACACTGGAGGTAATAACTTTGGAGGATATTACGTAAATACAAGTTATTCTACAGGTGCTGGTGCAGTAAGTAGCACGGTTACTTCTGGTTTATTATTTTCAAAATCACCAATTACTCCAGGCACTGAGATTAAAGTACCTTCTACTATTAAACAAGGTCCATATACAGTTACTGGCTATGATTATTGGATAAAATCTGGAAAAGAAATGGTATGGGCAGCCGGAACTAATCAAAGAAGTGTTTCTGATATTTGGAAATTACAAGGTTCAAAATTCAAAAATGGAATAGCTGTTATCAAAGTAGATGGCAAAGAAAGATATCTCGTAGCTGTTACTCCTAAATTTGGAATACCTGGAGATAAAATAGATGTTAAATTAAAAGATGGAACAGTTCTTCCTTGTATTATAGCAGACTCTAAAGGACAAGATGCCGGATCTGAATGGGGACATGAATTAGGAAATGATCAAATTAATATATTAGAGTGGGAAGTTGAAAGACAATGTTATTTAGACAATGGTAATCCCAAAACTAAAACTTGGGATTTAGAATGGGATAGCAGTAGTCCAGTAGATTCAATAACCAACATAGGAACTATCTTAGATAACGAGGCGGTGGTAGTATAATGGCAAATTATGGTTTATATAAAAACATAGATCCAGCCACTTTATCAAGTGATGCTGCAGCAATTTTAGAAAACATTTCTAGAAGCGGAAAATCTATAAATGATTTAAATAATAGTTTAAGTGATAGTATTTGGAAATGTGGTGCTAAGAGTACTTTAAAAGAAGGACTAAGTAAAATAAGTGGGGTAGTATTAACTGATATAACCACTAGTATAAACAATTTAATAACCGTTGCTGGTTATATTAGCTCATATAAGGAAGCTGAACAACAAGCTCTTAATATTAAGAGTTCCTTGGCAAACACACCAAACACTCCAGAAAACGCTGGGACAATATCTGCTTTACAGAGTGACTTATCTATTGCAGAAACTAATATGAATACATATGAAGGAAAAGTTAAGGGGATGATATAAAATGGAATATACTATTGATTTAGATTCGTTAGATGGTAAGAGTACTACACTATCAAGTATTTCTACAAATATTAATTCTACAGTTAGTACTAGCGAAAGCAAGTTAAATAAATATTCTGGTACAGAAATATCATCTTTAATAAATAAAGCAACTACTTGCCTAAAAAGAATGGATACAGGCACTAAGAATGCTTATAATTGGTTTGAAAATTACTTAGATGATATCAAAAACTTAGAAAGTAATCTAGCTAGTTTTTCAGGAGATTTAGATGCTCCTAAAGAGTTTAATTATGTTTTTACAGATTTATTTTCCAAAGTAACAGTCCCTGCTATTAAAACAGGTGGAAATAGAACTATTAATCTTCAATTAGGACCTGGTACTTTAGGTAAAACTCAAGCTAAAGAATTCTATGCTTTAGGAGATAAAGCTTGGAACTCCGATTCATCTGCAATAGCAGAATGGGTAGAAAAAGTCGGTAAGATAGTAAAAAATACAAATACTTATGGTATGAAAAAATCACTAATAATTGCTCAAATAATTAATGAGAGCGGTTGGATGAGTACACATGCTTCATCACTTTCAAATTTCAATAATGTATTAGGTATCAATACTGATATGGGAAGAATAACACCTGATATGCAAGATTCTACATGGTCTAAAAAGAGAACTTCAGGTAATAATAATGTTACTCAATGGAGTGCGGATGGTTCGCACGTAGTTGGAACTAACGAAAGTATGAGACATTACGATAGTATAGAAGAATGTATAGAAGATTATGCTAATGTATTATCTTTATATCATCCAGAATTAAAAGGAGATAATAACTTATTACATTATAAAGGTTTCTTAGATGGTTATACTCCTAATCCTCATGAAAGTGTTTATTATAAATATAATAGAATAATTAATAACTATAATTTAGAAAGATTTGATGTTTAATTTGACATCTTACTTAACGCATTGATTGATAATTAGAAATAATTATTATAAAATAAAAATATAGAAAGATGGAGGTAAGAATATGAGCACATCATTAAATGTGGACAGCGATGAACTTTCACTAGTTGGAAATAATATTGGCGGCGTAAGTGAAACTGTAAGATCAATATATAATCAAATAGTAGATGCTGTTGAACAAGTTACTTCAAACGATAGTTGGCAAGGTGCAGCATCAGCTACATTCCTAGAAAAATGGGAAAATATAGGACCATTACTTGACGCAGACATTAAACAATTAGAAGAATTGGGACCAACGCTTGAAAAAGTTGCTAACAATTATTCTGAAGCAGAGCAACAAAATGTAGACGATGTTAAAGGAGGCGACCTAATCTAATGGATGGAAAAGTAAAATATAATTCGTTAAGAGAAGCAACTGAAGCATTAGTAACTTTATCTGGAAATTTAGATGATCCTATTGATAACTATATGACAAATTCACAAAAAATAGGTGAAGATGGTGCCGCAGCCTGGGGCGGAGATTCTGCTGCAGACATAGTACCAGTATTATCAAAAATCAAAGATGACATTGTAACTCTTCAATCTGCATGTAGTGAGTTCTCTCGAAACGTTAGTGCAGCATTAGAAAGATATGAACAAGCAGATGCATCTAGTGAGAACGACGTAAATGGCGTTGTAGGTTAAGATATCGTAAGATATCTTTTTATTTTGGAAATCGTATGATAAAATGAATACAACGTAGGTGATAATATGTTATTAGCTTTAGAAATATGCGAAAATACAATTAGAGCTTGGAAATTTGTTGGAATGCTTCTTTATATATTAAAAGTAAGTGTAGGATTGATAGTAATAGTAACTTCAACTATAACTGTTGGTACTGTAGTAGCTAAAGGTACAGCAGATTCAATGACTAAAGCAATGATTGGTATAGCCAAAAAAATAGCAGCAGCTATAATAGTTTTTTATATACCTACAGTTGTAACGGTTTCCGTTAACTTATTTGCTCAAACTCAAGACAATTCGGAATTTGAACCTTGTGAAGCCTGTATAAAAGAACCAAATAGTAGTACTTGTACTAAATATATTGTTGCTTATGATGAAAGAGAACAACAAGAAATACAAAAATTTAAAGAAGATGAATTAAGTGGTAGTGTTAATACCTGTGAAATGGGATTATCGAGTTCTCCACCCCTAGATTTTTCTTATAGAGGAAATGGTTCAGTTAAAGCTCAATTTTCTTCTGATAATCTTAAAATAATTGAAAAACATATAAATGATTTTAATTCTAATAACTTTCATAGTTACATAAACTCTGTTGGTGGTTTTAAAAAATATACCCAAAAATTAGGAGGTATATATCAAAATTATTTTGAAAAAAACTGGGAAGGAAAAACCATAGAAGATCTTCAAATGGCTTCAGAATACGTCTTTGGATATATGACCATGTATGGTTTCGATTATTTTAATGGCCGCGATTATCCTGCTGGAAATGGGCAAAAATACTGTAAGTGGGGCGGATCATGTGTTTACTATACTGAAATGGAAGCGGCTCAAAAAAAAGACCCACCACAAACACTTGAATATCCGGGTGGTACTAGCGATTCATTCTATCCTGGAAATACCCATTATGATGAACATGGTTTGTCCGGACCTTTAAGTGACTTTGACAAAATAATTCAAGGGGATAATATGACAACAAACTGTAACTGGACCGTTGATATGGTTTATTGGAAAGCAGGAATATTTAGAAATGGTACTAGAGAAGATGGAACACCAGAGTTTCAATCTTGTACGGAATGGGATAAACTTAAAAAATATGGTAAAGTAATAACAAGACTATGTGATTTAAAAGTAGGAGATATACTTCATTTTTATAGTACACCAATAGATCATACTAATATAGCTACTTGGAATAGTTCGGAATGGAAACATGTTGCTTTTATTGGAGAAATAGATGGAGAAACTGGTACAATAACTGCATACGATGGAGGAAGTTATCTAACTAGAAATAGAAATCACAAATGGACATTTAGTGGAAAAGGTGAATGGCCGACTACTCTTCACGGTTACGCTGGATGGGGTGCAATACGCGTAAAAGAATTAACTACTTAAAAAACTCCGCATTGCGGAGCTTTTTTTAATCTGTTTTACTTTCTCTTATTTCCATAATAACAGGTAATACAATCGGATGTCTACCAGTTAAATTACTAATAAAAGGATGTAATTCTAGTATTATTTGGTTACGTAAATCAGTATAACTATAAGGAGCACTTTGTAATGCTTTATTAACTATTTCTGATATTTTCTTTTCTATCTTACTAATTAATTCCTCATTTTCGTTTACTAAAACAAAACCTCTTGTCGTAACATTTGGTTTAATAAGTAATTTTCTAGTTAAAGGATTAATATTTAAAATAGTAATCAATATTCCATCTTTACTCATTAATTTTCTATCTTTTATAACGATAGATCCAACTTCACCAATACGAGAACCATCTACATATACATCACCAGCTTGAACACTAGGACCTCTATGTACACCATTATTATCTAAAATTAGTGAATCACCATTAGACATAATAAAACTTTTACTTAATGGTATACCACAACTTTCTGCTAGTTCAGCATGTTGTTTCAACATTCTATATTCGCCATGCATTGGCATAAAATACTCGGGCTTTATAAGTCTTAACATTAGTTTTAGCTCTTCTTGCTTTGCATGACCTGATGTATGAATATCACTAAACTCAGAATTAGTAACTACTCTTACACCTTTTAAATATAACTTGTTTATAACTCTGTTTATACT
Source organism: uncultured Mycoplasmatota bacterium (assembly GCA_947305065.1). GTDB lineage: Bacteria > Bacillota_I > Bacilli_A > RF39 > UBA660 > Coprovivens. The sequence goes on along the minus strand of CAMZCT010000002.1, from coordinate 86,069 downwards.
AGCTGCATTTCCTGGTATAGGATTCGAACTAAATACTACCAAGTCATCAGGTAATAATGAAATTTGTTTATGTGTACCTTGAGCTATTCTAGACAAAGCTGCTAGTGGTTCTCCTTGTGAACCAGTACATAAAATACATATTTCATTTTTCTTTAAACTTTTAGCAGTATTATTATCTATAAATATTGTTTTGTCTTTAATTAAACCATTATTTATAGCAGTTTGCGTAGTACTTTCCATACTTCTACCAAATACTAATATTTTTCTATTATTTTTTCTACAAGTTTCAACAATATGTTTAACTCTAAAAATATTAGAAGCAAAAGTTGCAATTATAATTCTTCCATTATAACCATTTACAATATCAGCTAAAGCATCATCAACAACACTCTCAGAATTTGAAAATCCAGGAGATAATGCATTAGTACTATCACTCATTAATAATTTTACTCCCGTTGCACCGAATTTTGCCATTTTCTGTAAATTTGCCATAGGGCCGATTGGAGTTAAATCGAATTTAAAATCTCCAGTTTGTACAATAATACCATTCGGTGTATGAAGAACTATACAAAAACTATCAGGGATTGAGTGAGTAGTAGTAATAAACTCAACTTTAAAATACTTAGATTTAATAATAGTTTCTTCTGTTACTACTTCTAAATTATTATAAACTATTTGTCTGTCATCTAACTTACGTTTAATTAAGTCAACAGACGTTTGTGCTCCATATATTACAGGTATATTAACGTTTTGTAATAGAAATGAAATACCACCAATATGATCTTCATGACCATGTGTGATAATCAAGCCTTTAATTTTATCTTCATTTTGTTTTAAATAAGTTACATCTTGAATAACATAATCGATACCAAGTAAATCACTTTCAGGAAACATAACTCCAGCATCGATTATAAATATTTCGTCTTTGTGAGTGAACACATACATATTCTTTCCAACTTCACCAAGTCCACCCAAAGCAATGACAGATGTAAATCCATCATTTTTTTTCATTAATAATCTTCCTTTCAAAAAAAATAAAAAGTATAGTTCTTCGCTACACATAATTATACATTAAATGATAAAAAAAGTCTAATCTATTTTTACAAAATATGTTAAAATAAGTTCAAGATAGAAAGGATAAATGATATGTTTAAAAAAGAAGAAAAAATGGAAATTAAGAAGAATAATTACTTATTACTTATTATTATTGTACTAGTATTTATTGTTGGCTTAGGAACCGGCTATATACTTTCTAAAAAAGATGTTTTAAAATCAGCAAAAGAAACTAAAACAGAAGAAAAGCAAGAAGAGAAAGAAACTAAAGAAGTAGAAGAAAAAGAAAAAACAAAAGAACAAGAACCAGAAGAAAAAGAAGAGGAAAAAGAAAAAGAACAAGAACCAGAAGAAAAAGAAGAGGAACAAGAAAAAACCAAAGAAGAATATAAAAGCTATCATATTGTAAGAAAAGATGGTTTATGGAGTAAAGACTTTGTTGATGGTAAAGGAAAATTTACTTTAAAAAACAAAAAAACAATTAATTTTGAAATAAAAGATGAAAAAGGATCAGATTCAAAAGAAGTATTATATGTAGAAAATAACAAAATTAATTCCTATGCTATAATTTACAAATTAGGAATTATGGATAACGGATTAATAGTTGTAGACTATGGAAAAGATGAAGACCAAGTAGAAACTCATTACAGAGATTATTATGATGAGAATTATAAAAAAATCAAAACAATAGAATCTATAATGAATACTCCAGATATTTTAGCTACAGAATTTCATCAAATAGAATATACTGGTGAATGTAGAAACGAAAACCAAAGAATAGACAACGAGAATTCTGTAGTAATCACTTCTGATAAAGAGTTTATAATAAAATTTATAAAAGAAATAAAATCTGACAATTGTGCCGGAATGGTTTAAAAAAATTAAATTTGAAAAAGAAAATAGAATAATAAAAGTTGGAATCTACCAACTTTTTTCTTTGTCTAAGATTAAAAAAAGTCTAGTTTAATAATTTGAAATAACGTATATAATTGAAGGATAATTTTTAGGTGTTACCCTTGTAAATGGATATCAAAAATGCTATATTAAAATAGCAAGGATAGTGGTTTATGTGAACAAGAAAGAAGGTTTTACATTAGTAGAAACGATTGCGGTTGTTGCAATTTTAGCAATCCTTGGTGCTGTAGCCGGTATAGGTACAGTAACAATGCTACAAAAACAAAGACAAAAACTTGCTTATGCTGCTGAAACTACCATTGCTGACGCTTCCGTATCATACTATGCCAATAAAGGTAATATATATATTAAAGCCTGTACTAATTCAGATGGTGATTATGTAACCATAAGTCAAAAAACAGTAGAAGAAGTAAACAAGTATTTAAGAGAAACTAAGTTCACAGGCCGAACTGGTAATGATTTATATCAAGATTTTAAAAACTATTCTATAAACGGAAATTCTGATTCCACGAACAGACATGAAATATATAATATTGTTAAAGTTATGGATCCAGCTTGTTATAATACTATAACAGTAGGAGAACTAATAGAAAAAGGATTACTAAGTGATCCCGATGGAATGTGTAATAAAGCATCATTAGTAATCGTGTATAGAAGAGCTGATGCTAAAAATACTGCTGGAGTTTTAGATAGTGTTCAAGAAGAAGGAATTTGTAAGAGTAATAGAAAACAAGAAAGAGGACCAGTTATTACTATAACTCCTTATGCAGATTTAGCATATTCCTCTAAAAAGATTATTAATATAGTAATAACAACAGAAAATTCTGTATTAAAAGACAGCTTTGTACTTCAATATGCTTGGTCTAAAAATAATACTAAAAAACCATCTGATAGCGAATGGCAAAACTTAGAATTCAAAGATAATGAAAGTACTAAAGCTAGTAATACATTAGAAATACAAAGTGTAAGTGATGTAAAATATTTATGGATTAAGGGTGGAACAGAGTTAGATGATAAGAAAAACAAAACATCTAATATAATAGCAGGCCCATATGCATTCCTAGCCACTCCAGAAGTTACATACAAACTAAACGGTGGAAATACAGGTGTTTGTCCAGCAACTAAAACAGTAGTGTTCTCACGTCCTTATGGTCAAAATATTTCTGGTATTAATGAAGAACTTTGTGAACCGGTTAGAACAGGATATACCTTTAAAGGCTGGACATATAAAGATACTGATATAATAATCGACAACGATACAATAGTTGGTGATAAAAACAACCATGATTTAACAGCACAGTGGGATGGTAATAACTATACTATAAAGTTAAAAGGTAATGGGGCAACAACTGAGGCTTCACCAACCACATTAAGTGTAGAATATGACTCGTCAGTACTTAATCCTGGAACAATAACACTTCCGGCAAGAACTTATAGGGTAAGAGGATTTGAATTGTCTGAAAGTAGAAAATCTAATGGTGCTACTGTAAGTAGTACTAGCGATTTATTAAGTAATTATTCATTAAAAGGTTGGTATACTAATCCTACAGGCGGAAGTATAATTTTGGATAATTCTTCAACTCCAACCCTTCAAGCTGGAGCCGATATACTTACTGACAGTGATGGTAAGTGGTCTGCAGATGAAGACGCAGATGCTTATGCCCAATGGACTGGTGGAGCAGTAACACTACCAACAATAACTAAAACAGGTTATAACTGTGGCTGGACGATATCTCCAAGTAAAACAACGATAGATAAAAATAGTGGAGCAAGTTATACACCAACCTCTAATACAGATATGTATGGCGTTTGTATTCCTAAAAATTATACAATAAGTTATACCTTAGATGGAGGAAAAAATAGTAGTAGTAATCCTAATTCTTATACAATAGAAACTAATGATATAACTTTAGAAAACGCCACAAAAACAGATTATACTTTCATGGGCTGGTCAGGTAGTAACGGTAATACCCCTGTTGTAGGAGCTAAAGTAGTAAAAGGAAGTACAGGAAACTTAACATTTAAAGCTAATTGGTGTGAAAGCTGTACTCCAGGTGCTCATGCTAATTGTAATCCAGTATGGAATTCAACTGGTTGTACATATTCAACTAGTTGTGATCCAGGATATTACTATTCATCAGGAAAAGATACTAAATCACCAGTTTGTAATAAGTAGTTAATAAAAATATTACCTTTAATACCAATGGTTATACCATAAATAGAGACAGACAATTTTTCTTTAGTAATGGAGCAACATTTAAAATAGAAGGTGATGGAACCATTAATTGTACAGATGATTCACCTTGTATTCAATGCTACCAAACAGTAGGTAGTAAACTTATTATTGATGGATCACCTATGGTAAAGTTGCTGAAGGAAATGGAATTGTAATAGGAAATAGCTTTAATGCAACAATTAATGGAGGAACAATATTGGATCAAGCGGTAGTAAATGTTGTACGAATTGGCAACAAAAGGTATTTAAATTATTAGTACAAAGTGGTAATAGCTTTACCGTAAGAGACGAAAAAATGAATATACTTACGGACACTATTGTACATAAAGAAAAAAAGTTCGTTAGAACTTTTTTCTTTGTCTAATAACTATTTTATGGTAATATATACTAGAAGAAAGAAGAGATATTAATGGGTTTATTTAGTAAATTAAAAGAAATGATTACTAGAAAAAAAGAAGTAGTAGAAGAAGTTAAAGAAGAATATAAAGTTAATGAAATAGAAGATATAGAAGAATCAATTGAGGATTTAGATGAAATTATCAGCGATAATGAAGTAGAAGAGCCTGAAAGCGTCGAAAACGAAGAAACAAATGAAGATGAAGAAGTAGAAGAAAAACCTGAAGAAGAACAGGAAGAAGAAATAACAGAGGAAGACATCGAAGAGGAAACTGTAGAAGAATTCGTTGAGGACGACACCGAAGAGGAAGAGGAAGAAGACGAAGAATGGGCTGAATTCATAAAAGAACAAGAGCAAAAAAAGAAATTAGAAGAAGCTAAAGAAATAGAAAAATATGATAAGGGTTTAGAAAAAACTCGTAAAGAATTCGTTTCTAAATTAAGCTTATTAGGTATTAAATATACCAAAGTAGATGATGAATATTTTGATGAATTAGAAGAAATATTAATTAACGCTGATGTTGGTGTTAACACTGTTATGAAGTTTATCGACAAATTAAGAAAAAGAGTTAAAGAAGAAAAGATTACTGATACTAAATATTTAAATGAAGTAATTGTAGATGAATTGTTTATAATCTATGTTGAAGGAGAATCTTTAACAGATAAGATTCATATGGCAGAAGAAGGACCAACAGTATTATTATTCGTTGGGGTAAATGGTGTAGGAAAAACTACAACTATTGCTAAAATTGCTCATAAATATATCGAAGAAGGTAAATCAGTTATGATGATAGCAGGTGATACGTTTAGAGCAGGAGCTGTAGAACAATTAAAAGAGTGGGCTAATCGTACAGGAGCTAGTTTTTATGGTAAAGAGAATACCGACCCTGCCGGTGTAGTATATGATGGTTTGGTAAAAGCTAAAGAAGAAAATATTGACCTAGTATTAATAGATACAGCAGGCCGTTTACAAAACAAAGTTAATCTAATGAAAGAATTAGAAAAAATAAACAAAGTAATCGAGCGTCATATACCTAATGCTCCTCATGAAACATTATTAGTAATTGATGCTACAACAGGTCAAAATGGTATAAGTCAAGCTATTAGTTTTAAAGAAATAACCAATATTACTGGTATAGTTTTAACTAAACTAGATGGCACTGCCAAAGGTGGTATAGTACTTGCTATTAAAGAAGAAGTTAATATACCAGTAAAATTCATTGGCTTAGGAGAAAAAATGGAAGATTTAAAACCATTTGATATTGAAAACTATATTTATGGTTTATTTAAGGATATGATGTAAATGGAAGAAAAATATATTTATTATAATAATCTATACGATATTTATTCTAATCTTTTAACTGAAAAAGAAAGAGAAACTTTTGAAGATTATTATCAAGAAGATTTAACTTTAAGTGAAATAGCTGATAATAATAGTATCTCCAAAAGCGCTGTTGGTAAAATGGTTAAAACTATCCTTGAAAAACTAGATAACTATGAAAGCATTTTAAATATTTATAATAAAAAACAACAATTATTAGAGTTACTTAAAGAAGAGAAAATAGAAGAATTAAAAAAGAAACTTAAAAAGGTACTAGATAATTAGTATCTTTTTTCAGATATCTTTAAATAACCGTAAAAATATGCTATTATGAGCAAGAGGTAGGGATAAAATGAAAGGTAAGATAATAGTTATAGAAGGAACAGATTGTTCTGGTAAAGAAACACAAACGTCATTATTAGTTCAAAACTTAAAAAAACAAGGACGAAAAATAGAAAGGCTTAGTTTTCCAGACTATGATTCACCAACTGGGAAAATAGTAGGTGGACCATATTTAGGACGTACTGGTATGGGGGAATCTTTCTTCAAAGAAGGTGCTGCTGCTGTAGATCCTAAAGTAGCTGCATTATATTATGCTGCTGATCGAAGATATAACCGAGAGAGAATACTAGAATATCTTAACGAAGGAATAGATGTTGTATTAGATCGTTATGTTGAAAGTAATATGGGTCATCAAGGTGGAAAGATTTTTGATAAAGATGAAAGATTAAAACTATATAACGAATTAGAAGTATTAGAATATAATTTTCTAGAACTACCTAAACCAGATATTACTATTTTTCTATATGTACCTTATAAAAAAGTAGCAGAATTAATGAAAGGGCGAACTGGTTCTAATGGCTATGAAAAAAGTCCATTACATATACGAAACGCTGAACACGCTTACCTTGAACTAGCCCAAATACATAATTATAAAAAAATAGATTGTGTAGATAAAAATAATAAATTAAGAGATATTCTAGATATTCAAGAAGAAATATTAGATATAGTAAAGGAAATAATATGATAATATACATAAATGACAAAGAATATGAACTAACAAAAGACGTTTTAAACTATCTCTATTTAGGAGAAGGAGAAGAGGGAATCGCTTATATTTAGGGAGATAAAGTATTAAAAATTTATAAACCTTACTGTAGTATAAAAAGACTTAGTGAAGAAGATGTCACTTACTTAAGTAAAATTCCCACTAAACGAATCTTATTGCCTATAGATGTTGTTTGTGATGAAAATCATAATTTTATTGGTTATACAACTAAATTTATCTTAAATCACCAAAGAGAAATAATCAAACAACTACATATTTCTAGAATAAAAGGAGAATTAGAATTAGTTAAAGAAGATATTTTTATGCTAAGTGAAAAAAGTGTTTCCTTAGAAGATTTTAAACTAGATAATTTTGCTTTAGATGATGGTTTTTATATGATTGATCCAGGTACTTACAGAATAGTTGATTATGATAAAAGAAAAGTCTATTTAGAAAATATTAAATTATATAGTGAATTCTTCTTAAGAGAAGTATTATTTACTGTAATAAAATTTACTAAAAAAAAACAATTTAGAATTATTAGCTAATAGTACAGATTATATAAGTGAAATTTTAGATAATAGTAATGGAAAAGTAGTTCCATATTTAAAAGGTATTTCTAAATAAGTTATTTATGATATACTATTTAATGTTTAAGGAGTGATAATATGTTTGAATATATGGGAGATCGTCTTTCTAACGCCATAAAGAATATACGTGGTATGGGACGTATTACTGAAGAAAATATCAACGAAGCAATGCGTGAAATTAGAATGGCTCTTTTAGAAGCTGACGTTAACTATCAAGTTGTAAAAGAGTTTATTGCTAATGTTAAAGAAAAAGCTTTAGGTATGGAAGTAGGTAAATCTTTAAAACCAGATGAGCTATTTATTAAAATTGTTAAAGATGAATTAGTAGAATTATTAGGTGGTGAAGCAGCTCCATTATATGTCGATGGTAAACCTAGTATTTTAATGTTAGTTGGTCTTCAAGGTAGTGGTAAAACTACAACTGCTGGTAAATTAGCTAATTATTTAAGAAAAAAGAATTCTAAGAGTCCTTTATTAGTCGCTTGTGATATTTATCGTCCAGCTGCTATAGAACAATTACAAACAATTGGTAAACAATTAAATATACCTGTTTATTCTGAAGGTAAAAAACCAGTAAATGAGATAATTAAGAATGCCTTAGAATTTGCAAAAGAAAATAAAAATGACTTTATTATTATCGATACTGCTGGTCGACTACATATTGATGAAGAATTAATGGCCGAATTAAAAGGTGCACAAGAATTATGTCATCCCGATGAAACTATCCTAGTAATTGATGCTATGATGGGTCAAGATGCTATAAATGTTATTACCGGATTTAATGAGTCTTTAAATCTAACAGGTTGTATACTAACAAAATTAGATGGTAATACTAAAGGTGGAGTAGCTCTTTCTGTAAGACACTTAACCAATGTTCCAATAAAATTTGTTGGAGATTCTGAAAAATTAGATGGTTTATCACCATTCTATCCTGAACGTATGGCAGAACGTATTTTGGATATGGGAGATGTTTTATCTATTGCTGAAAAAGTAGAAAACATCATATCTGAAGATGATGCTGAAAAACAAGCTAAGAAAATGATGAGTGGTAAATATGACTTGGAAGATTTCTTAACTAATTTAAAACAAATTAAGAAATTAGGACCATTAGAAAACATTCTTAAAATGCTCCCTCAAGCTCGTAAGATGGGTTTAAATAATGTTTCTATTGATCCAAAAGATATGGCTCATATAGAAGCAATAGTATTATCTATGACCCCATATGAGAGAAAACATCCAGAATGCTTAAAAGCCACAAGAAAACAAAGAATTAGTAAAGGCTGTGGCCGAGATGTAGCCGAAATAAATCGTTTATTAAAACAATTCGAAGAAATGAAAAAGATGATGAAAATGATGAGTAACGGCAACATGAAACTGCCTTTTTAGAACCATTAAGGTTCTTTTTTTATACTATTTAACCAAATATATGGTATACTTAATTGTATGAGAGTAGTGATAATATGAAAAACACCAAGAATAGAATCAAAATAATAACAATTATGGCTTTCTTAGTTGCAATTTTAAGTATTGGCATAGGTTACTCATCATACAATACTACTATTGAAGTATCTGGAAAAGCTATCGCTGTTGAAAATGAAAATAATATAAAAATTGAAAATATCAAAGATTTAAATACTAGTTTAAACACCATATTATTTAAAGAAGAACCTAGTGTAATAGGGAATTCTATTAATTTTGCCATAACTAGTATAGTTCCTAATAATAAAATATCATTTAAATTTGATCTATTAAATGAAGGATTAATACCTACTAAAGTTAAAGCCATTGAATTAAAAGGTATAGATAACTATCAAGATAATTTAGAATATGGAATATCTAATATCGCAGTAGGTGATGATATCAAAGGAGAAGCCAAAATTCTTGATAATACCTTTACTTTAGAATACAAAAATGCTGTTAAAGATGAATTTGGTAATCCAATGAATCTAAATTTAGACAATCTTTCATTAATTATTGAATTTGACCAAATAAAGGAGTAATGAATTATGGATAAAAAGGGAACAAAGAAAATAGATTATACGAAAATGCGTAAGGTAAAATACATAAATAATAATATCGATCGTAGTCCATATTTTTATTTATCCTATAATGCTCGTTTAATCCTTTTATTTGTTGGCATAACATTATTATGTATTCTATCATATGTCCTAATTAATAAGAGTTTTGCTGACTATAACGAAATTGAATTAAATTATAGTGAAAACGGAGCCATAAATTATAATATTTCCTTAGTTGATAACGAATATTATTCAAAAAATAGAATAGAAGAAGGAAGGCAATATATATCTTCTCTAATAGATAGAATATCTGCTGATTTTCGTTATAATTCCTTCTTTGGAGATAAAGCCTTACTAGCTTATTCATCTGATATAGTTGGAACACTTTATGTATATAGTGAAGAAGGAAATGTATTACTAGATGAAGCTTATACATTGATGTCTGCTAAAGAAGATACTATTTATGGTAATAAATTAAATATTACTAATTTAATAGATATTGATTATCAAAAATATAATAAAATAGCTAGTGAATATGCAAGACAATTTGCTCCTAATGCTACAAGTAAATTTGTTGTTACTATGAACGTTAACTACAAAGGAACATATGAAAAATTTACAGATACTAATCTTCACCATAAAACAAGTATCGAAATGATTATTCCATTATTAAAGGATAGCTTTGAAATAAGTGTTAATGATAAAAACTTGAATACTAATGGTTCATTTAATGAAATAACTTTAGAAACTGGTATAAACACTTTATACTCATACTTTGGTTTAGCAAGTTTAATTATTGCCACAATGTTAGCAATTAGATTTATATCTTTAATAATGTTATTAAAACCTAAAAAGAGTAAGTATTGTTCTTTAAGAGATGGCTATTTAAAAGCTTATGATAGCATTATTGTAAATACTAAATCATTACCTAGATTTGGTGATACCAACGTAATAGATTGCTATGATTTTAATGAATTATTAGACGCTCAAAACACTCTAGAGTTACCTATTAATTACTATGAAATAGTAAAAGATCAAAAATGTGTCTTCTTCATTAAGAATGGTAAAGATATTTATAAGTATTCTTTAAAAGAATGTGATTTAGATTACTAAGTTGTGAACATTTCACAACTTTTTCTTTTCTAAAGAAATCAATAACAAATTGTTTTAATAATATAATAAACATGTTATAATTTATATGGTGATATACATGAATAGAAAAGGCTATACAGCAATAGAATTAATTATAGTAATGGTAATATTCGGAATAATAACCGCTGTAACATTGGGAGTTACTTCTCAAGCATTTAAAGACGATACAGATGAGTATTATAGAGTAAAAGTAAGTAATATAGAATCTAACGCTAAAAGATACGGAATGAGTATAGAAGAATTAAAGACAGAAGGGTCTAAAGTAATAACAGTAAAAGAATTAGTAGATGCTGGTTACTTATCCCCTGATAATTCTGAAGGAGATATACTTGATCCTCGTAATCAAAAAACAACTATGAATAACACCAAAGTAAAAATTACTTACAGTGAAGAAGACGGCTATAAAGCTACTCTAATTGAAGAAGAGTAGTTTTTTTGTCAAATATTGTCAAAATTTTAACAAAACACTATGTAAATAAAAGAAAAGACGATATTATATTATTGTAAGGGCGTGATGAATGTGATATATCCATCTATTGATAAATTATTGAACATAGTAGATTCAAAATATAAACTAGTTCATATAGCATCTAGAAGAAGTAAACAAATGTTAGAAAACAAACATTTTCAAATGAAACAAGATGAATATGTAAATAAAAAAGAACTTGGAAGATCATTAGAAGAAGTAGAAAAAGGATTAATAACTATTAAGTAATTAGTCCTTTTTTTATCATCAAAAAAAAAGAAACTATGCAGCTTCTTTATTCTTCTTATCGCATTTTCTTACTCTAGGTTCTTTACTAAAAGATCTAGCTTCTCTAACAGTAGTAATTATTTTCTCACCATCGATAGTAAATGATTGATTATTAGGTCTTTGAGCATGCTTTGTTGCATTCAATGCATGACTTCTTCTGTTTCCAACTAAAGGTTTTTTTGTAGTTATTTTTGTAGCCATACTTTCCGCCTCCTCATTAAATAATTTTTTTCGCTTACTTAAAGACTTTACCATAAGTTTAAGGTAAAGTCAAATAAAATGTGCTATAATCATAGTAGGAGTGATAATATGACACTAAGAACAATACTTACAATATCATTGGTTATAATCGTTGGAATAATATTTTTGAAAGCTCTAAGAAAAATATTAAGTTTTATATTAATGCTTTTTTTATTATACTTTGCTTATTATACTTTCTTTACTTACCCTGGTGCCGTAAGTTTTGGTCTGTTTCGTAAAACCTTTTCAATTTCTAGCTATAAAATAGATACAGAAGAGTTTGACGAGGCCAAAACATATAATTTTGATCCGCCATTAACTGTGGGAGATTATGAGATTAATAGTATAAAATGTACTAAGCAGGGCCCTACTAAAATATGTGATGCAGAGGGGCAAAAACAAAGTAACTGATGTTACTTTTTTTCTACCTTTTTAATTATTATTATGCTATTATTTATATAGTAGAGATGATTATATGAAATACATAAAAATGATATTTTTATTTTTAATATTTATAATTATGGGTTTTATATGGGTTACTATTGCTAAAGATAACAAACTTACTAATTATCGTACAATCACTGGATTTGATATAAAAGAATACAGTATTATCGATTATGATCCTGATAAAGGACAAGTAAACATCGCTATTAAACCTACTTCTAATGCGACTGAATGTGGCTTGTTAGAAGGGGAAGACTCTGTCAATTTTCAAAAAGTTGAAAATGAAACGTGCTATCTTCAAAATGATTTATCCCCATATAGATTATTTTTCAAAGATAAAAATAACAATATTTCTTCAGAATTTGTTATAGATAATTATATTGTTGAAGTAAATACAGAGGACTTATACTATATTCCTTTAAATTCCTCTTTAGATCTTACAAATACTATTGTAAAAGTTAATAATCCCTTAATTGAAATTAAAAGTGACGATCCTGATCTCCTAATTGAAGATAATGTTATTAAATCTAATATAGAGGGAACATTTAACATAAGTATTTATGGAAACAATAAACTATTAAAAAATACTAAAGTTATAATTACAGACGTTATTACAGAAAAACCAGAAATGTTCAATCTTCAAAAACCATACTTAACATGTGGTGAATATAATGGTGAAACAGCTAAGTTACTAGATGAAATATTAAATTATCGTATGGAAAAAGTTGAATATGGAACAAGAGCTTCAGTTGTTGAAGCTGCTCGCTTTCTAACCTTAGAATTTCCTCGTCGAATCGCCTATTATTGGGAAAATGGACGTTTATATAAAACAGGACGTCATTATGTCGATGGAGAAGGAAGATACTACCACAAAGGACTATATCTAGACGAATCAAAATATTCTGATATCGTAGCTAGAATGCAAGGACCTAAAATGTGGGGTTGCAAAATGATTAACTGGCAAGACGATCCACCTGATTTTATCCGTAATAATTACTATCCTAATGGTTTAGACTGCTCTGGCTTTGTTTCCTGGGCTTTATTAAACGGAGGCTTTGATGTTGGTGATAAAGGAGCAGGACCTGTTGGTGGTAGTAATGATTTAACTGATCTTGGTGATTTTCGTTATATGAGTTCCAGTTTAATAAATTCTGGTTTAATAAAAGTTGGAGATTTATTTAGTACAAATGGCCATATTGCTATATTAATTGGTATTGATGATGAACATTTCTATGTCGCAGAATCTCTTAATCACTATGGTGGAGTAGTAATGAGAAAATATCATAAAACCAGAATTGTAAATTTCTTCCAACATGTTGTAATGATGGATGAAGTATATAAAAAAGATGGTAAATTAACCAATTTATGGTTTTAGGGGGACGATAATGAACGGGAATAAAGGTCTAAATGATCTAATAAAACAAGGAGAAGGTAATTCGGAAGAAAACCAAAGGAAACTAGACGAAATAGACAAAATGATTAATGCCAACAAAGATGTTGAAATAAAAAAAAGTAATCTACCTATTTTAGTTGTAGCGTTACTTATTATAGTAGTAATACTAATAATACTTACTTCTGTTTTAGATAACAAAGTAAGTAAAAAGAAAACAAATCATATTAATATTGTAGAAATAAGATAAAAAAGCGAATAGACGGTGATAATTATGGAGACTAATTATGTCAAAGTATAAAAAGTGTCCCTATTGCAGAACCAAAAATCCTGCTGATGTAGGAATATGTACTAACTGTAATAGGTTAATTGAAGGACCAATTATCCCTATAACTGAACCACCAAAAAAGAAAGAAAATGGTAAAGGTTTTACCTTTTCTCTCATTCGCCTTTTTATCTTTATTTTTATTTTAGTTTTTGTTGTAGTTTACTTTAGTAAAGAACCTAAAATAGTCACTACCAATACTAAAGATAATTATCAGGAAGAATCCTTTGAAGAAAAGATGAATAGTATTTTTTATGACTCATCATATCAAGATAATAAATTAATACCTGTTAAAGATTATACTGATTCTAAACCATTTAAACTAGTTAATAAAAATGGAGAAATAATTGTTGATAAAATAGTAAACTACGTTGCTGATTATAATACATTTCATATAATAACTAAAAGAAATAAAGGTAATCTATATTATTATATAGTAAATAATAAAGGAGAAAAATTATATAAAGCTAAAAACAAAATATACTATTATCCTAATACTAATTCTTGGATAATAGGGGATAAATTATATCACAACGAAAAAATAGTAAAAGATAAAATAAAAATAGATAATAATTTATCATATAACGGCTACTATTTCCCTTTTGTTGCTGATGATGAACAGGGTATAGTAGACTTCGAGGGTAATGTCGGCTACACTAGTAAAACAAAAGAGTATAATCATTTTGTTCTTGAAACTACTAATATTTCCAATTCAGAAAAAAACAATTATTGTTTAATAAATGATAACTATCAGTATATTATAGTTGATTGTCGTAGTGGTGAAACTATTATTAATAATAACAGAGAAAAAATATATGAGATAGGACCTAACACTTATTATAAAGATAATATAATCACCTATATAAATAATAGTAGAGAATTAATAACTTATAATACAGATAGTAATAAGAATGAAGTACATGTAGAGAATTTAGATGATAATAAAATACTAATTGATAAATTTGTTTATAATGAAAATACAAGAGAGAAAGAAGATATTAACGAAACAGATTTGCATTCTTTGACAAATAAAGAAATAGAATCTGATCTTAATATTCAAAAAGAGTATTGTCTAACACTTAACCAATTAAGATACGGTCTTAAGTACAATAAAACAGAAGTTGTACCTTGTACTTATACAAACATAGTATATTATGATCCAAGTATAGTTGAAGATTTAAAAACTAATCAGAAAATCTATATAATACTATCTAATCATAAACAACATAAACTATATGACGTAAAGAATAATACTATCTTAATTGATAATGTTATCAATTATTCACCTAATAGTGTTTTTTTAGAATATAAAGATGAAAATAATTCCTATATTTATAATATTATTAGTGATGAAAAAATAGAAGTACCTAAAGAAACATATATAGAATTACACAGTAATTACTTTATGTTAGAAAAGTATTCGAAGGAAAAAACTACAACTAATAGGGAGTATTATAATACCGAATTTAAAAACATTTATTTAGGAAAATAAAGTTGACAAGGATTTTCAGATGAAGTAATTACATTCTTTATTGCTAAATATCTAATTTTTAAAGGCGACCCAGAATACTATTGTGTATATACTGATATAAAGAAATAATTAAAGAAGAGCAATCTTTAATTGAAAGATTTGTATTAGGTAGAAACTATGAAGAACCGTTAGATACATCATATGATATGAAAGGCCCCCATACATTTGAACCATATTACACAGTTGATGAAATGGATTATTATGGTCATAATGAAGACGTTCGTGAAGATGGTAATAATAAAAAGATCTAATTATAGATCTTTTTTTGTTGGTATATTTTTATAATCATATTGATAACAATTATTATTGGTAATCTTATCATATACATAAGCAGCTAATAATTCATATTTATAAACTAATGAATCTTTATTAACTCTAGTATCTATAGATATATCTTTTCTGATTCTTTTAATATATTCCTGTCCCTTATTATTAAAACCAAGTATTTTTATATAATCTAATTCTAATTCACTATTATCTTTTTTAGTTAAACCTACCAAAATATGCATTAACATTCTATTTAACTTATTATAAGTATAACGTTTAGTCTTAAGATTAATAATCAAATCATCATAAGTATTTGATATCTTTATAAATTTTATTATTCTGTATTCTATTCCTTCATCAACATCTAAATATAATGATAAATCTTTATCAGTTAATATTTTAAACTTTAAAAGATCAAATAAGTCCTGTTTACTAATCTTTACAATACTATCAACAACGCCATTAGGTACGTATTTATCTATTCTTTCGCCTTTATCAATTCTTTCCCTAATATTCTGAGCACTAATTATTGTTTCATCACTAGAAACATCATGATAATCATTAGTTCTTAAAATACTAACTGGTTTTATTTTATTATTAATCTTTTTGATGGCTTTTATATAGGAGATAGCTAGTAAATCATTAGGTTTATTAATGTCTTCTTCTATATTAAGAGCTTTAGCCATAGCCGTAGGATAGTTAATACCTTCATCTAGATATGCTTTAACTCTATCTTCATAATCCTTATCATTCAACTGAATATCAGCCACTTTATTTAATAATGCAATATCATTTGATTCGCTACCAAAACATAATATATCTACTTTTAACTCATTCAATATTTTGACTGCTTGATAACCAAATATATCACCAGACTGCGTACCATAAACAAATGGCAATTCTAGTACTATATCAATGTTGTTATCTAAAGCAATTTTTACTTTATCTTCTTTACTTAATACCGATAATTCTCCTCTTTGCATAAAATAACCATTAATAACAGCAATTATAAGGGAATCTGGATACTTCTCTTTAATCTTATTTATCTGATATAAGTGCCCATTATGAAATGGGTTATATTCAGCAATAATACCTATTACTTTCATATCATCATTCCTTACTATAGCCATTATAACACAGAAAATAATATCTTTTATTCAATTTTTATGTTATCACAAGCCCAGAGGTGGGTATTATGAGTCAGTATGAACAAAAAATCGAGAAAATACTTCGCGATTGTATATATAGAAAAGAAAATCCAGAAAGCGTTCTTATGGTACATGGCTTAGTCCATCGCTTCAAAGCGGAAAAAGCTAGAGAAATAAAACTAGATAATAGAACGTTATCAGCATTAATTGTTAATGCGGTAGTTAATGAACTAGGTAAACTAACAGTAACAAAACAAGAAGCTATCAAAATATATCAAGAAAGTATAGAAAATGGAGTATTAACCTTAACAAAAGAACAAACTTCCTTACTACTAGATGTTATTAATGATGGTATACCAACTAGAAATATTAATAGAAATCTTCTAGAAAATGTTTATATAGGGAATAAAACTTATTCGAGTATTGTAGAAGATACTTATAAAGCATCTATTTAACTGTTTAGATTTAAAAGATAATATGTTATAATTATAGAGCTAGTAGGTGATTAGATGTTTATAGATTTAGCAAAAGTAGATGAAAAAGGAATTATTATAGATGATACAGTTTCCTTTGATGAATCATATATTAAAAAAACTCCTATAAAAAAATTAGATAATATAAGAGTAAAAGGCCGTGCCTACTATAGCGTTACAAATGAAATAATATTTGACTGTGATGTTAAAGGAATAATGGTTTTAGAAGATACTTTAACATTAGAACCAGTAGATTATCCTTTAGATATTCATATAAATGAAGTTCTAGGAGATAATACAGAAGAAAATGTTAAAAACGAATCGAAAACACTTGATATTATTGACATTTTATGGCAAAATATTGTTCTAGAGGTTCCCATTAGTCTTAGAGTTAACCCTGAAAAGGACTATAATTTAAAAGGCGAAGGTTGGGAATTATTAAAAGAAGAAGACTAAAAGATCCAAGACTAGCTCCTTTGATAGAGCTACTTGAAAAAGAAGGGAAGGAGTGAAATCATGGCAGTTCCTTTTAGAAGAACAAGTAAAACAAAAAAAAGAATGCGTCGTACTCACTTGAAGAAAGATGTTGGAGCTTTATCTGTATGTCCACAATGTGGAGCAGCAATAAGACCACATAGAGTTTGTACTAAATGCGGATACTACAAAGGTAAAGAAGTAGTAAAAGTTGAAGAAGAAACTACAGAAGAATAGTAGTTTTTTTATTGCAATAAATTCTTCGTGGCATTATATATATTTTTCTAAAAAAATATGCTATACTGATTAGGATAAAAAGGTGTGATATTTATGAAAGGATATGAGTTTCCTGATGAATCTAACAACCAAGATAAAACAGACTTAAAAAAACCTAATTTTTCTGATACATTTCAAGATGACGAGTTTGATGAATATGAAGAAGAAACAGAATATTCTGAGAGTAATAACACATCTTATGAAAAGGATTATCGCAATGCCAATCTTTATCAAAACGCTAATATAGAAGACGTTATTAGGGAAGAAGATCTACCTAGAAGAAAAGATCAAAAAGTAATTCAAGAAAAAACAAACGAATTATCCGATGATGACCTAACAGAATTAGAAGTAGCTAGAATAAAAGAAGAAAGACGTCAAAAAATAAAAAATGTGAGAGCTGTTTTTTTAGCTTTTATGTGTGTTGTAATGGCTACATTATTAGTTATGTATAATAACAGAGATAAAAGTAAAGGAAAAATTGAATTAGGTCCTATAGATATACATTTATCAGATAAAGATAAAGAGGAAGAATTAGAAATAACAACCGAACTTAAAAACTATTATGATACAAGAGATAAAACAAACGTAGAAAAAATACTAGTAAATAGTGAATCAGATCCTGGAAAACTAGCTAAAATTAATGACAGTTCTGTAAATCAAATAAATCTTTTGATAGACGAAATAATACTTAGTTCTAAAGACTCTTTAGATTATGACAACAAAATGATAGATTTAAATAGCTATATGACATCTCTAAATTCAATCAGAATTAATGATGCTGTCGTTTTAAAAGATAGTGATTTTAATAACTTAAAAGATAA
Organism: uncultured Mycoplasmatota bacterium; assembly: GCA_947305065.1. Classification (GTDB taxonomy): domain Bacteria; phylum Bacillota_I; class Bacilli_A; order RF39; family UBA660; genus Coprovivens. The sequence goes on along the minus strand of CAMZCT010000002.1, from coordinate 67,198 downwards.
AATAAACTCGTTGAAAAATAGCTCTTCAGAATACTTCAATGCTCTAAATTACTATAGTGCTAAAGATTACAATAATGCCATTAATATTTTCAATAGCATCCCTGAAGATAACTATTTTCATAGAGCTGCAAATACACGAGTAGAAAGAATTACAGAAGAAATAATTGGTTTATTAAATAGTGATATTGATAATTTAAGTACCAATATAGAATACTTAGATGTAGCTGAAAAAAAAGTAAAATACTCTCAGATTAAATCAATTATTGAACAATATAATAAAGCCTATCCTTATTTACATCTTGAAAATAATCAAACCTATATTGATTTATTAAATAAGTATACTGAATTAAGTAGTTAAGACTCCAAGGAGTCTTTTTCTTTTTTTCAAAATATAGTATAATGAGACTGGTGGTAATATGAAATTTACAATGTTAGAAGATAAAGAATTTACAGAATTCGTTGATAGTCGTCCTGAAAAGAATTTCTTTCAGACCATAATGATGCGAAATCGTATTCAAGGAGAAGGTAAGGAAAACTATCTTGTTGGAGTAAAAGATAAAAAGAACAAAGTTATAGCAGCAGCATTTATCGCAGAAACAGGACATGTATTCATGGGTAAAAAAACTTTTGAAAGTTATAAAGGCTTCATCTTAGATTATAACGATACAGAATTATTAAAATTCTTTACAGAAGAAGTAATTAAATTTTTAAAAGAAAAAAACGGTCTTAGATTAATAATAGACCCATATATAGTAAATGTTTCACGTGATATGGATGCTAACGAAACAGGAGAAGTAGATAACCGACACGTTGGTAAAGAATTAGAAAAATTGGGTTATTATCTTAATGAAAATAACGCTCAAGTTAAATGGTGTTATTGTTTAGATATCAATGGTAAAACTTCAGATGAATTATTCAAAGAATTTCGTAGTAGTACTAGAAACAACATAAATAAGACAATAACTAAATTTAAACTAAATATTCGTGATTTAAAAAAAGATCAACTTCACGAATTTAAAAAAGTAACTGAGGACACTTGTGATAGAAGAGAGTTCCAAGATAAGACTTTAAAATACTATGAAGAAATGTATGATGCCTTTGGCAAAGATGTAGTTTTTAAAATATGTGAATTAAACTGCGATGAATATATCGCTAATATGGAAGAAGAAAATAAAGAATTTAATAGAAAACTAAATGAACTATCTGATTCCGCTTCTAATCGTAAGAAAAAAGAAGAGTTTAAAAAACAATTAGAAGCTAATGAAAATAAGATTAAGGAAACGGAAGAACTAAAAAAAGAAAAAGGGAATGTTATACCTTTATCTGCTGCTATGTTTATTCTTTATGGTGATGAAATTGTCTACTTGTTTAGTGGATCTTATGAAGAATATATGAAATTCTGTGGTCAATATCGTTTACAATGGGAGATAATAAAATATGCTGCTGACCATGGTTATAAAAGATATAATTTCTATGGTATCCAAGATGTTTTCAATCCACAAGGAAAAGATTATGGAGTATATGAATTTAAAAAAGGATTCGGTGGTTATGTAGAAGAATTGCTGGGTTCATATATAATAGATATCGATAATAAATCTAAATTGTATAACTTCTTAAGAAAATTAAAAAGAATAATAAAAAGATAGCGTCAACCATTTAAAGTTGACACTATCTTTTTTTAGTGTTATATTGTATGGGAATTTTATGGAAAGAGAGGAGTGAGAATATGAGCAATAGAATTCAAATTAAAACAATTAGATTAGAGGACGTGAATAAAAAGATTATTGTTTTTTCTCACGAATTGATTCCTGAGAAAACTTTAATCTAATTCATTTCCTTTATAGAAAGGAAAAAAATATGAAAAAGTTGAAACATTTTAAAATATTGTTTCACTACTTAAAAAATGATAAATTATTGTTATTTATCTATTTATCAACTTCTATCTTAAGATATTTTGAACCATTACTAAATGCTTTTATATGGGCTAATGCTTTTGAAGCATTAACCAAAGGTAATGAAAAAATGTTCTTAATATACCTATCCTGTTGGAGTGGTGTAATCCTATTCTGCTGGGTATTACTTACTATACCATCGGGTTTAGTATTTAATAAACTAGAACATAATTTCATGGTTAGAGTTAATAAAGATTTATATGCCAAAGTAAGTAATTTACCGGCTATTGCCTATGAAGAAATAGGGGTAGGAGAATTCATTAATAGGATGTATACAGACCCTGATCGTATCTTAGACCTATTACATAGATTAATTAAACTTACTTGTCGCTTAATTATCGCTATTATTATAGTTATTATTTCTTTCACAATCTCCTTAGCTGTGGGCATAGAATTAGTTGTATTGTGTATTATTATGTTCATTCTATCGAACATATACTATCCTAAGTTAAAAAAGATTAACGAAGAAATAAAAAAAGAAGGCGACGAATACGTTAAAGTAGCTACCCAAAACATTACCGGTATTAGAGAAATAAAAGCTTTAGGAATCAAAGATAATATTAATAATCGAGTATTCAAAAGAATTGACTCTTTATTTTATAAGCAAAAAAAAGCTGGAGAAAAAGAAAACTATTACTTAGCATTTAATAACCTATGTTATTTTAGTATACAATTTATTATACTATGTACATTAGGTCATCACTTTTTTAAGGGTATAATCACTCTAGCTTCATTTATCGTTATTGAAAAATATATCTGGCGTATAGATGAGGCGGTTGAGTCTTTATCAGAATTTGGTGTAAGCTTTAATAAAGTAACAGTTTCCTTAAAAAGAATATCAGAATTATTAAATAATGAACTTTATCCTGATGAGAAATTTGGTACAAAAGACCTACAAGATAATAATTGTACAATAGATTTTAACAACGTTTACTTTAAGTATCGAAACGATGAAGAATTAATCTTAAAAGGTTTAACAATGAGTCTAAAACCATATCAAAAAATAGCTATAGTAGGTCGATCTGGTGAGGGTAAATCTACCTTGTTTAACTTATTATTAAGATACTTTGATAGTGTCAAAGGTACTATTAAAATAAATAATATTAATATTAAACAATTAACAGAAGACTCTCTAAGAGATAATATCTCTATTATTAGACAAAACCCTTATATATTTAATACTACTATTATAGATAATTTTAAAATAGTTAAAGAAGATATAACTTTAGAAGAAGTAAGAGAAGTATGTAAAAAAGCTTATATAGATGACTATATTATGTCATTACCTAACCAATATGATACATTAATTGGGGATGGTGGAGTTAACTTATCTGGAGGTCAAAAACAAAGATTAGCTATAGCTAGAACATTATTAAAGAATACTAAAATCATTCTTTTTGATGAAGCTACATCTGCTTTAGACAATGAATCCCAAGAATACATAAAGAAAACAATAGATGACTTAGTAAAAGATCACACAATTATAATAGTTGCTCATCGTCTTTCCACTATTATGGATGCAGACGTTATCTATTGTATAGAAAAAGGTCAAGTAAGTGCTTATGGAACTCATGAAGAACTTATGAAAACCTCTAAAATGTATAAGAAATTATACAGTCCAGAAGTATTAGATTTCTAATACTTCTTTTTTTACCTAAAAGGACTAATTTATGTTATAATGTTGTACATAATAGAGGTGTGTGTTATGGAGAGTAGAATTATCTTAATCAAGTTTCCTAACAATAATTTTCATACTGCTAGTGTAAATCACTTTGTAACATTAACTATTAATGGCAAAGATATTGATACTATTTGGTATGTTGATTTAACAGAAGCTAATAACACTTCTGAAAAAAAGGTAGGCTCTTTCTCTATAATTAGAGATAATAAAGACGGAACATACACTAATATGAATTGTGGGACTCCTGATGCATATGAAAAAATATTTGATGTAATAAAATCAGAAATAAGTAAAAAGAATTACAAGTACAAAGATATAAATATTTTGCCATATGCTATCGATACTATTGAAAACTTTGATTTTTTCAAGGAAATAGTTCCTGAAAAAAAGCCACAAAAAGTTAATATATCTAAAAATGTAAGAGAAATAAAAAGAGAAATATCTACTCGAATCGGAGCGTTTGTTGATCCGTATTATAAGACAGCATATTCTATAATGGAAGAAGATCTTTGTTCTAGATTAACATATATAGATGGAAAAATGACTCCAAAAGAATGGGAAGAAGTAGAAAATGATATACTTTCTTATATTACTTTGAAGAAATTAGATATGAAACAAGGATACATATTAATAAGCGATGTTTCAAATGCTATAAAAGAAATAGAACAAATTGCGCTAGAAGTATTTAAAGATTCTGAATTTGCTAATCAGCCAATAGTTGTCCAAGATGAAGAAGAAGCACCTAATCCAGAGCTACCAGTAGAAGAACCTGTTTCAGAATCGCCAGTAGAAGAAGTTGTAGTTGCAGAAGAAAAGAAAGAAGAAGAATATATTCCTTATGTAAAAACTATATATACTCTATGGAATGAATTATATTCTACTTTATCCAATTTTATCTATTTTGAATATGATAGTTATACAACAACTCCTAACTGTAACATAATGTCTTATATAAATATTACTAATGATTTTAAAAATGTTAATAAAGAACTTTCAAGAATAATAGGGAATAATAAACTGTCTATTAAAAATAAAAACTTAATTTCTGTTAACAATCAACAAACAAGATATAATTTTTATATTATACCTGTAGAAGATTATGATGTATTTATAGCACTGAAAGAAAGTAAAAATCCATATATAATTACCAAGTCTTTCGAAGATTCATTTAATGCTTTGTTAGATGCTATAAACAGAAATAGTATTATTGTTACTGAAACAGAAACAATAAGTATTATTAAATAGTATTACTTGTGTAATACTTTTTTTAATATAGTAAAAGTGTTATTATTATATTAGGTGGTTTTATGGAAATAAGCATTGATTCTTATACATTTCCAGTTGAGATAATAAGAAAGAATAATAAAAATATATATTTTCGTTTTAAAAATGATATTCTTTATGTCACCTGTAATAGATTTGTCTCAGAAAGAGAGATAAAAAGATTAATTACTAATAACCAAGATTCGTTATTAAAGATGTATAAAAAAGTAAAAAGAAAAGAAAATAACGATATTGGTTTTCATTACCTAGGGAAATTACTTACCATAGTATATGATGAAAGCATTAAAGGAACTAGTATCGAAGATGATATTTTATATACAAAAAATGAAAAACAATTTTCTAAGTGGTATAAAGAAGAATGTTTAAAAGTTTTTCAAGAGAGAATCGAATACTTATTACCTAGGTTTAATAATATACCCAAATTTAATTTAAGAATCAGAAAAATGACTAGTAGATGGGGAGTTAATAACGTTACTAAAAAGATTATCACATTAAATACTGAATTATTAAAAAAAGATATTTCATTAATTGATTATGTAATAGTTCATGAATTGTGTCATTTCTATGAAGGAAATCATAGCGATAGATTTTGGTATCAAGTATCACTAAGATATCCAGATTATAAAATGGCAAGGAAGAAATTGAGGTTGGAATAATATGGAGATAATAAAATCATTTGATAATAAAAGAGTAAAAAAATTTACTAAACTATTACAAAAAAAATATCGAGAAGAAGAACAAAAATTCCTAGTAGTAGGTGATCATTTAGTAAGTGAAGCATATAAAGCTAATAATTTATTAGAAGTTATAAAAACTGAAGATAACAATATTTGTTTAGATGTCCCTACGACTTATGTTACTTATGATATAATAAAAAAAATAAGTGGAATGAGTAATCCCCAATCAATAATTGGTGTTTGTAGAACTCTTCCACCTGGAAATATTGGTAATAAAGTATTAATGCTAGATGATATACAAGACCCTGGTAATCTAGGGACAATAATAAGAAGTGCAGTAGCATTTAATATTGATACAATCGTTATATCATCCCATACCGTTGATTTATATAACGATAAAGCAATTAGGGCATCTGAAGGAATGATATTTAATATAAATATTACAAAAAAAGATCTCATTCCTTATATAGCTGAATTAAAAAATAACAATTATAAAATATATGGAACGAATGTTAATGGAGGAAAATTAGTAGATGACCTAGAATTACCTGATAAATATGTTATAATAGTTGGTAATGAGGGGAATGGAGTAAAAGAAGAAATACTTACTCAGTGTGATGAGTATTTCTATGTACCAATGAATTCTAAGTGTGAAAGCTTAAATGTTGGTGTAGCAACAAGTATAATATTATATGAATTAGATAAGAATAATTAATGAAAGAAGAAGAAAAATGATATATTTAGGTAAGATAGTTAACACTCATGGTATAAAAGGAGAATTAAGGATGCTAAGTAATTTTACAGCTAAAGAGAAAGTTTTTATTCCTAACATGCCTATTTATATAAATAATCAAAAAGAAATAATTAATTCTTATCGTCACCATAAACAATTTGATATGATTACTTTAAAAAACTATAATAACATTAATCAAGTATTAAAATATAAAGGTCAAAAAGTTTTTATTAAAGAAGAAGATTTAAATTTAAAAAATGATGAATTTATATTAGAAGAATTAATAAATTATAGTATAATTGAAGACAACGAAATATTAGGACAAGTAAAAGAAATAGATTATAATAATGGTAACAATCTATTACATGTGTTTGGTAATAAAAGTTTTTATATACCTTATAATGGTGATTTTATAAAGAAAATTGACCGTGATAAGAAAGAAATAATTACAGAAAATGCTAAAGGACTGATATTATGAAAATAGATATATTAACTATTTTCCCACATATGTTTGATAATATATTTAATGAATCAATTATAAAAAGAGCAATAGACAGTAATAAAGTAGAAATAAACATTGTAGATTTTCGGGAATTTAGTAATGATCCTCATAAAAAAGTTGATGATACTCCTTATGGAGGAGGAGCAGGAATGGTTCTAGCACCAGGGCCAATATTTGATTGTGTAGAGAAACTAAGAACTCCTGAATCAAAAGTAATACTATTAACTCCAGATGGAGAACAATATAAACAAAAAATGGCTTATAAATATAGTAAGGAAAAACATCTGATACTTATCTGTGGTCACTATGAAGGGTTTGATGACAGAATCAGAACTTTAGCTGACGCTGAGATAAGTATCGGTGATTATGTTCTTACAGGAGGAGAAATACCAGCCATGGTGTTAGTTGATTCAATCATAAGGCTAATACCAGGAGTGATAAATGAACAAAGTCACATAGAAGATTCATTTAATGATAATTACTTGTTAGATTATCCTACTTATACAAAACCTAGAGAGTATAGAGGTATGAAGGTGCCAGAGGTCTTATTATCAGGTGATCATGCTAAGATTGCTGCCTGGCGTCAAGAACAAAGTATAAAAAAGACAAAGGAACGTCGTCCAGATTTATTACAGTAAGAGGGTGAAAAAATGTCTAATTATAAAGTAGCTAAAAATAGTAATAATGCTAATATACTTAATATTGGAAAGTATGATGGTTACGATTTTTCTCCTAAAGATAATAGGAGCAATCCCATAAAAGTATCGAAGGTAACCATTGTCGATAAAACGATGATAGATAAAATACTTTCTATGAAATTCGAAAAATATTTTCGCCGTTTAGCTACTTTGGCATTAAGAGTAATAGAGGATGATGATTCGAGCGACGATGCTGCTGATATCGTATTAGATGAAGCTCAATTAGTTAAAGAAATATTAGAAAACAGATATAAAAAATATCTTAATTATGAAAAAGAACAATTATTTTTAAAAAAGATAAAAATAATAGAAAACCAATTACAAATGAAAAAAATAGAAATAAAGAAAAAAGCAATATATTTAGAAACACTAGAAAAATCAAATACAAGACATATGTGAGGTGTTTAGAAAATGGGACTGGATGGATATTGTCAAAACGAATTGATACTGTATATAATTGCAATTATGAAATTTATTATTAAGGTACTACAAATAGTTACACCTATAGTGGTGATAGTTTTAGTATCTTTTTCATTTTATAATTACATAAAAGATCCAAATAAAGGTAAATCTATAGTAATTAATAGATTGAAGAATGGTCTCATCTCTTTATTAGCTATCTTCTTGATTCCATCTGCTATCAATGGAATAATGCATAATATGACCAACGGGTCGTATGTGTCATATTGTTGGGATGAAGCAGATACTGAAGTTAATTTTAATGGTGCCTTCCTAGATGATGATAAATTTATTATTGAAGAAGAATCGATATCAGGAACTATTAATACTTCAGATTTAAATGAAAAACAACCGGAAAAGAATAATAACGGAAGTTCATCTTCATCATCTTATACAGCTAACGTAACAGGTGATACTAAAAAACTAATAGAAATAGCTGAAGAAGTCTGGTTGAGCATTGTTCATGGTGGATATTCTTATGAAGCCGGAAGCAATCATGTGCCTATATCACCACCATATGTTGATTGTAGTTCCTACATAAGCACGGTGTTATATAATTTTGGTTACACTGGATTTGCAGGAATGCAACATCATACTAAAGAGTTTATGGAAATAAACTGGACAGATAAATATGGTTGGACAGAAATTCCTGTTGCTGGTGGAGAAGATGCAACTAACAAAGTAATTCCTGGAGATATACTTGTTAGAACTAATCCAGGTGGATATGGGCATGTTATATTTGTAGTAGCTGTAGAAAACGGTGTAGTTAGAGCGTATGACTGTGGATCCGCTAGTCACTGGAGGCAAGATGAACCAATTGTTGTCGGTAATTTCATTAGAGATAGCCGTCCAGGAAAAATAATAAGAGTTACATAAAAACATTAAGAATGCTGCATTTAGCAGTATTTTTTTTGTACAAAAAATATACATTTTAATTTACTAGGCACATGTAAAACAAAAATGTAAACAGGTACAAAATATTTACAAAATAATCTGTAAACGATATATAATGTAATCATAGAGGAGGATTGATAAAATGAAACCTCAAAAGGAGCCAATTCACATAAACGCCAAAAAAGGTGAAATTGCAGAAGTGGTTCTAATGCCTGGAGATCCTTTAAGAGCTAAGTACATTGCGGAGAAATTCTTATTTGATGCCAAACTAGTTACATCAGTAAGAAATATGCTTGGCTATACAGGATATTATAAAGGCAACAGAATTACTGTTATGGGCTCTGGTATGGGACTACCATCTATGGGAATTTATTGTTTTGAATTGTTCTATTATTACAACGTTCAAAAAATAATTCGTGTAGGAACTTGTGGTGTCGTTAATCCGATAGTTAAAATTCCAGAAATTATCGTTGCGGATAAAGTATGGAGTGAATCAACTTTCGCATATTCTTACAACGGCTTTACTGGGCACGTTGTTACTCCAAGTATGAATCTTACTAATAAGATCGTTCAAAGAGCGAAAGAGAGTAATCAACCAATTCATATTGGTTCTATAATGACAACAGAAGTATTTGGACCATACGTAAATGATGAGGCTATTGTGGAACGTTCACCTAAAGAATTAAATGTTTTGGGTGAAGAGATGGAAGCATTTGCTTTGATCCATGTAGCTAATAGTTTCAAAAGAGAAGCAGCAGCAATAGTAACTGCTGTTGACTCAAAATTTAGTGATAAAATTCTATCTATCGAAGATAGAGAAAAATCACTAGATGAAATGATTAAGTTAGGCTTAGATGCTTTAATTTAATCACGGGGAAAGTGATACTGGTACCTAAGTGCCTTAATAAAAAGAACTTTAATAGTTCTTTTTATTATGCTATTATAACTATTAGGTGATACAAATGTATGCAGAAGTACTAATTGAATATAATTCTAAATCTGTAGATAAAACTTTTACCTATTTAATACCTAACAGTATTAAATCTATAATAAAGAAAGGTATGAAAGTAAAAGTTCCATTTGTCAATCGTATTATTAATGGTTTTGTCACCAACATTTTAGATACATATACTTCTGAATACGACTTAAAAGAAATAGTAGAAATAGTAGACGAATACTTAGTCTTAAACAAAGAGATGTTAGAACTTGGTACATATTTACAAGAAAAGACATTATGTACCAAAATAGCAGCCTATCAAACCATGTTACCTTCTTCATTAAAGGTAAAAGATAAAAAACAAAAGAGTTATTCAAAATATCTTGAATACGTAGAACTAGCTGCTAATGATAACACTATAAATGAATATAAACTAAGTCATAAAAGAGCTAAAAAACAAATTGAGATATTAGACTTATTAAATATTGAAAGACAATCAAAAAGTTCTATACCTAGTACTATTATAAAAACATTACTAGAAGAAAAATTAGTAAAAATAACTAAAGAGCAGATATATAGAATAAACAAAGAATCTAAACATGAAGAAAAACTAAAACTTAGTGAAGAGCAACAAAATGCTTTAAATAGTATTGAATTAAAAAAACAGGAAACTTATCTACTTCACGGTGTAACTGGTTCAGGTAAAACCGAAGTATATATGCAATTAATAGATAAAGTAATTAATAGTGGTAAAAATGCCATAATGCTCGTTCCAGAAATATCATTAACTACGCAAATAATAAACAAATTTTATGATAGATTTGGTAATGATGTAGCCATATTTCATAGTGCTTTATCAGATGGTGAAAAATATGATGAATATTTAAAGATTTATCGTGGCGAAGTTCATATTGTTATTGGTACGAGAAGTGCAATATTTACTCCTTTAGAAAACCTAGGAATAATTATTATTGATGAAGAACATAGTGATACTTACAAACAAGATTCTAATCCTCGCTATCACGCTTTAGATATGGCAATATTTAGAACTAAATATCATAACATACCATTAGTACTTGGTAGTGCTACACCATCACTAGAAACAATGGCTAGAGCCCTAAAAGGTGTTTATAAGTACATAGAAATGAAAAATAGAATAGGCGATTCAGTTTTACCTAAAGTATCTATTGTAGATATGTCTTTGGAACTTAGAAAAAGAAACATGATATTTAGTTCCCTTCTAAAAGAAAAGATTAGAGATCGTTTAACTAAAAAAGAACAAATCATTCTTCTGCTTAATAGAAGAGGTTACTCAACGGTAGTTACTTGTAAAAACTGTGGGTATACTTATACATGTCCATATTGCGATATAACTCTTACTTATCATAAAACCTCAAACAATTTAAGATGCCATTATTGTGGATATACAGTAATAAAAAGTGATACCTGTCCAGAATGCTATGAAAAATCTTTAGATGATAGAGGTCTTGGTACCGAAAAATTAGAACAAGAAATAAAGAAAGAATTTGGTGAAGCGAGAGTTATTCGAATGGACGCTGACACTACAAGAAACAAAGGCGCTCACGAAAATATTATCAATCAATTTAAGAATCATGAATTTGATATCTTATTAGGAACACAAATGATTAGTAAGGGATTAGATTTTCCGTTAGTAACATTAGTTGGTATAATTAACGCTGACACAACTCTTAACATGCCTGATTTTCGTAGCGCCGAAAGAACTTACTCCTTATTAAGTCAAGTATCTGGAAGAGCAGGTCGTAGTGGTTTATTAGGAGAAGTTATACTCCAAACATTTAATCCTGAAAATTTTACTCTTAATTGTGTTAAAGATAATGATTATATGAAATTCTATAAATATGAAATGACTAATCGTCATAAACTAAACTATCCACCATATTATTACCTAACAAGTATTAAGACTGTTTCCAAAGAATATGAATTAGCCTCCAAAGAGATACTTAAAGTAAAAAGATATTTAGAATCTAACCTAGCCAAAAGTGCAATTATACTAGGACCATCTACAGCAGCAGTTTTTAAAATGAACAACATTTATAGATTTCAAATAATAATTAAATATAAAAAAGAACCTAATTTAATGAATATATTAAAAGAATTAGACAATATGTATATTACCAATAATAAAGTAAATATAGAAATAGATAATAATCCTTTACAAGTTTAGAATAATTATATAGAATATTAATCGGTGAGGGTTTATGAGTATAAGAAATCTAGATGAAAAGGAATCAAGATATGGTGAAGTTTACATTAGATTACTACAAAAAAAATTAGAAAGAACAGATGGATGTAAAAAAGAATTTTTAGATATTAAAAACCCATCTATAACAAAACTTGAATCATTTGTAAACTATTTAAAAAATGCGACAGTATCAAAAAGAATATATGGGAAAATTTTAGAAAACACAGCTGATAACGTAGGAATTATTGGTAAAGTCAAATATGCAAGCAGACGCGATGATATAAACAATAACATATTGGATACTGATACATTTTTTATAAAACCTTTTGATGAATGTATAAAATTATTTAAATATAAAGAAAAAGCTTATACATCATTAGAAATAGTAACAAACTTATTGACAATTGTTTATTATCAGAAAGAATTAGAAGCGTTAGAACAAGAAGATAGCTTTGATGGTTTCTATTATGTTTTAACGGAATTATTGGAAGCAATAAAAAATAAGATAACAACAATTAATTTCTACATGAATTATGATACCTTTCAGTGTATAAAAGTATTAGGGCATCATATAATTAAGTTTAAAAGTATATTATTAAAAATGATCGGAAATAAAGAGTACAACGAATTAAAAAATCTTTTAGATTTTTATAAAATAAATGGTTCATTTGATTACAATAAGATAAAAAAAGATATTGTTGATAGATATTCTATTCCGCTACCAAGTGATGAAGCAATATCTTATATAGAAGAAATTAGTTCTATAGCTTTTAAACAACATAGTGAAAAGCCAATTGATGAAAAAAAATATAAAAGTTTACTAATAAGAGAAATAATATTAGAAAAAGTTTTAGAAGGTTTTACAGAGATATCTTCTCTTCTAAGTGATATTAATATAGAAAGCAAAGAAAATCAAAAAGATATAGATGAATTAGTATTACTAATAAATTCTTCTATAAATAGAATTAAAATAATGCTTCTAAAAACAATTCGCGAAAGATTAAGAATTGAGAGTGTAGCCAAAATTATTGAGAATATCCCATACACTGAAACTATAGCAGGTGCTGGTGAAGATAATTCGAGTTTTTCGCACGGAAGAGCAAAAATTTAATACTATTTAATAATATTTCAACAAATAACAGGACTTGTTTAATGACAAGTTCTTTTAAAATCCTAAATGTTATTAAAATTAAAAATAAAAATATAATATTTATATAAGGCACTATATGATATAATCATAATAGGTAATATATGATGAGTGATAAAATAAGAGAACCCTTTGGCCCACGTGATATCGAGGGAATAAGAGCAAAATACGGCGATATATATGCAACTAGTATGCAAAGAAAAAATGAAGAAGAAAAATCTGCAGAATTAAGATTCAGAAAACTAATGATTGAAAGATTTTCTTTAACAATGAGTAAACAATCTAAAAAAAGTTACTAGAAACCTATTTAAATTATCTTAAAGCTATAAAAAATCAGTTATCAGAATATCATAGTATTATAAATAGAAATAAGCCTTTATTTTCGCTAAATGATAAGACAAAAAAACTAATAAAAAGATCCAACAACTAAATGATATACTAATTAAGCCATTAGATGAGATACTAAGAGCATTAGAACAGGGCTCATCTGACGAAGAGAAAAATATAAAGAATTAACAAAAGGATATTCTGGTAGCTAATAAAAAACTCGTTTATTTAAACGAGTTTTTATCTTACATATCGATAAGATTTATTTATTTCCGGAGTGATACCTTTTTTGTTAAATAATTCTTCAACTGTAACAAAGCGATAATTATTAGTACTTAAATAATCCATAGCTTTTAAGACACCTTCTACAGAAGTTTGATATAAATCATGTAGCAAAACAATATCACCATCATTAACATTATTTATAATATAATCGTATATTAATTCTGTATCTCGTTTTTTCCAATCTTCAGTATCAACACTCCATAAAATAAATGTCATATTACTATTTTCCAATATATTTTTATTATAATTACCATAAGGAGGTCTTAAATATTTTGGTTTAACACCAGATATATTAGTTAATATATCATTAGTTTTGTTAATATCCTCTAAAGCATCAGTTAAGTTTAATTTTAATAAATTCTTATGACTATAAGTATGAGATCCTACTAAATGTCCTTCACTTATCATTCTTGTTATAATATCTATTTGATTTTCAGCTCTATTACCAAGGACAAAGAAAGTAGCTTTAGCGTTTCTTTCCTTTAAACCATCTAGTAACGGAATAGTTGTTGATGGAGAAGGACCATCATCGAAAGTAAAGGCTATATACTTAGGAAAATTTAATTCTTCTGTTTTATCAACATTCTCCTGAACAGTTTCTTTCTTATCTTCCGTAACTTCTATTTCCTTGTTTTCTAATTCTTCTTCTATTTTTTCAATACCTTTATAATATGGCTCTTTAAGATATTCTTTTATATATCCATATTTTATTGGAACACTTATTTCTTTATTATTGTTGATTATTAAGACATATATTTCCTCATTACTAAAAACTAATAATTGATAATTCTTATCATCTATTTCTAATAAATTTTCATCGTACTCGGAAATATTCTTCTCTTTTAAATAATCCACACATTTAGAATTAAAAATAGTGTATAACCCATAATCTCTTTTTATTAAATCTTTCTGCTTTAATACTTTTCTTTCGTTTTTATCATAATACAAAATATGATCTTTTCTTTTTATAATATTCTTTATACTAGAAATACTTTTAATATGAAATGAGTAAATATCGTTGTACTTTGAATATTCATAATTAATAGTTAACTCACCTTCTTTATTATTAACTTCCTTGATAAAACTATTTTGGACAGAGTCAATAATATTATCTATTTCTTTATTTAATTTCCAATCATTACTCTTAATCTTAGTTACCTTAATAGAATAATTATTTGCATCTACTATAAAGTTTTCTGTATTTATTTTAAAAGTAAATAAATTTAGCCAAACTAAATAAGTGTTAATCATTACACCAACAACACATATTAGAATTATAGCAAATACTATTACTTTATTTTTCTTCATAGGACATCATCTAATAAATAATATAACACTTTTTCCAAAATAATGTTATATTATTTAAGTGGGAAATATCCGCTTAAGGAGGGATAATATGAAAAATATTAAAACCATAGGTAAAAAAATAGGACTTAATAAAGAACTAGAATTATATGGCAATTACATGGCTAAGATAGATTTTACTAAACTAACTTCTAAAAAAGAAGGTAAATTAGTACTAGTTACAGCTACTTCACCAACACCTTTTGGAGAGGGTAAAACAACTATAAGTCTAGGATTATTAGATTCATTAAATAAATTAGGAGTAAATGCAATTGCTTCTTTAAGAGAACCATCTTTGGGACCAGTATTTGGAATGAAAGGTGGAGCAACTGGGGGAGGCAAAGCAACTGTTGAGCCTAGTACCGAAATAAATCTTCACTTTACTGGAGATTTCCATGCTATAACTTCTGCAAACAACTTACTATGTGCAGCGATAGATAATCATATTCATCAAGGTAATGAATTAAAAATAGATCCAGATAAAATAATGTTTAGTAGATGCTTAGATGTTAATGATCGTGCCTTAAAAGATATAACAATTCACGGAAAAAATTATGAGAGAAAAGAAGCTTTTTCAATAACTGCTGCATCAGAAATAATGGCAATAATCTGTCTTGCTAGAGATTACGATGATTTACGTGAGAGATTAAATAATATCTTGATAGGTTATAACGAGGAGGGGAAACCACTTTTTGCTAAGGACTTAGAGGTTACTGGTTCTATGTTAGCACTATTAAAAAATGCTTTAAAACCAAATTTAGTTCAAACAGCTTATGGAAACCCTGTAATTGTTCATGGTGGACCTTTTGCCAATATAGCTCACGGTTGCTGTTCATATCTAGCTACAAAGTCAGCTCTTAAACTGGGAGATTATTGTGTAACTGAAGCTGGATTTGGCTCTGATTTGGGGGCATTAAAATTCTTTGATATAAAATGCCGTAAGAATAATTTACGCCCTGTTACAACTGTTCTAGTAACAACAATCAGAGCACTAAAATATAACGGTGAAGACAACTTGGAAAAAGGATTATCCAATCTCCAAGCTCATATAGATATCTTAAGTAACTTTACTAAAAATATCATAGTTTGTTTAAATAAGTTTAGTGAAGATCAACCTAATGAAATCGAATTAGTTAAAGAATTTGTCGAAAAACAAAAACTACCATTTACAGTAAGTACTTCTTACCTAGATGGAGAAAAAGGATCTATTGAACTAGCAAAAAAAGTATTAGAATATGATAACGTTTCATACAATGAAATATACAAAGTCGATGATAAACTAGAAGATAGAATTGAAAGAATAGTGAAGGACATTTATAAAGCTGGTAATATAAAGTATAGTACAAAAGCTTTAGAAACTATTCAATTAATAAAAGATAATAAATTAGATAAATTACCAGTATGTATAGCTAAAACTCAATATTCAATATCTGATAATAAAGATGTTCTAGGTTATCCAAAAGACTATGAAGTAACCGTAAAGAACGTCAAGTTATATAACGGTGCCGGTTTTATAACAATCTACTTAGGTAATATTATAACCATGCCTGGTTTAAATAAAGAACCAAATTACAAAAATATTGATTTAGTTAATAATGAAATAATAGGAGTAAAATAAAAGATAAAAAACAGGAGGTTGCGATGAGTCAAATAATAAGAGATTACAAATCTATATTTGTTGATAAAGAAGAATATCCATCCTTTATTGATGAATATTTAGCTACTAGTACTTTAAAAAGATTACAAGGAGATACACAGTTCTGTGGTTGTGATTATACTAAAATATATAATACAAGAGCTAAGTATACTCGTTATAATCATAGCGATATAGTAGCTCATATGACTTGGCATTTCGGTCATGACAAAATCGAAACTATTAAAGCGGTTTTACACGATCATAAAACTCCTTGCTTTGCTCATACTATAGATTATTACTTTGGTGATTATCTAAATCAAGAAAAGTCCGAACAATACTTACGTGATGTAATAGTTAAAGATAATAAGCTGAAAAGCTTATTAAAAAGAGATGGTATTGAAATAGAAGAAGTAAGTAATCTAAGTGATTGCCCAATACTTGAAAACAAAACTCCAAGATTATGTACAGACCGTCTTGATGGCGTTTTACATACAGGATATATATGGCTTCAAACACATACTTTAGATACTATTAAAAATATTTATGATAGTATGAAACTTTTAGTAAATGAAGATGGTATAAATGAAATAGGTTTCATAGATGAAGAACAATGTATTAACTTTGCCAAGGTTGTTTCAACATATGCCAAAGAGCTACAAAGCGCAAGAAATAAATACGTAACGATGTATTTATCTGAATTAATAAAATTAGCTATAAATAATAGAATAATAACTTTAGATGATCTCTATACCAAATCAGAATCCGAATTAATTAGAATTTTCTCTTCAAACTTTAAATCATGGCCTTTATTTAGAAGTGCAACAAAAGTTTTAACTAGTGCTAATCCTGTCGATGATAGATTTTGTGTTCATATAGAAACCAAAAAAAGAAATACTATACCACTATTACAAAAAGATGGTACTATTGATAGAATTACAAACTTATCAAGCGAAGCTCGAGATATATACCAGGAAATAGATGATTACAAAGATACAGGGTATGGATTTGTTAAAAGTATTAAAACTATTAATTAATAAGTGTTGATTACTTGACAACTATTCCTTCTTTTGTGATTGACAATAATTATTATAAATAGTATACTAAAGATACTTAATAGTATGAGTGACATTTATGTAGTAATTTTTATATTTTAAATCTCGTATTTATTTTATCTTTATTGCTATATATATATCTTATTATTTTTATTTTGTAACTCGTTACTTAATATTATATTTAAGATATTCGTTACTGAGGTTAATAATTTATATTAATCGTTAAATCTGTATCTTATCAAGCTATTAAGTATATACGTGTATTGTAGCATTTGGTGAGAAACTATATAACAACTGTCACTGTTTTATAGTTAATTAACGCTACAGAAATAGGCATATTATAGACAGATAATATGTCTTTTTTTTTGTTACTTTTACACAAATGTCAATTGACTTAAAAAATAATAAATAGTATAATAAAGATACTTAATAGTATAGAGTGTTTTATTTATGTAATGAAATCCTTTTATGACGGTGTATACTGTCGTAGATAACCTTTATTACTGTTATAAAAACCCTTTTTAAAAGGAAAGGTGGCCCCATATATATGAGTGGTGCTGTTCATTGTTGGGAGGCGTCTCAATGATGCAAATGGTCCTCATTGGAAAAAACTCAGTACTTTCTAGCTAATGACTAAATTAGTGATTTTAAACTTTCTTGTCAAACTATTAAGTATTCCGGAATGTGGCGCTTTTGACAGGAACCTCAAGTAATATTTGTCAGTATACGAGAGGTATGACAACTTTGCCACCTAAAGAAATATGTTGTTCACAACATATTTTTTTAGTTGTTGAAAAAACAATAAGTTATATATAAGGCTTTATCTATAATTAAAAATTATAAAAATGCTAAAAAAATTATATAATTATCTTTTATTTCCTCATTAATTGTTTTATAATAAACACACATAAGGGTGAATAAATATGGGAAATATAATAGAATTAACAAAAGGTAAATTTGATAAAATAAAAAGTAGAAAAAAAAAATTAGGTTCTGGTGTAGATGGAACAGTTTATGGAGTTAATTCTAAAGAAGTGGGAAATATAATAGAATTAACAAAAGATGAATTTGATAAAATAGTAAGAAGAAAAAAAGAAATAGGTTCTGGTGTAGATGGAAAAGTTTATGGAGTTAATTCTAAAGAAGTTTATAAAATATATCATAATACATCAGATTCTATAAAAATAGAAGAAGATGGCGTATTAGACGCTGAAGAAGTTAACATTAGAGACCCTAAAGAATTAAGACATAGAGGAACAAGAATAAATAATAAACCTATTAATTACATCGATGGTGATGGGGTAATACTTAATCGTGAGGATGCTATCTTAAAAGCAATTGAAAAGCAAGAAAAAGTAAAATATACAAACCTTCCTCAAAAACTAATTAAAGTAGACGGTAGATTAGTTGGTTGCGTTTATAAAAGATATAATTCAGTATTTGGAATCTATGCTCTTTCATATTTTCCTTTGAGTAAACGTAAAGAGGTGTTAAAAAAATTGTATTTAAAACTAAAAGAATTATATGAAAATAATATATATCCTGTTACTTTAGCCCAAAAAAATGATTTACTACCTTTTAGTAAGAAAGAATCTAATGTTATATTAGATTATAATTTGGAACCACAAATAATAGATTTAGATGGTATAAGTACTTATTATTCAGATAGTTTTTGTCGAAGAGAATATGAAAGATCTTTATCTTCCTTTTCAATTCTTGCTTTAGAAATAATATCAGGAATAGATTTTTTAGATGCTGATACCGATGAAGAAATGGAACGCTATATCCAAGACTTAGTTAAGCGTGGAATTCCTCAAAAACTTGCTAAAGAAATTTATAATGAAAATGGATTCAAAGACGAAGATAGAATAAGACAGCTATTAAAATAGTGTAAAATAAGATATAATAATTATATGTAAGAGGGTGGTTCAATGAGTAAAGTTATAACACTTTTACCAGCAGATACTTATAACGTTATTTGTCGAACGATTATAAGTTCTGAAGATAAGAAAAACTTAATATCTTTATATGAACCAATTATTGGCCCCATAGCTCTAGCTCTTTACTTTACTTTAGAACATGATTTAAAACTTTCTGATGTTATATCAAGTGAATATACTCATCACCACCTTATGACAATAATGCGTAGTTCTCTTGATTCCATTAAGTTGGCTAGAGAAACATTAGAAGCAGTCGGCTTAATAAAAACCTATTACAAAGAAGGTAGTACTAATTCATTTGTTTATGAATTATATTCACCTTTAGGAGCTAAAGAATTCTTTAATTCACCAATATTTAATATAACTCTATACAACAATATAGGTAAAAATGAATATGATTTACTAAAATATGAATATCAAATACCAAGGATAGATTTAAAGGAATATACTGATATTTCTAAACCTTTGAATCTTACCTTTAAATCTTCTAGTACTTTAGAATCATTTGAAGTGTTAGAAAGAAATGAATTAGATATAAAATTAGATAATATTATTGATTTTGACCTTGTTATTTCTTCCTTACCAAAAGGATTAATAAATGAGAAAGCTTTAACCAAAAAGACTAAAGAATTAATAGAACAATTGGCTTTTATCTATAACTTAGATACCTTAAAAATGGTGGAAATACTTCGTATGACAATAACTGAAAAAGGCACTTTTGACCGAGAAGAAATACGAAAAACAGCACGTAAATATTATCAATATAATAACAATGGTAAGTTACCAACTTTAGTATATAGAACCCAACCAGAATATCTTAAGAGTCCAGCGGGTGATAAATCTACTAAAGCCAAAATAATCTATATGTTTGAAAATACTACTCCGTATGATTTCTTAAAGATAAAAAACAAAGGAGTTGAACCTTCTAACAGAGATTTAAAGATTATAGAGGGACTTATGGTTGACTTAGAACTACCTCCATCTGTAGTAAATGTTTTAGTTGATTATGTCTTAAGAAAAAATAATAATAAACTTAATAAAGAATATATGGAAACCATTGGAATTCAATGGCGACGTAGTAACATTAAAACAGCAGCAGAAGCAATGGAAATTGCCAAGAAGGAGAATAATAAAATAACTAAAAAAATAGAAAAAAATACTAGTCTTAAGCCGAAAGGAGACAATCCTGCCTGGTTTAATATGGATGCTAAAAAAGAAGAAATGAGTGCTGAAGAAATAAAAGAACTAGAAGAATTATTAAAAGAATATAGGTGATAATATGGCTATAAAAAGTGATGTCAATAAAGAAGAATTAATTAATAATTATAACGAAACATTAAAGAATAATTCTACTTTTAGAAAACTAATTAAAACAATTAAAGCTAAACCAGAAGTAGCAATGAAATATACTTCTTCTTTAGAAGAATCAACAAAAGAATTAAACAATTGTAAAGATTGCCCTGGTTTAATATACTGCCAAAATCGATTAGAGGGTCATATTTTTTATCCTAGTGTTAATAATGAACAAATAATCTTTTCTTACGTACCTTGCCATTATACCAAAGAACAAGTAAAAGCTGAAGAAGAAAAAAACACCAGAGATAAAGATATATTTAATGCTAATTTTAAAGAAATTGATATAACCGACAAAAAAAGAGTAAAAGTAATAAAATGGTTAAAAGAATTTTGTGATAATTACAACAAGAATGGTTCTTTTAAAGGTCTTTATCTTCATGGTAATTTTGGCTGTGGAAAAACTTATTTAATTTCAGCGTTATTTAATGAACTATCTAAAAAAAGAATAAGCACAGAAATAGTTTACTACCCTGAGTTATTAAGAGACATAAAAAACGACTTTGATACATATGGGGATAGAATAGAATATTTAGAAAACGTAGATCTACTTTTAATTGATGACATTGGGGCTGAAAAAGTAACAGAATGGAGTAGAGATGAAATCTTAGGAACTATTCTTCAAAAGAGAATGAATAATTATAAAGCAACTTTCTTTACTTCAAATCTTAATATGGAAGAATTAGAAAGACACTTACGTATTAATTCTTACAGTGATGATGAAATCAAAGCTAGAAGAATTATTGAAAGAATAAAACAATTAACAACAGATATGGAATTAATAAGTGAAAACAGAAGAAAATAGTAACACAATTTTTTTATATCTGCTATAATTTGTATGAGGTAATTAATATGAAAGATTTAAGAGTAATATTTATGGGAACACCAGATTTTTCTGTTCCCGTTTTAAAAGCTTTGGTAGAGAATACTAACGTTATTCTTGTAGTTACTCAACCAGATAAAGCAGTAGGAAGAAAACAAGAATTAAAGCCATCTCCGGTAAAGGAGTTTGCTAACTCAGTTGGAATCCCAGTATTTCAACCAGAGAAGATTAGTAAAGATAACGAAAGAATACTAAACGCCAAAGCAGATTTAATAGTAACATGTGCCTATGGTCAGATAATACCAGAAGTAATTTTAGACAATCCAGAAATGGGTTGCATTAACGTTCATGCTTCACTACTTCCTAAATTAAGAGGTGGAGCACCAATTCATCATGCAATAATAGATGGATATGACAAAACAGGTATAACCATTATGTATATGGATAAAAATATGGACACTGGTGACATAATTAGTCAAAGAGAATGCCCAATTGAAGACACGGATAATGTTGAAACTCTTCATGATAAACTTAGTAAAATAGGGGCAGATTTATTAATAGAAACATTAACTAATATGTTGGTTGGATCTATAACTAGAACTAAACAAAATGACGAAGAAGCCACTTATGCTTGGAATATAAAAAGAGAAGAAGAACATATAAATTTCAACAGAACTGCTAGAGAAGTATATAATCAAATTAGAGGATTATATCCTTTCCCTAAAGCTTATTGCTTAATTAATAATGAAGAAACAAAAATCTTAGAAGCCTACATTGGTGAAAAAGATAGTGATTTTTCTTCTTCAACAATATGCGATATTACTAAGGATGCTATTGGCATAGCTACTAAAGATAAATTAATATATATAACAAAAATTAAACCTTTTGGTAAAAAGGAAATGTTAGTTAAAGACTATTTAAATGGTGTAGATAAAAACAAACTTCTTCATGATATTATCGAATGAAAAAGATAATTGATAACTACAAATTCTTATTTATATATGGTCTTGTCATAATAATTGCTTTATTAATTATTATGTTTGTAGCAGATGATAAATATTTCATTAATGAAAAGAAAGAAACAGCTAAGATTAAAGAGACCTTAAAACCTACAGATTATTATCAAGAACAACTGGATTCTTTATTAAATAAGAATTACGATTACCATTATAGTATTAATCACAATGGTGTTACTTATAAATGTCAAGGAACTAAGAATAAAGAAGAAGAAAAAGGAAAATGTACCGAACCAAAAGAAATAGAATATACTAACGAAAACTATCAAGAAGTATTTAAAGATATAGATACTAATTATTTAGATGTAGACTACATCTATAAACAAATAAAAGATATCGAACCAGTTATGACAAATTTAGATGTCAAAAGATATTATACATATAATGTAAATATACTAAATTTAAAAGGTCAAATAATAGTTTATTCTGATTTGAAAAAAATCACCCAAATAACAATTGTTAATGGATATTTAACATACGTACTTTATTTCGATAACATAAAATAACGTTTACAGTGTGAAAATAAAGGTATTTACTATTATAGTATTCTGCGATATCATCAATAGAGAAAATTATTAAAAGGTAGTGAGCAAGATGACGAAAGATGTTAAAAACAACTTTATATTTGATGGTATAAAATTGAAAAAAAGACAACAAAAGCTTGTTACTCTTTTAAGTAGCTGTAAAGAAATAAGAGATACTTCATATCCTTTGCATAATTCTGAGGTTACAGAATTAACGATTTCAGAATTATATGCTAGTAAACAAAAAGGTTATACTTATTTATCAGGTTTATTGTGTTTAGAAGATGGAACTGAAAAGGAAGAAAGATCTTTTGTTGCTTATCTTACTGAAAAAAATAGTGAATATCACATTCTACTTGATATAACTCGCAATATTGATGGAGAAGAAAAAATGATTAGAACAACAGATATCATTTCTGAAGAAGAAAACACCGTGGTTTCTCACACTTCATATTGTAGTATCGGCTTTTTACAAGAAAAAGTATTCTCTGAAGAATTCCCTAAGGATTATTTAGATAATACACCTGTTAAAACAGAACAATTAAGTGCTTTATAGCACCTTTTTAATTTGGAGGTAAAAATGAAAAAAATACTATTATTAATTTTTACGACTATGAATATAATTTTAATAATAATAGCCAAAGATACTAATATCTTTTTGTCTTTTTTACTGCTTTTTACCCCATTAATAATAGATATTATAATTAACAAAAAAGATGGTATAACTATAACAAAGTATAATAAAGTTACCATTCTTTTTTATGTAGTAATAAGTATAATGTATTATTTTATTACTTATAACTTTTTAGACACAATAATTCTTTTATTACTAATGACTACTTACTATCTTTATCGACCTAAACTTATTCTTAATAAAGAATATATTTATATTAATAGAATAATATTTACTAAAAAAGCAAAAATAGATACCAATCTAATTGATAAGTATAAAAGAGCAGGATTTATTATCGATAGCCAAAATAAATATGATATAGACGAAACATCATTAGTTGCTAATAATATTAAAGATTTAGAAAATTATTATTTTGAAATAGAAAAAAATCGAATCAAATATGAAAATCTAGTAAGAAGTAGAAAATACCAATTAGTTTCCTCTTTCATAATTCCTCTTATTATTACCTTTATATTTGTCTTCCAAATACCCAACCCTTTAAATAATACTATTTTACTTACAACTTATTTCCTATTGTCTATAACTAATATATTTTTATCGGTTTTTTTACCTAGTGAACAAGACATTATGGAAAGAAATCCCCGAAAACCAAATGATACATTATTTTCTAAAGAAGAAAAACTATTTATTATCGTTAATATTTTTTCTACTCTTATTGCTATCACAATACCATATATGATAATACTGTATAGTACAGAAAACACTGTTATTACATCTTATGTTTTTATAGTCAGTTTGATAATCACCAATTTGATAAATGTCGCTTATCATTTAAACGACTCACTGACTGTAATTAATCTAATAAAGTATATATTTAATAAAATATATATGTCTATAATCATAACTAGTTTAACTACTTTCATAATAATGCACCAATTCTATGATAAATATAATTTATTTAAACCAATAAATTATCTAAAACTAGTTATCATAATAATTATAGCTATCGGCTGGGAAGACATAATAAAAATTGCTAGATTTACTAAAAAAAGAAAGAGGGATAAACAATGATAGAAATAACAAATAAAGTAGAAGAAGCAAAACTAATCACTCATTCAGGAATTTTTCATCCTGATGATGTTTTTTCTACGGCTTTCTTATCAAAAATATACCCAGATAGTAAAGTTATAAGAGTGAATAACGTTTCAGAAACAACTAAAGATCAAATCGTGTATGATATTGGATTTGGAAGATTCGATCATCATGGTCCCGATGCTAAATGGAGAAATGAAAAAATTAAATATTCCTCTCTGGGCCTTTTATGGAAAGAATATGGAGTAGAATATCTTAAAAATATCACTGATAATTACGAAGATGTTTGGAATAGAATAGATACAAAATTAGTTTGCCAAATAGATGGCATAGATAATGGTAATTTTCCTACAATTACTGCTGATTATGAACTAATGGATTTAGATCATATTATTGACCTATACAATTCTAATTGGAACGAAGAAAAAAATAATGATTCTAATTTTATTAGAGCTGTAAGTGTTGCTTCAGAAATATTTGATAATTTAGTAAGAAGAGAGATAGCTTATAGTATGGCTTTTGCTATGGTTAAAGAAGCAATAAAAAACACTTCTAATAATTTATTAATCTTAGATAAGTATATACCATATGAGGAAGCTTTGTTTAGTGATAATAATTCTGCAAATATTAAAGCTGTTATCTTTCCTGCAACTAGAGGAGGATATACTATCAAACCAGTAACGGTAGGTAATGGTTCATATGAATTAAAATACAATTTCCCCAAAGAATGGTGGGGCTTACACGACGAAGAGTTAGTTGAAAAAAGTGGTGTAAAAACCGCTAAATTCTTACATTCAAACGGATTCATAGCGGTAACAGATAATTTAGATGATGCAGTATTACTATGTAACTATTTGGTATAATAATATCGTTTTTTACATTGAATAAAACTTCTTTTTATTATAGAATATTATGTAGAATAGCGTAGGAGTATGATTAAGATGAATAATAAAGGATTCACATTAACAGAATTGTTGGCAGTAATAGCAATTATTGCTGTTTTGTCAATCGCCGCAATCAGTGGATATACTACAATGACTAAAAACAGTAAGAAAAAATCATATGAGTCAAAAGTAGAAGAAATTGAAAATGCAGCACTAAAATATGCAAAGGAGACAAATCTAAAAACAAGTACGACAATATCTGTTAATAAATTAGTAGTTTATGGCTTTATTCAACCAGATGAATCTACTGATTCTGGTTTGTCATCAATTAACAATCCTCAAAACAATGAAAATATGATTTGTAATCTAGTCCGTATTACTATTCATGATGATGTATATGTAGCAGAATACAATGATAGTAAGAAAGATTGTGAAGTTGCAGAACAAGATATGGTTGATATGGATATATCAATAAACGTTTACAAACTAGACGGAGCAACAATCGATCGTAGTAAAGACTTACTTAACAATAATATAAGTGATTGGACAAAAAGTGATGTTGTTTTAGTAACAGGTTCTACAAAATATGCTGACTATGTAAGTATTAGTTATGACTTTGATGGAAAAACTACAACAAAAGATAAAAACAATCCAATTTCCAACAATGTTTATAACGCAGAAGATTGTAATAAATTTGCAATAAACGATGTATTAGTAATGTTAAACAGTGAAGTAACTGTAACATATAATATGGCAGATGGATCTACTCATAGTAGAACAATCGTAGTTAGAATAGATAAAGAGCCTCCTACAGGTCGAGCATCTGAAACTAACGACATAACTGTCGCATCTACTAAGAAAGTAGATTTATACTTAGATGATGGTAATGGTAGCGGTGTAGAGAGTTTCAAATTATCAAGAACCTTAGACTTTTCTAGTCCAAAAATTATAAATAAAAAAGCCGAAGCACTAGATACATCAGAAGGTACTGGATCATTTAACGGTTATAAGTCTTATTTCTATGGAGAAAAAGGAACATACTACATAATAGTATATGATAAAGCTGGAAACGAATCAGAAGTTAATCAAGTAGACTTATCTAACTTTGATACTGAGCTAAATACATGTAATATTTCTGTTTACTCTATAGCTACTGGAAATGAATTAGATGATACTTGGTACAATGAAAATATAAGAATTAAGGGAGAAAGTAATAATGACATTGGTACAATGGGAGTTAAATACTTTATCGGACCAAATGCAAATCTTCCAACAGAAGCTCAATTGAAAAAAATCTTTATACCAAAAGCTGGAGTAAATAAATTATCTGATACTTATGATCAAACAGAAGAAATTGATTTAACTGATTTTTACCTAGCTATGCAAGGATTATCAAAGAATAATAATGATATAAAAGACACACATTGTAAAACAAACTTAGGTGTTGATAAAACAAAACCAACAGTTACTCTTACATGTTCAGACTGTGATACATATGAAAAAACACATAGTGTAAGTATAACCGTAGAAGACGAAAGAAGTGGTTTCTATTCTACAAGCAATTCAATTGAAGTTGGATTATCAACAAGTAATACAACGCCTCCAGCTGATTCTAAATGGAAAGAAGTAACTGGCGGAAATGTAAGTGGTAAAAAAGTAACATTTACAACAACAATAAATCAAAATAATGGAGAAGATGCACTATCAGGAGAATACTACATGTGGGTTAGAGGTATAAGTATCGAAGATAAAGCTCACAATAATCCTAATAATACAGTATCTACTTTCTTAATTAAATACGATAATACACCTCCTACATGTACTAGTAGAGGTGGTAAAACAGCATGGCAAAGTTCTGGATTCAGCATCTTTGGTGATTGTAGCGATACACAAAGTCAGTGTGCAAAACATGACAAAGTAGGAGATACAACATATGATAACGATGGTAACATAACTAAACCATATTCAGCAGAAATCGACTCAAAGAAGGAATCACCAGGAACCGTATATGATAAAGCTGGAAACCATGCTGATTGTCCAGCTAACCAAGAAGTTCATATCG
Source organism: uncultured Mycoplasmatota bacterium (assembly GCA_947305065.1). Taxonomy (GTDB): domain Bacteria; phylum Bacillota_I; class Bacilli_A; order RF39; family UBA660; genus Coprovivens. The sequence goes on along the minus strand of CAMZCT010000002.1, from coordinate 39,038 downwards.
ATTTACACGATCCAGAATGTTCATCATCTGGTGGAAGTAATAGTTGGCGAGGAATTTCAAGCTCACCAGTAACTATTAAAGGAACTTGTAGTGATACAGGTGGTAGTGGTTGTAAAGCCGATGTAACAAAAGAATACAGCACTAACACTAATAAGAGCGAATCACCAGGAACAGTATATGATAATGCTAATAGAAGTAAAGTATGTGCTGCTCAAACAGTTAAACTTGATGTTACCAAACCTGTAATTTCAAACGTTAAGGTAGCAAGTCGCAACTCTGATTACCATACTAAATCTGTTGATATTACTGTAAAAGGTAATGATCAAGGAGGAAGTTCAATTAGTAAAGTTTGTATCCAAACAACAGACAGCTTATCAAAATGTAGTTGGCAAAATTTTGATGGTGACGAAAAATATACGAATATAGCCGCTTCATCAAAACAAGATGGAACAACAGTTACGTTCTATGTATGGACAAAAGATGGCGCTGGAAATGTTTCTGATAAAAAAACAGAAAATTATAAAGTATACAATAATTGTACTACTACAGTAAATGATGGTAACGCAACATGTGGTACTTACGGAAGCTGTAATAATGGAACTAGATATGCAGATAAGACGCAAAAAAAGAAAGATAAATTTACAGGTGTTGCCTGTGATGCCGTAGTTACTAAAAACGGTTGCTCAGAATCTTGTTGCTCCGCAGCACATCCAGAAGGTTGTGATACTGTATATGCGTGCGATACTACAAGAATGGTATTCCATAAATCTCCATTTACTTGTTCAGGATGGGGAGAAGAAACCGGAGATTACGTCACTCCTGAAGGAGTTATAACTCCAGTTAAACTTATCGCTACAAATGCCGCAACATTAGACGGATTATATTTACATAAAATTAGTTATAGAGGCACAACTTACTTTGTAAGAGATGCATGTATAAGTTATACTAATTCACCATGTAATGCTGCTTGTCCAGGCTAGGAGATGATTTGAATGAAAAAGATTATAACATTAGTAGTATTATTAATATTACCTTTAACTATCACATTTGCTAAAACAGAGATTACTCAAAAAGACTTTGAAACCTATATGGAAGCAAAAGGATATAGAGTAGTAGAAATAACAAAAGGTAGTACAGCTTCAAATTATCCAGACATGTATTCTTATACTAATTATGATAGTTTAGAGGAAGCTATTACTCATTTTAAAGGTTTATACGAAGAAGTGTTAAAATATCCTAATAATGAAGAATTATCTAACTATAATTTAAACAATTATAACACTCAAAGTGATTATAGTATGATTGAGTATAAAACAACATATAAAGAAAATGGATATGTAACTTATTATTATATATATAGAATTCATAATTCTGTAGTATATGGTAATAGTAGCTTTGATAGAAGAGAAGAAGTTAAAAAAACTGTCGACGGTTTATTAGATGATAGTATTGTTGAAGAAGTAGCAGCAATAAAAAAGGAAAAAGAAAAGAAAGAATCTGAAAATAAAGAAGAAACCGAAAAGAAGGAAGAAAAAGAGCAAAAAGAAGATAAAAAGAGAAAAGAAAACAAAATATCTATTAAATTAATATTAACAATTATTATAATAATTGCTCTAATCATCTTTATCTTATCGATAATCAAAGTTCACAAAAAATAATACAAGAAAGAAGTGTAACAATACACTTTTTTCTTTTTCGAAAAAATAGTATAATAATACATAATAAGGAGATATGTAAGATGGATTATAGAGAAATAGCGTTACGTTTAGAAAATAACGAAAAAGAATTACAAAAAGAAATAATTAACACTATTAATGAAGAAGACTTTATAACAATAAAAGAACTATATTTATATCTAAAAAACAATTCAAAAAAGATAATTGTTAATAATTATTTAAATATTCTTGTTTCTAACATTAAAGATATCTATGATGATGAAATGCATCTGAACTCTAATCTGTCTTACTTACGTGAAGAACAACCTTTAATAGTTAAATTCTTATTAGTTGATAATTATCCTTTTTCAGATAATCAAATAGAACATATGAAAAATAATATGTTGATTCAACTTCCTTCTTCAAGAGTGGTTGAAGAGATAAGTAAAAGAATAGAAAAAAAACAATTTTCTATTTCTTTACTTAGTCTTTCGCAAATAAAGGATGTTTTATCTTACGCTTATGAAAATAAATTGTATAATGTAGTAGAAGTTTTAATAGATGATTATGATTTTATAATTCAATACAATAACAGTGCTATAAAAACGTCAAAAATACTAGAATACTCTATGAATAATCCGTTCCGTGAAAAGATTATGACATCTAATAGATTTTTACAAGAATTAAAAACAACACCAGAATCAATCACACCATATTTATCTAAAGAAGAAGTCTTATATTTAAAAACCGATATCGATATTAAAAACATCTTTCTAACAAAAGGACTAAGATATGATGTTTTAGAAGCTAGTGTGATAAATAATTTATTAGACAATATTAATGTCTTTAAAGCATATCCATTTACCACTATCAACGAGTTTTCTTCTTCAGTAGAAAAACCTGAAGAGTTACTAGATAATGAAGAATTTTTAAAAATTTATATCGATAAAATAAAAGATATATCTCCAAATATCGTCTTATTTAAGCTATTAAGTAAAGCTCATATAGACAAAATAATTGCTCAAAATCCTAAAGAAGTAATATATCTAAATCTATTTATAAACGCTAAAGATAAATACCACGAATGGTTATTAGAAAAAGATGTAATAAAAAATACACTTTATAATACTAACCAATATGTAGTTTATAATTACTTAGATGATAAATTATTATTAGATATTTTGAAAACTAAGGATTCATACATAAAGTATTATGAGTATTTTTCCTTACTAAATGATAAAGAAAAGAAAGAATTATTAGACAACAAAAAATTCTATAACGAGTTTATAAATGAAATAGAAAAAAATAAAATGAGTGTCGAAGACATAAATAGTATTTTATCAGTACTAGATTTATCTTATCAAAAAGAATTTGTTAAAGATATTACAGATTTCTTCCCAAGTTATTTATATGTTGATTTCTTTTCTAAAAATATACCTATTTTTTTAGAAGTTATAAGAAGTAATAAGAACTTATACAGAATAATAAATAGTTTTATACCTACCGAAGAAACTAAAATTAAATATCTATTAAAGAATTTAAGTAGAGATGATTTATTAAAAATAAAACAAGAAGAAATAAGCAATCCTAAACTAGCTACTATAATTAGAGAATTCGCTGCTTACACAGATAAAGATAGTACAGATTTCTATCTTAATACCCCAACTGACATCTTATTAAAAAATCTTAGAAGAAATGATTCATTAGTAATAAAATTGATAAAAGAAAAATATTCAAATGACTTTAAACGAAATATCATTTTAAGTTCTGATGAAATGTTAAATATTTTCCTTGATAAAGAGTATATAGAATTATATGACTTACCATTATTACTTTCTATTTTGGATAGATTGAATAAAGAGCAAAAAGAGAGATATATTACTAAGGACTTATTAGATTATTTATATTCAAAAGATATTATAAAAGTATTAAATAATTTAAAAGAAAAGAATCGAGATATATATAATACATTGAACATTTCCTTCTTAAATGAAGATACCATAAAACTAAGATTTAATATATTGGAATATATAACTAAATACAAAGAATTACAGGATTATACCCTTGTTTTGTTAAATTATATAACAGCTAAAGATATTACTAATCTTTTCTTATCTTTAAAAGATTATGATAAAGAGTATCTATTGCCAAAATTACTAAAACTAATTACAGAGAGCTTAAAAGGTAAAAACAGAAAAAAAGTAGGTAATTTTGTAAGATTCTTTAAAGAAATAAAGATTATCAACGAGGAAGATTGGTTAAATATTATAAGTTACTTGCTTTATCATATTCCTTTAGTACCTGAAGCAATAAAAAACAATATAGTAGATGTACCTACAAGTTATAGTGATATTAAAAACTATGAAATAGATTTTAATAAACTTGCTAGTGATCCATTACTAAATAATTATAAATTAACAAGAGAAGAAATATATTATTTAACAAATAAATATTCAAAAGGTTATTTATTTATCAATACAATTAATCATTTAAATTTAAAAAATAAAGCCAAAGGCATTAAAAGAAATTATAAGATTTTAGAAGTCTATAAAGAATTAACAAATATAAAAGAAGATTATAATAATAAACTATCTTATGAATTAAAAAAGACAACAAACAATCTAAAAAAGATTAATAATAAGCTAGTTAAAGAGAACTTTACTTTCTACGCATCTAAAGATAAATATACTTATTTAATACTAGATAATAATCAATTAAAATTTGATAAGTATATGAAATATATTAATGACGTATCTACAAGTTTTAGAACAATCCTTTTAAAAGAAGATAATATTTCTCCTCAAAATGGTATTTATTATACTTATTCTAATTTCAATAGTAATTCATTAAAAGATTTTGATGAAGATGGTTATTACTTAAATAAATATTCAAATAGCAAAAATAGTAACTCTTTAACTCTTCCTGATAACATACTTGTTATTGAGGATAATACTGAAGATTTATCATTTATAGTAGATGCTATAAAACTATATAAATCTTTTAAACCATATAAAGAGCTAAAAATAATATTGCTAAATAAAGAAGATATTTATAATAGATTAGTAGATAATTATAAAAGAAACACTACGATATCTAACTTAAGTAAGTGTGTAAAAATGCTAAGTGAAAATGGTTATAAATATCCAATCACTTCATTGTCAAAGGTCCTTTATAAACATTTAAAAACTAAGGACAAAGCCCAAGTAAATAGGATACTTTTAGAATATAACATAAAGGATAATTATGTAGATAAATTTGACTAAAGTATAAATTAATTCTAAAATAATCCTCGATAATGTTATTTAAGAAGGCAATACTCGGTTTTTAAATATTGTGCTATAATATTGATGAGGTGTTTTTATGAAAGAAGATTTAAAACGTATATTCTTCATGGGTTTAGGCTTAATGAGTGAAACTGGTGATAGAATAGAAGCAGAAAAAGAAAAACTATTTAAAAAAGGCGAAGATCTTTATAATAAGGGATTAATAGCTAACGAAGAGTTAAAACACAACATCAAAGAAAAGTTTGAAGAAAAAGACGTTACCAAAGTTGTTAGTAAAGATTCTATCTTAAATGATATCAACAGTTTATCTAAAGAAGATAGAGAAGCATTAATTAAAGAATTAAATAAATAAAAGGATTATGTCATAACGCATAATCCTTTTATTTGTTGCTATTAGTAACTTTATATATTATAATTAAAGTATAATAGTAGGTGATTATATGAAAAAGACGTTTCTAATAATTCTTTTAGTTGTCAGTATTTTCGTAGTTAATAGTGTTGTATTTGCTGCAGATAGAACTAATTTTACTATTAAAAATATTCAAAATACAACAGATATAATTGAATATAATTATGATATTCATATAGATAATGTTAAAGGTGCTGTTCAAATAACAAATGGTACTGAAGAAGACTATGTAGTATTTGATTATGATGGTAACACCAGCATAACAGTTAAAAGTAATACTGATTTAATTCTTATGAATATACCTAAGGGTGGAAATTATAATTTAACAGTAAAAGAAGTACCTAACTATCGTATCAAAATAGAAGATCTAGATTTTACTACATACAAAGGAATAATAAGTACTGATTCATTTATTACTGTTAATAGTTATTCACTTAAAAGGAACAATTCAAAAGTAGTTATTCCTTCAGAGAATAAAAAAGAAGAAAAAAAAGAGAACCCATCTACAGGTGATCATATCGCCTTACTTGGTTTATTAGCATTATTTACAATATTATTTATATATATAATTACTCACAAAAATATACCTAGATATGAAGACAACTGGTAAAGTTGTCTTTTTTTATGAATTACGATATAATATCTAACTCAAGAAGTGATAAATATGAAAAAAACAGTAAAAATAATAGAAATATCTGTAATCATATTGCTATTATTTCTAAGTTGCTTTTTATTATTTAAATTTGTTAATAAGATACATCATGAAAAGATAGATACAACTTATATGTGGAATATTAAATATAACAATATAAAAGTAGCAGAAGGGTCTAAAGAAGGTCAAATAGAAGAAAAAGACAACAAAGTAAACTTAAATGTTACATTGACCAAACCAGAAGAGTTTTATGAAGTGACATTTGATGTGGTTAATTCTGGTACTTTGACGGCTTATATAAGTAAAATCACTAAAGAAATAACTAGTACCGATGATATTTTAAAATGTAGAATAACTTATTTAGATAATAGTGAGATAAAAAAAGGAGATAAATTATTATCTAATAACAAAGAAACTATTAAAATACGTATTGAATACCCTGATACAAAAGCTAAAATATATAAAGAATTAAAACTAAATCTTCAACTTAGAATAACATATAAAGCAATATATTAATAAAGAAGGTAAAAAATGAATAATATTATAAAATTATTAAAAGATAAATTTTCTAGTTTAGTAGCTAGAGAAAGAGTATATAATGTTAAAAGTTACAATATTAAAGAACCAAAATCATTTTCTGTAATTAGCGATGCTCATGGTGATATAGAAAAATTTTCCGCTATAATGAAACGCGCCTGTCAAACTAGCGAGAATATTATATTAAATGGTGATATATTTGATAGTACTACTGATAAAAATAATGATGAACTAATAAATATTATAAAAAATAGTGCTTTAAATAATAAAATCTACGTAGTTTTGGGGAATCATGATTTAGTAGAATTTATAAATGGTAAAGAAGTTCCATCTAAGGAATCAAAAATGATAGAGGATTTAAGAACTATACCTAACGTTTTTGTACCTGATACACCAACTGATAAACCTACTTTCAAAACTTGGGATTTAGGTGGAGTATTATTAAAAACGATAAATCTACCAATAGATTATTATGAAACTGGTGAAAAGAAGGAAGAATTAGCGGCTTATTTACAACAAGCACCAAATGATGAAACTGAATCAAATAACTATATAATTTCGGCCATTCATACTCCTAAAAACCTAATAGTTGAAAAGACTAAAGCAAAAGTTGATAAAGACTCATCTTCAGTTTTAGGAAGAGTAGTTAATCCTCTAACTCAATATATAGTTATGGACGAATTAAAGAAAAGCAATTTGATCATTTCCGGTCATATGCATGGCGGATTAGTACCAGACTTTATTAGGAGAAAAGTAGAGCATTTCTTCGGCTTAGCTGGTCCTTATGCATCCTTATTCCCTAAAATTTGTTCAGGATTATATAACGGAAAAAATCCATTAATTATTTCTGGAGGAGTTACCAAAATATCACCTACATCTGAATTAGGTTTATTGGTAAAGAATCCTATATTTAAATCAATACTAGATCGTTGGTTATTTCCGCCTGAGTTTTTTACCTTACATTTAGATAATGGGGAAGATTCTGTTGAATTAGTAGAATCTAATAAACTAGTTCTTAAAAAGAAATAATATTATCAAGTAGATAGAACTCTTATTTATGAAATAAGAGTTTTTTAATACTTACATAAGTTCTTGTTAATAAAATTCTTTTATAATATAATATAAAGATAGAGGTAATAGATATGATAGGGAAGTATAATACTAAAGAAAAACTAAATTTATTATTATTTAATGTTAGTTCTTTTCTATGTTTATTTTTATTATACTTTCTTAAAAATAATAAATATATTAGACCGATAACATTATCCATAATAATGATTCTACTATTTGCTGCAATCGTTTTATTCGGTTATAGAAAAGATCGTAACAACAGTATTAAACTTAAAAACTTTTTAGAGTTTACAATAATACTCTTATTATATCTAACAATTATATATTCCTTAGGTATGAAAGTAGATTTTACAAAACATATTTATAATTTTTCTAAAATAGAAGAATTAATATATATGACTTTAACGATTATATTAATAGAAGTATTAAGATTCACTATCTATAGCAAAAACTTAAATGATAAAGGTCAACACTTTATAAGTTTTATCTTCTTTAGTCTGCTCGAAATACTTGTAGTAAATAATTATTGCTATCTAGAAAATGTAATAACTATAAGTATTATGAGTATAGAAAAAAACTTCATATTAAATATTAACTGTAAGAATGGATTTAAAGCTAATTTATTATACGTATTCTTAATAGAATTATTACCTAACATTCTTACGTTTCCAAAATTATCAAACTATCTATTTATAATAGCTTTAACTATAATGAATGCTATATTAGTTATTTTAGTACTAAAACCTAATAGAAGGAAAGAAATGGAAGCAGCTAACAAATATAAAAAAGGTTTCTTAGTAATATTAGAAGTCTTTCTTTGTATCTTAGTAATTATAACAATCAGCTTAGTTTCAGGACTATTTAAATATAGTTTGTCATCTATTGCTTCTAATTCCATGTTTCCAACTCTCCAAAAGGGAGATGCAATCATTATAAAAAAATTAAGTGATAGAGAAAAAAAGAATATATCTACAGGAGACATAATCGTTTTCCAAGAAGAAGGTAATATAATCACCCACAGAGTAATAGAGATTAAAGATGGCGTCTTTATTACAAAAGGTGATAACAACAACTCTAAGGATATAACTAAAAAGACTAAAAACGACGTCATCGGTTTGGTAAAACTACGAATTCCTTATCTAGGATATCCATCTGTGTTTGTATCAGAAATGTTAAATTAGTACCGATATATAAAATAATCAGTTACAAAAGACAAAAAAAATGCTATAATAAAAATATATGAATAATAAAGGGAGATCATGTATGGATAACAAGAAATCTATCATCATAGGTTCAATAGTAGCGTTAGTTATTCTTGCTATCGTTTTACTTATTACATTTACAACCGAATTATACGGTTTCTTTGCTGTGCTATTAACTCTGTTTATTATTCTATTAATCTCCCTAGGCTTTTATATTAAAGAAAAACCTGATGAATACAGTGTTTTTCAAAAAGAAAAGAAAAGAATTCTTAAGACTTATAGCTCTGCTATCATAGAAGTAGAAAATCTCCCTAATATAGCTGGAAAGAATATAATCAAAGTAAAATCTATGGATGATTTAGTAGATGCTCAATTAGAACTAAGAGAACCTATTTACTACAAAAATGATAATGATTCATGTTTCTTTTTATTGCTTCACTATAATGAAGCATGTGTTTACATCTTAAGACTTAATCCCGATGTAATATCACCAACTGAACAATCTTTAAGATTTATTCAAAAAGAGGATGCTAAACAATTAAATTACGAATCATTACTAGATAATATTGAGAATACTCTAGTACTAAAATTAGATGAATTAAGAAGCGTTAAAATATCTCCAGTAAGAAATAGAAATAGAATAGAAGTAATAGATTCTTCTCCAATAAAAAATAAAATTAAACAGAACAAAAAATTTAATGAAGATACTTTAATCGACGAATTATCTAAGACAAGCATTCTAAAAAATCTTCAAGAACAAATTAATAATCTTCAAGAGGAATACAAGGAAGAAAAAAGTAGTAAAAATACTTTTGAAAAGGTTGAAGAAGAACCAGAAGAATCTCTGTATGACAAGATTATGAAAGAAGAAAAAGAAGAGATTGATCCTGAAATAATCTCAATAATGAACGAAGATGAGGTTGTTGAAGAGAAAAAGGTAGAAAGTAAGAAAGTAAAAGAAGTAGAAAAAGCAATGGCTAAGGATACTAAGACTAAGACAACTGCTAAGAAACCAAGAAAACCAGTAAAAAATACCCATGCTACGCGAAGAACTTCATCTTACAAAAAGAAAATTAAATAAAAAACTTGTCTAGTGACAAGTTTTTTCTTTTGATATTATGTAAATATTGTGATATTATGTATTAAATAGAATAGGTGATATATTATGCAGAGCGTATTAAACATTATTGATAAAATATATAGTAGTGAATACTTCACTACGGCCTTAATTGTAGCAATAATTATACTAATGGTTTTATTCTCATTAGTTTTTATCATGGGAATGATTGATAATAAAAAAGAAGAATTAAAGAAACAAAAAGAAAGAGAAGCAGAACAACAAGATATTACTTTCGATGAAATAAAAGAGGAAGACAAAATAAAAGAAGATATAACATTTGAATATCCTTCGATTACAAAGAACTTAGAAGAGTTTAAAATGTCATTAGAAAAAGAATTAAATCAAGAAAAAGATAATTTATTACCATTAGAAAGAAGTCAAAAACCATATAAAGTGATAAATGTAAGTGAAATAGAAGATACTACTATAATACCAAATCTAACTAAAGAAGATTTGGATAATACTATAATAATTCCCAAAGCAAAAGTGGATCATATTAGTATGAAAGAAAAAAATAATATTGATGATAGCAGTGACTATTTAAAACAAAATATCTTTAGTTCGGCTAAATAATCAAGCAATTTGCTTGATTATTTTTATGAAATATTTACATTTTTAACTAAAATCATTTTACTTCTAAAAAAAATTATAGTAAAATATAAAATAGATAGTAATAGGATGGGAGGAAAAAAGATGGCTGGAAACAATAAAATATTAGGTACGGGAGATATAGATACTATAAGAGAAGAAGTGAATCGCTTTGGTACTGAAGTGACCGATTATAAAACTCATGTGGATAAAATAATAGAGTTATTTAACAATGACGCTACTGTTCAAAGCTTATACGAAAGTGGAAAATTTGGACAAACTCAAAAAGAGAATCTTGCAGCTATAAGCAGAGCTTTAACAAGATATTCTAACGTTATAGATTCTGATGGTGGCTTAATACCTGCCACAAATCAATTCTTGAACTCACAAGATAATAGAGTACAAAACGGATAATATGAAAGGAGAAAGATAAAATGGCATTATCATCAGCACAAGAACTATTAGAAGCAGTAAATAAATTGGCTGGTTCGAACCAAGAAACAGGAGATGCAGAAAAAGCTCATAAAACTGCTGGCGAGATAGCTGCAGGATTTGAAGGTGTAAATACAGATTTGAAAGATGGCTGGACAACAACTCAAGACTTCTTTCTAAAATTAGCAACTCATATTCAAGAAAATATTGCTGATTTAGCAGCTGCAATGGCTAACTTCTCAGTAGATACAATAGATGCTGAAATGGCAGCAGCAACAGCTTCTAGCGAAGCAAACTCTGCAGCCGAAGATATATTAAACGAACTTGAAGGAGAACTTCAAGATACAGGTGCAGCTACAAGTAATACAGGCGCAACAAGTAACCCAGAAGGTACAGGCTCAGCAGATGATACGGCAGAAGACCTTAACGATGACCCAGCAGATGATACGGTAGAAGACCTTAACGATGACTCAGCAGATGAAACGGTAGAAGAACCTAACGATGACCCAGCAGGATCAAATTTTGAAGATATGGGTACTCCACCAGAACCAACTGACGGTCAAAGTGATACTGAAGGAACAAACATTCCCGCTGGTGCAGAACCAGAAGACGAAGGAATAACTAAAAAAACTACACATTATGTGTAGTTTTTTCAAAGTAAAATAGATCAAAAAAGTGTCAAAAGACTTTTTAAACAAAATAATTTATGTTATTATAGCTATGGTGAAAAAAATGAGTACAAATAAATATGATGCAGATTCAATAAAAATATTAGAAGGCTTAGAAGCAGTTAGAAAAAGACCAGGTATGTATATAGGTTCTACTGATAAAAGAGGACTTCATCATTTAATTTGGGAAATAGTAGATAATGCCATTGATGAGGCTATAAATGGTTTCGGTGACTATATTAAAATAACTATGAACAAAGATGGCTCAATTACCGTGGAAGATCACGGAAGAGGAGTGCCAACTGGTAAACATAAAAGTGGTAAATCAACACCAGAAGTAATATATACAATTCTTCATGCTGGTGGAAAATTTGATAACGACGGTTATAAAGTTTCAGGCGGCTTACATGGAGTAGGTGCATCTGTAGTAAATGCTTTATCAAAATGGATGACTGTAACTATTTATAATAACGGTGAAATAAATGAAATAAAATTTGAAAACGGTGGAAAAGTTAAAGAAAAACTTAAAAAAATAGGAACCACTAACAGAACAGGAACTACTGTAACTTTTTATCCTGATCCTGAAATATTTAACTCAATAGCATTTTCTTACACAACTATTACAGAAAGAATGCAGGAGAGTGCTTTTTTAATTAGCGGACTAACGATTGAAGTAGAAGATGTAGAAGATAATAAAAGCGTTAAATATCACTATGATGAAGGTTTAATTTCATTTGTTGAATATATTAATGATGGAAAAAGTGTTTTAACTCCTAAAGTATTAAACTTTACTGGTATTAAACAAGGAATAGAAGTAGATATATCTTTACAATATCGAAACGATTATCAAGAAAATATTCTATCATTTGTTAATAATGTTAAAACAGGTGATGGTGGTTCACATGAAACAGGTTTTAAAACTGGAATTACCAAAGCATTTAACGAATATGCTAAAGCTAATAATATATTAAAAAATACTACTTTTGATGGTAGTGATGTAAGAGAAGGTTTAACAGCAGTAATTAGTTTAAAAATTCCTGAAAAATTATTACAATTTGAAGGTCAAACAAAAGGTAAATTAGGAACCCCTGAAGCTAAGACAGTTACAGAGCAAATAACTTATGAAAATATGAAATTCTTTTTAGAAGAAAATAGAGAACTTGCTTTAAGAATAATGGATAAAGCTAAAACTTCTAAAGAAGCTCGTGAAGCAGCACGAAAAGCAAGAGATGCCGTAAAAAATGGCAAAGGAAAAGAAAAGAAAGATAAAATACTTTCTGGTAAACTTGCTAAAGCAATTGGTAAAGATATTTCTAAAAATGAATTATTCTTGGTCGAAGGAGACTCAGCTGGAGGTTCAGCTAAAAAAGGTCGTGACCGTGAAACTCAAGCAATATTACCACTACGTGGTAAAGTTTTGAATTGCGAAAAAGCTTCAGAAGCAGAAATTCATGCTAACGAAGAATTAAACACTTTAACTTATGCTATTGGAGCAGGTATTGGTGCCGATTTCAATCCTGCTGAAAGTAATTATGGAAAAATAATTATTATGACCGATGCCGATGATGATGGAGCACATATTCAGATATTACTATTGACTTTCTTCTATAGATTTATGCGTCCTTTAATCGAAGAAGGAATGCTATATATAGCCAATCCACCTTTATATGCCTTAGATTTTGGTAAATATAAAGAATACGTTGCAACAGATGAAGAATTGGAAGAGAGAAAGAAGACTTTAAAACCTAATTCTTATAAAGTTCAAAGGTTTAAAGGATTAGGAGAAATGAATGATGATGAGTTATATAGTACAACTATGTCACCAGAACATCGTAGTCTAATAAAAGTATCTATAACTGATGCAGCATTAGCTGAGAAAAGAGTATCAGTATTAATGGGAGATAAAGTAGAACCAAGAAAAGAATGGATAAATGAAAATGTTGATTTTACTTTAGATGACAATATTAAGAGGTGATCATCATGGCAAGAAAAAAAGAAGAAAAATCTATCATTGAAAAAATATATGACTATACATTAGAAGACATTATGGGAGATAGATTTGGTAGATATTCAAAATCTATTATTCAAGATCGTGCGCTTCCTGATGTTAGAGATGGTTTAAAACCAGTTCAAAGAAGAATTCTTTGGACAATGTATGAAGATAAAAACACTTATGATAAACCTTATCGTAAATGTGGTAAATCAGTTGGAGATATAATGGGTAAATATCACCCTCATGGCGACTCATCTATCTATGGTGCAATGATTTATATGTCTCAAGATTGGAAGATGCGCGAACCATTTGTTGATGTACATGGTAACAATGGTTCAATCGATGGTGATGGTCCAGCAGCTTACCGTTATACTGAAGCACGATTAACTAAACTAGCTGAAGTAATGCTAAGAGACATTAATAGAGATACAGTTGATATGATGCTTAACTATACTGATGAGGACTTTGAACCAACTGTATTACCAGCAAATTTTCCTAATTTACTAGTAAATGGATCTACAGGTATAAGTGCCGGATATGCGACTAACATTCCGCCTCATAACTTAGGAGAAGTAATTGACGCCACAATACATAGGTTAGGAAATCCTAACTGTCGTTTAGAAACAATCCTTTCTTATGTAAAAGGACCAGATTTTCCAACCGGTGGAGTAGTAGAAGGAAAAGAAGGATTAATCAATGCTTATACTTCTGGACGTGGGAAAGTCGTAGTTAAGGCTAAAACAGAAATAGTAGAAGAACGAGGAAAATATCAAATAATAGTTCACGAAATTCCCTATGATGTTTTAAAAGAAGGATTAAGAAAAAAGATTGAAGATATTAAAATAGATAAAAAAGTAGATGGCATCGTTGATGTTTTTGACGAATCCGATAAAGATCATATGGCTCGTTTAGTAATAGAATTAAAAAAAGGAGCAAATGCCGAATTAATACTTAACTATCTATTAAAGAATACAGAGTTACAAGTAAATTACAATTTTAATATGGTAGCTATTGTAAATAGACGACCAAAACAAGTTGGTATATTAGAAATATTAGATGCTTTTATTACACATCAAAAAGAAGTAATTCTAAGACGTTCTAAATTTGATTTAGAAAGAGCTAAAGAAAGACTTCATATTGTTGAGGGTTTGTTAAAAGCTGTAGATGTTCTAGATGAAGTAATAAGAATAATAAGAGAATCTAAAAATAAAGAAGATTCAATTAAAAACTTATGTGAAGCTTTCCAATTCACCTATGAACAAGCTAATGCAATCGTAACATTACGTCTATATAGATTATCTAATACTGATGTTAATGCTTTAATTGAAGAACAAGGTAATCTTTTAAAGATGATTGAATTCTTAAACTCAATCTTAAATGATGAAGAGATCTTAAAAGGTCAAATAAAAAAATCATTACAAGAAATCAAAAAAGAATATGCAACACCTCGTCGTACTGAAATAAAAGACGAAGTAACAGAAATAAAGATTGATGCTATGGAAATGATTCCTAAAGAAAACGTTGTTGTTGTCGTAACAAATGAAGGATACGTAAAAAAGATTCCATTAAAATCTTACTCAAGTGCTTCATCAGAACCAACAACATTAAAACCTGGTGATTATATAACAGGTTTATATAATACAACTTCTAAAGATACATTATTATTATTTACTAATTTAGGTCACTACCTATATGTACCTATTCATGAAATTCAAGAAACAAAATGGAAAGAACTTGGAAAACATATAAGTAATATCATTCCTTTAGCTCCTGAAGAAAAGATAATAGGTAATATCATAATAGATAATTTAAATGACGTTTTAACTTTAGTAACTAAACAAGGTATAACAAAGAGAATTAATATTAGTGAATTAGTAGTAAGTCGTTATAGCAAACCAATTAATGCGATGAAATTAAAAGATAATGATGAAGTAGTATCAGCTTTCCTAGATTATGGTAATACATTATTCATAACTAGAAATGGTTACTATTTATACTTTGATTCTGAGGAAATAACAATTGTTTCATCTAAAGCTGCCGGTGTAAAAGGAATTAAGTTAAAAGATGATGTTGTGGTTTCAGGTTTGTCGTTAAAAGAAGGTTATGATTATTTAGGAATAGTAACAGATAAGAACACTGCTAAGCGAATCAAAATTAGTGATTTAGATAAAGCATCTCGTGCTTTAAAAGGTTCTTCTTTAATAAAGAGAGTTAAATCTAAACCATATTTCATAACTAATGTTTTTGCAATAGATGCTAAAAATATTATTGGACTAAAAGTAGATGGAGAAATAAAAGGTATTAAAGCTGCTGATATCCCAATAATGGATATGGCGTCAACCGGATCTACTATTACAAAACAAAATCTAGAAGATACTTTTATAGCTACTGATTTAGTAGAAAAGAAATTAGACGAAAACAGTAGTATAAAAAATGAAACGCCTGTTGTAGTAACATCTGAAGAAAAAGAAGAAATAGAAGAATTAACAATTGATGATTTTATAAATGACTTCAAATTATAGGATAGATTTTCTATCCTTTTTTTAGTAAAATCAAAATAGAAGGTGATAATATGAAACGAAAAGGTTTTACTTTAGTTGAATTACTAGCTGTTATCGTTATCTTAGCAATCTTAATGGTAGCTGCTGGTGCTGGTGTTATGTCTACAATGAATAATTCTAAAATAAACACATTTAAAAACGAAATGTTAACAGCAATTAATAGTGCAGAGAATATGTATTCAGAAGCCTCTTTAGATCCCGAATTATTCAATTCATTTATGATGAATAACAGTGATGGAACAGGTGAAGGAACTGGTTTTGACAGTATGTCGGGTATGTGTGTAACTCTTGCAGGCTTAGTAAACAATGGTTACTTAAAAAAAGATGTCTCTACTTATGCTGGAGTAATATTGCTTGAAGTGCCTCATGATGGTAGTGCTACAAAAGCTATGGTCTGGGCTCATAACTCTGTATATGGAATAAATGGAATAGAAAAAAATAAAATAAATAAATTAAAATATAAAAAGCAAAATAATAATGAAAGTAGAAAAGCTGGAACCACAAGAACTGCAGACAAAATAAACGGCGGTAAAGTAGGTATAGTAACCAACTTAAAAGGAATTAAGTTGTTAATTAAGCAAGCTTATGGATCAGATATAGTTGGGAATCCAACTTCATTAACAAATAATACTATAAACGTCAATTCTGATAAAGTCGGAGGCGGTACAGGAAACGATTATGTAGGATTAACTTGTATTAATGAAAAAATCGATTAGTAAACCTAAAAAATCTTGTAAAAAAAGTATTGAAAAAATAATTTATAAATATTATAATGAATATAGTAAGGAGAAGAGAAAAATGGAAAGAAATAGAAAAGGTTTTACATTAGTTGAGTTATTGGCTGTTATCGTTATCTTAGCAATCTTAATGGTATCTGCTGGTGCTGGTGTTATGTCTACAATGAACAATTCAAAGATTAACACATTTAAAAATGAAGCATTAACTGCAGTAAACAGTGCAGAGGATATGTATTCTGAAATATCTATGACAAGTGATATTTCAACAAAATACTTAGTAACTAGTGATAATGGTGATTATCAAGGAATGTGCGTAACTTTATCTGGACTTGTAAATAATGGTTTCTTAAAGAAAGACTTATCTACATACGGTGGAATAATCTTAATTGAAGTTCCTTATGATGGTTCTGCAGCAAAATATGATGTTTGGATGCATAATGGTCAATATGGAATCTTTGGTGTAGAGAAGAATTACATTAATAAGCTAAAATACAAGAAGAATAATAATCCATCTGGATCAGGTGTTACTGATTACGGAACAGGTTTAGGTGTAATAACTAAACTAGAAGGATTAAAAGCACAAATTAGAACTGCTATGAACATTTCTGGTAATAATAACCCAGTTGGTACTGCAACTTCAGATTCTGCACAATTTACTTTAGTTGCTCCTCCAGACACTAGAGGTGGAACAGGATCTACTTATTCTAACATTGTTTGTATAAACGCAAATGTTGAATCAGCTGCATAAAAAATAGTTTGAAAAAACTATTTTTTTATTTGCATAAAATAAAAGATATGAGAAAATATAATTGTTAGTAAGAAATACTATTTAAAACAACCATCTATTGAAAGGAATGATGAAATGAGATTTTTAAAAAAGTATTCAGTATATATTATTAACGTTATACTAGTATCATCATTATTTATAATGTTCTGTTATTTATCTAAAACTTACCCATTTACTACTAAACCTTTTGGTATGAGTGATGGATTAGGTCAGTTTAAACCCATGATATATGAATTTTTTACTAAAATGAAAATGGGCATGTTAGGAACATATAGTTTTAATAACGGTTTAGGTAATCCAACTATTTTTAATTATTTATACTATGTTTCTAGTCCAATAAACTTTATAGCTTTACTTTTTAATAGTCCAAATCTTATGTATTTCACCATATTATTGATAAAGCTTATAATTACTTCTATAAATACTACAATCTATGCCAAAAGCAAAACTGATAATAAAGTCGCTATAATACTAGCCAGTTTATCATATTGTTTTTGTGGATGGTTCTTAATATATTACTATTATTTATCTTTTGTCGATATCTTTATGATGTTTCCGTTATTCCAATATGGATTAGAAAGATTATTGAATGAAGGTAAAAATAAAATCTATGTATTTTCACTATCATATATGATTATATCTAATTTTTATCTATGTTTTCCAGTATGTATTTATACAATAGTTTATTTTATTATCTATAGAGTGCTATATAAACAAGATTCATTTAAAGAAAAAATCCATAGTTTCTTAGATATTAGTAAAGCAACTATAATAGTCTTTTTTATAACTTTCTTTTGGTTATATATACTTACAGATTCATATTTAAGAATGGGACTAAGATTTGAAGATCCTCATTTCAACGATTACTATATAACATTTAAATCATTAATTGCTTCACTTTTCTATGGTCAAGAAGATATCATATTAGAAAACTATGGGGAAACGTTCCCAAATATATGTTGTAATACATTAATATTAGTTAGTTTAATTTACTATTTTTTAAACAATAAAATTAGTATTAGAGAAAGAGTATTTTCCCTAATCGGCTTATTAATAATAATTAATGTCTTTACGGTCTATCAATTAGATTATGCAATGAATTTCTTCCACGAAATACGTGGCCTTACTTATAGATATTGTTTTATAGCTTGTTTCTTAGAAATAATGGTTTTTTTAAGAAATGTTCAAGATTTTGACCCTAAAGACAAGATTAGTCGAAGACAAATTATCATTTCTGTATTATTTGTCTTCGCTTTATATACTCTGGCTAAAGACCAATTTTATGATTTATCAAAGCTACAATTAATTATCTACTTACCTTCCATCTTAGTATTATTATTCTTATATGATAATAACAAAGTATTTAGGAGTATATTAATTGTTCTAATCTCATTAGAAAGTGTTACAATCTTCTATTTTCCAAAATTACTGATGAGTAAAGAAGATGAAATAATAAACGTATCACTTAAAAAGAAAGACGACAAATTTAGATCATATATTGGGAAAAACAATTATTATTGTTATGAGCATGGTATAGAAGAGTTAAATATATTTGTTAATTGCAATATGTATTTTAATGGCAAAGTAATAGATATACTAACTTCTATGACCTATAGTAACGCCATCTATGACTTAAAATATTTTGGGGAAGATGCAATGTTTAACACTTCAATTTTTCACGATAAAAGAAATGAATTTATCGATATGATATATAATGTAGAAAATAGATATTATTTAGAAAAAATATACAGTGTTAATAAAGATGTACTTAAAGTAAAAATACAACCCAATAATTTTGCCAGTAATCAAGATAACATGATAAAAGCTATGACTGGAGAAGAAAGCATCTTTGATATAAATACTATCCCTTTAGATGAGAATAATAAAACTAATGATTTATATTATATCGGTAAAAACTATTACTACTTTGATAGTTATGATAAAAAAGGCAATAAAAAGAATTCTATAAGTTCTAATCCATATATACTTCAGAAAAAAACAAAGTATAATAAAGAAATAGTTTATTATGTTTATAATAAAGATAAGTTAAAAAAAGCTTATGACATACTTAAAAAAAATCAAATACAGTATACGCATTATACTGATAGTAAAATTGAAGGTAATATCAACGTTGACAAAAATCAATTAATCTTTACATCTATTGCATATGATACTAACTGGGATGTATATTTAGATGGTAAAAAGATAAAACCAGTAAAAATTATAAATTCATTAATGGGTATAGAAGCTAAACCAGGAAAACATAAAATAAAATTAGAATATAAGTATCATTTTACAATACCGGTCTTAGTATCTATTATATCCCTTATATTATATTTAATAGATTGTTTTGATAAGAGAAGAGTTAAGTAAATACTCTTTCTTTTATTTTTATAGTATAATAAAAGAGGTGGTTAATATGTTAATAATTGGATCTCATGTATCATATGGAAAACATGGTATTTTAGATAGTGTTGAGGAAGCTTTAAGTTATAATGCCAACACATTTATGTTTTATACAGGTGCTCCTACAAATACTATTAGAAAAGATATTGATAAAGATATAGTTAACCAGGCTCACGAGCTAATGAAAAAAAACAATATAGATATCAACAACGTAGTATGTCATGCTCCTTATATTGTTAATCTTGCTAATAAAAGTGATTTAGATAAATGGCAATTTAGTATAGATTTCATAAAAAAAGAGTTAATAAGATGTGATGAACTAGGTATCAATAAAATGGTTTTGCACCCTGGTAATGCAGTTAAAATATCTAAAGAAGAAGGAATTAATAATATTATTGAAGCATTAAATATAGTGTTAGATGGTACTACAAACTGTCAAATATTATTAGAAACTATGGCTGGAAAAGGTAGTGAATGTGGCTCTAGCATCGAAGAAATAAACAACATTATAAATGGCATAAAGAATAATAAACAAATAGGGGTATGTTTAGATACCTGTCATCTAAATGATGCTGGGTATGATATGAATGATTTTGATAAATACTTAGATGACTTTAGTAAGAATATAGATTTAAAAATGATAAAGTGTCTTCATCTAAATGATTCTAAAAACGAAAGGGGTTCTCATAAAGATCGCCATGCTAACCTAGGTATAGGAACAATAGGATTCGATAATCTACTTAACATCGCTTACAACGATAGATTAAAAAATGTTCCTAAAATTTTAGAAACCCCTTATATAGGAGAAACAGATGATTCCAAAGAAAGAATCTATCCTCCTTACAAATACGAAATAGAAATGTTAAGAAATAAGAAATATAACAAAGACTATATGAAAAATATTAGAGAAGAATATGGAAGGTAAAAATGAAAAGAGTAATAAAAACAATTAAAGATAATAAGTATATTATAATTTTCTTTACAATTTTATATCTTTTTGCTATGACTTTTATACCAAGTATAACAGCTAATTTAGATGAGGAATTAGAACAAAAAATAGTATTATCTAACATTAATAGTTATGCTAACTTTTTTAGAAATAAAGAATTAAGTGAAGCGTTAAGCAGGTCTGGGGCAATAATGATAGGTTATTCTGAAGAATCGGATCATGGAGTGGCACCTTATTATCCCTTATTTCCTTTATTAATGTTAAAAAATCAAACTCCTAATACCGTTTCAATAATCTGGCAAATATACGCTTTTACAATATTCTTTATAGGAGTAATATACCTATATAAACTATTACAGTTACTTTTTAATAATCCTAAAATATCTACTATTATTACTTTATTATATTATCTAAGCCCTAGAATACTAATTGATTCTCTTCATAATAATAAAGATATAACTTTTATGACCTTATTGGTGATAAGTATTTACTACTTAGCTAAGATAATAAAAAAAGATAAAAATAAATATATGTCTATGTTTGCAATAGTTGCAGCTTTACTAAGTAACATAAAAATACTTGGTGTCTTCTTTACGGGAGTCTTGGCTTTAACTTATATATTATATTTATTAATAAACAAAAAAATGTCCAAAGAAAAAGTATTAGATATTATCTTTGTCTTCTTTGTCTATTTCTTGATTTTCTTTATTATTACTCCAGCTATGTGGGATCACGGATTACACATTATTCAACATTTTAAATATTGTTTAGATAACAGTACTAACTTTTCTCGTTGGACAGGAAAAATTACCTTCGAAGGAAATGTCTACAAAATCGACGGAGATAATTTGTTGCCTTGGTACTTCATTATCAAAAATATAGTAATAACACTACCGGTAGTACTTATCTTATTATTCATCATATCTTTTATGAGTATCATTGTAATATTAATAAAAAGAATAATAGAAAAGAAAAAAATATCTTTGCCGGAATATATAATGCTTTCTTGTCAAATAATGTTCTTAGTACCTTTAATAATAGCGGTTGTTTCTCATCCGAATGTTTATAATGTTTGGAGACACTTCTATTTCTTGTATGGTTTAATGCTAATTATTTCTAGTTATATATTATATGTTTCTCAAAACAGTAAAGTAAGATATTTACTTGTTCTATTAATAGTAATTAGTTTAACATCAAGTGTTTATAACTTAACAAGATATGGAATTAACAATACTGCGTATTATAATATTTTAGTTGGTCAAAAAGATTTATCTAAAAAATATGAATTAGATTATTACGCCATAACAACTAAAGATGCTATTAACAAGTTTATGAAAGCTAATAATTATAAAACAAATAAAAACGAGAAATTATACTTATATACTATAGATTGTCCAGTTAAACCAGATTATTTAAAAAAAGCGTTGTTCAATTCTTATAATTTAAAAGATAAAGTAGTCGTTATTGATGAAAAAGACGTGGAAGAATATACAAAAGATAATAAACCTGTTTATTTAGTAATGAATACAGTTTATAGCTTTAAAGATTTTTCTAAGTATAAATTAGTTTATAAATATAAATATAAAAACAATAGCGTAGTAGATTTCTATTTAGTAAACGATTAATATTTGGGGGGATAAAAATGTATGATAATTATTATTTAATAATTGGTATATTAATAATTATTAGCGTTTTAGTTAAGGAAAAAAAAGAAGATAATTTCCTAATAAGATTTATAAAAAAATATAGAATCATACTTCTAATTATAATGTTTATTATGGCATTATTTCTCTATACCTATAAATTGGATTTAGTACCAATAGGTTTAAATGTTGATGAAGCTGGAATGGCATATGATGCTTATTCTATGGCTCATTATGGAGTAGATCGTTTTCTATATAAAAACCCTGTATATTTTATTAATTATGGAGATGGTCAAAACGCTTTATATACTTATATAACATCATTATTACTTCGTGTTTTTGATTACAAACTACTAACTATTAGAATACCGGCAGTCATATTTGGTTTATTAACACTTTTATTCGGATATAAATTAATTAAAGAAAATAAAGATGATATAACTGCAATAATTACACTTTTTGTTATGCTTATAACACCTTTTTTTATCATGAAATCAAGATGGGCATTAGAGTCATACCTGTTTTTACCAATGCTTATAATATCTCTTTATTTCTTTATGAATGCTACTAAAACCTCTAAAAATATCTACTACTTCCTAGCAGGTTCGCTACTTGGGATAACTCTTTATACTTACGCTATATCATATGTAGTCATATTTGTTTTTGTCATAGTAAGTATTTTATATTTATTAATACAAAAGAAGATAACTATAAAAAACATTATTAGTTTTAGCATTCCCTTATTTATATTAGCTCTTCCCTTAATACTATTACTATTAATAAATAACAATATTATTCCCAACGAAATAAAAACTAATATAATATCTATTCCTAAGTTATTAAACTACAGAGGAGGAGACTTATCGTTTGCCAACATCAAGTATAATCTTTCTAATTATCATATTTTAACAGTGATGTTTAAAGATGACGGCTGTAGTTGGAATAGTATTTCAAATTATGGAACTTTATATAGTATTAGTTCTTTATTAGTGGTTTTTGGTTTAGTTATCTCCTTATCCAATCTAATTAAAAACAAAAAAGAATATATAATTGATCTACCTATATTCATCATATTCATAACTATGTTTCTTTTATCTCTTTGTATTTCCAATGTGAATATAAATAAAATCAATTGTATCTACTTACCAATAACATATTACATTGCTCTTGCATTATCATATATTTATAGAAAGAGTTGTTCAATTGGTATTGTGATAACATGCTTATATCTAGGTTTATTCATAAGTTTTACTAAATATTACTTTAATGATTTTGATAATGAAATTAAAGACAGAATACACTTTGTTTCTCAAGATTTTTATAAAGCTTATGAATTTGCAAAAGAAAAAAGCCAAGATGTAAAAATCATAAATATAGATGAAAAAAACATTGTTCAACCATACATTTATATTTTACTTAAAGAAAAAACCAATCCTTATGAGTTTAATAAAAATATGACTATTAAAGGAAACAAAATACTAAAATATAATAATTATAATTTCTACATTGAAGATATGAATAATAGAGAAATATATATAACTAAATACAAGTATGATATAGGTATGAAGTGTAAACGCTTTGGAGCTTATAATGTTTACTATTTAGACACAAACATATTTTTTTAGAAAAATTGGTTAAAAAAACTTGCAATTATAAAAAAGTGTGATATTATATTACCCACGGAAGATTGCTTTACACTTGTAACCAATCCTTCTGAATATTATTTTGTTCGAAAAATAGAAGATTATTCTTCTATTTTTCTTTGGTAAGATATGTTATAATTCTTTTATAATAAAAGTAATATTATAGGTAAATAAACTAAATAAAAAGATAAATTATTAAAACTTTTATTTGGAAATAATAATAATATATGGTACAATACCTATGATATAAAAAAAGGAGGGCTGTTTTATGGCTAAGAATGAAAATAGAGCAAATATAGTTTTAGTATGTAGTGAATGTAAACATGAAAATTATGTTACTAAGAAAAATAAGAAAAATACTCCAGATAAATTAGAAATTAAAAAATATTGTAAATGGTG
This sequence comes from uncultured Mycoplasmatota bacterium, assembly GCA_947305065.1. Taxonomy (GTDB): domain Bacteria; phylum Bacillota_I; class Bacilli_A; order RF39; family UBA660; genus Coprovivens. The sequence goes on along the minus strand of CAMZCT010000002.1, from coordinate 14,302 downwards.
TAATAAAACGACAGATCATAAAGAAAAGAAATAGGGTGTTGATATATGAACGAACTTATTAATATTAATGATATCAAAAATGGTATGACAGTATTCTATAATGGAAATATTTGCCAAGTACAAAGTTTCCTACATGTTAAACCTGGTAAAGGCGCAGCTATAATGAAAGTTAAAATGCGTAATTTAAAAACTGGTACTATTACAGAAGAATCTATTAATAGTAATGTTAAAATTGAAAAAGCACATGTAGATAAGAAAAAAATGGCATATTTATATAATACTGGTAGTGCATATGTATTTATGGATAATGAAACATATGAGCAAATAGAAATTACTTCTGATAAATTAGGAGATGCTGAAAAATATCTAAAAGAAAACTTAGAAGTTCAAATTGATTTCTATGAAGGAGATATAATCGGTGTAACTCTTCCAGAAAAGATTGAATATGAAATAGTAGAAACTACAGATGCTGTTAAAGGAAATACAACAACTAACGCTACAAAGGATGCTACATTAGATAATGGATTAACAGTAAGAGTTCCATTATTCATCAATCAAGGTGAGAGAATTATTGTTACTACAGAAGATGGAAAATACTCAAGTAGAGCTTAATAAAGCTCTTTTTTTATTGCTTTCAAAATGTTATAATCAATAGAGAATAGGATTGATATTATGATAGATATAGAAACCTATAAAAAGATTGATTACTTTAATAGTCGTACAACTTTTACAGAAACAGATTTACTAAAAGAATTTAGTAGAGAAGAATTGTTAAATATGTACGCTAATTCTGGTAAAGACGCTAATCTTCAAGAATTTTTTTCTCGTTGTAATCAAAGAAACGTAAGAATTCATAGTCCTGAGCTTGAAAAAAGAGCTCAAATAATCCTTGAATCACCTGAAATAACCGCAGAGTTAATAAACGATAATTTTAATTATGATGAAAAAATGTATATGCTTTTTATCGATGAGCATATCTTTAAAAAACTAATCGAAAGATGCAAAGGAATTAAGTATCTAACAGATCAAGAAGCTGTTTCATGTCTTCTTAATTACTGGGGACGGGATGTTTTAGAAATTGCTATTAAATCACTAGATGATGACAAACTATTACTACCTCATCTTCAAGAAATGGGCGAAATGAAGGTCGCTGAGGCCTTAAATTATAGAAATAAACCTTTCTCTACCGAAGTTGCCAAAGTGTTAATCGATATGTATCCTAATAACGAAAGAATCCTATCTGTTTTATCAAAATTGATAAATGATGAACAAAGAATAGAATTATTTAATAAAGTAAGTTCTGAAGCTATAAAAGGACTATTAATTAGAACATTGCAATCAATAGATTTAAAACTTATATATTTGAATAAGTTGAAAGGACAAGAACGCGAAGAAACTATATATAGTATTGAAGAAGATGATGTTAAAGTAAAATTTCTAACCTTTACCACTCGTAATAAAGGTGACCTAATAGCATCTATTAAAAGTGATGAGTTAAAAGAACAGTTATTGTTACAGTATAAAACTTTTCTAAAAGGAGAAGAAATTGGGAAAATAGTAGCTAGTTTCAAAAATAAAGTCTTTATCTACAAATATTTCTATCTTTTAAAAGGGGAAAAAGCTAAAGTAAGTTTTGTTGAAAACTGTGATTATGCCGTAGAAGATCTTATGCTTAAAGCATTTTTGGGCATTAAAAAAATTAGTAATTTAAAAAGCTGTGCCTATAGATTAAAATATATGACTCGTGCCAAAGAGGCAATTAGTTATATTAATAATCAAAGTATTTTAATAGAGTTGTTCTCTCCAGAAGATAGTGAATTAGAACTTTTTATATTTTCTAAACTAACACCTTCAAACAAAGCTAAAGTAGTAAAAGAATACCGAGAAGGTAATAAAGAAATAGTTTCTTTCTATAATGAAATGGAAATGACCCCATTTTTATATGAATCTATTGCTCATACTGAAGAATTTCCAGAATATAACGAAAAGTATAATTCTTTAATAACAAATGTGGCTAACTACTTCCATTATAGTACTCCAAGACTAATTAAACTTGCACAAATATTTGGTTTAGGAATTCTTGCTAAACTAGATAATATTAATATTATACAGTTATTAAGTACGTCTAATGATGACTTTCAAAAAATAGTCCATTTATTTTCAGAAGAGGTTACGGAGTTTACAGTTAATAATCTAAACGATGCTTTGAATTCAATGATTCAAAGAAAATTTAGAATAACTCATCCAAACAAAATATTAATATTCACTCAAACTTTAAGAGCTGTAGCAGATGATAACAAACAAGAAGTGTTAAAATATATTGAAATAATAAACGAAGTTATAGCGCTTACTAGATTTAACATAACTAAAGAAGAATTAGTAGTTGGATTAATGAAAAAAAATCCAGATATTATAGAGTTATATAACAAAATTACTAATGAATATATAAAAATACTAAGAACAAAATTTGATATAGAAGAAAAACAGTTGGCTGATATACTATACAGTATGAATTCATATGAAAAGAATTCGTTAGTAAAATATTTAATGAAAACTTTTACAGTAGACGATATTATAAGTGTTATAAATACGTTCTTTAATAAAACAAATTATTATGAAGGAATATTTACTAAAGAAGAAACAGAGCTTATAAAAGATTTACCGTTACTAAGAAAAGTAATAGAGTTTAAGAAGAATCCAAAAGATAACAAAGAAATAAGCGGTGAAGTAAAAGATAAAATTAGTGTTTTAGAAGAAATGCTAATGAAAGTATATAAGAATAAACATTTTGTTTCTGTAAAAAGAGCGAAATCAGCCGGAACAGCTGATAAAAATGAACTATTAGAAACTCTATGTGAACTAGGCACCTTGCAATTTAAAGATACCGTTTTAAAAGATGATGAAATATATCAAGAATTAGTAGAATTATTAAGCAAGAAGAAAATACATTGCTGGCTAGGTCGTTTTGGAGAATTACCAGGTGAATCCGATGTTGATCTATATCCAAGTGTTATTGCTTCACTTATTACCAATTACAAAGAAATAAGAAAATTAGTATTTAAAGAAGAAGCTAACAAAGTAAAAGAAATATTAAAAAACTTTATAAATTCAGCCAATGAAGTAAATGTAGAAAATATACTATTAAATAATATTAACAATCCTAATGGTCAGAGAAATGATTTAATAGTTATGCTAGAAGAAATGTCTACCCGTTGCAAAATACCTGCTAGTAAATTAGTTAAAAAACTAATAGAATCTTCTAAATTGATAAAAACTTCAGGAATTGAATCAGCCGTTAATGTATTAAATCCCGAAATAAAAAGTCTTTATAACAAAGAACAAATTTATCATATTTTGTTGAAAATAAATTCCTTCAGCTGGCGAATTGCCTATGAAAATATCATAAAGAAAAGTCCAATTTCTCCAAAAGAAAATGAAGTAATAAATCTATTCAACACTATTGATAAAATTAATAGTTATGTTCCAGAATTAAAAAATTCCTTTATATTAGAGAATTTGTTTGATTCAGCTATTATTTATAGAACAACAGGAATTGATGAAGCCCTTGAATGTATTGATAAAAATATTAAAGATACTTTACCAAAAGATGTTATAGAAAAAATATTAGTTGAAATATGTGAATTTGTTAAGAATATAAAGAAGCAAAGTCTAGTTAGTTCAACGGCCCTTATTGATATGGCTAACTGCTTTGATTCTTCATCTAAACGTGTAAGATTATTGTTTGGAAAAGAGAACTTTGATTTATTAAAAAGGAATCCAATGCCATACCGAGGAGAGTATACATCTAAGCAAAGAATAAGTACGGCAATAGAACTGCTAAAAGAACTGCATGAAAGAAAATTTATTACTGTTCCACCTAGTCGAGATACTTATACATTACATAATAAAAAGCAAATAAATATAAGCGTTGGTGATTTACATAACTTAGATAATTTAACGCTAGGTGAAAGAACTGGGGCTTGTATGAGAATTGGTGGCCCTGGTTACTCATTGTTTAATTTCTGCTTAAAAAATATCAATGGTTTTCATGTATTGTTCACAGATCCTGAAAACGGAAAGATAGTTTCTCGAGTATCAGGATTTAGAAATGGTAATACTGTTTTCTTAAATGAATTACGCTTTAGTTTAAGAGAAAAATATACTAATGAAAACATCGTAGAAGCTTGTAGAATGTTTTCTAAAAGATTAATAGAGGATAGTAAAAACTCTAAATATCCAATAGATAACGTTGTTATATCTCCATATTTCGCTATGAAATCTCATTCTAATGAATCTCAAGATATCGGTGTTCAAAATATTCAAAAAGGATATAAATCATTCTATATAGATGTTTCACAAGAATCCATAGTACTAGCTACAAGTAACGAAGATAATTCTTTAGTACCAATTAAACTAGGTCCTAGCAACGCTGAAAGATACGAATTACTTAGAAGAGATAGAAAGATTGGTTTAGGGCTAGAAGCCATAGACTTAGTACTTCAAACATTGCTATTAGATAAGCATTATGGTAGTGGAAATTACGAAGATTTTGATATTGACGTTGATAAAGATATAATATATGCAATTCAAGGAGAAGATTGGTATATTTCTGTTGATTCTACTGGTAAAATAGATAATTACATTATGGAAAATAGCAATGACCCAAAGAAAGCTAAAGAAGAGATGACAGAAAGCATAGAACAAACGAAAGAATATATTACCCAATATGGGCTTGACGATATAAAAAGCCAAAGCGCTTTGGGAGGTGTTTTGAAAACATACGGAATAGTAAAAGATTATGACGGATATAACGGTACAATAAAAGGAATCGATGGCATTAATTACATTTTAAACTATCAAGAATTAGCAAATACTAATAGAAATGATATAAAAGTCGGTGATTACGTAGAGTTTGAACCAGAACAATATAATACGATCGAAACTAATTACTATATTGCTAGATTCATAAAGAAACTGACTAAAGAAGATATAAAAAATAATGATGATAGAACTAAAGGCATGAAATAATGCCTTTTTTCGTGTAAATAACCATTAATATTTAATCAATAATCTTCTATATGTGGTAAAATTTATATAGGTGGTTAAGTTTTACGAGGTGTTATTATGTTTGAATATGATAATATAAAAATTAACTATAAAGAAGTAGGGTCAAAAGAACAAGATAGTATCATTTTTTTACATGGTTGGGGACAAAATATTTCAATGATGGAACCTATTGCTAAACCATTTTATGATACAAATCATGTTCTTATTATAGATTTACCAGGTTTTGGATCTTCCGAAGAACCAAAACGTCTATGGGAATTATCAGACTTCGTAGAGATGGTTTATTCTTTAGCTCAAACTTTAGAAATGAAGAATATCACTATCGTTGGTCATTCATTTGGGGGCAAAATAGCACTTCTATATGCTTTAAACCATCCCGTTAGTAAACTAGTTTTATTAGCTAGTCCTTATAAAAAGAAAATCAAAGAGTTAAGTAATAAACAAAAATTACTGAAAAAACTAAAGAAAATACCAGGTTTAAACTTACTAGCTAACGAAGCAAAAAAGCATATTGGATCGAGGGATTATCGAAATGCCACACCTATGATGAGAGATATCTTGGTCCATCATATTAATACTGATATAAGTGCAGATTTAAATAAAATAACTTGTTCAACGTTAATAATTTGGGGAACTGAAGACGAAGAAGTACCTTATGAAGATGGTCAAGAATTGGAAACGATAATACCAGATAGTGGTTTAGTAACCTATGAAGGAAATTCTCATTATGCTTACTTAGAAAGATTAGATCAGACTATAAGTATTTTACAATCTTTTCTTAGTTAGGAGGAATAACTAATGTTAATATTTATTATTAGTATAATTATTTATTTAGTATATATCAGCTTAGTAAGTACTAAGTCATTACAAATGTTACAACAAAACAGATATAATAGAGGATATAAGTACGTAAAATGGTTAACTAAAAATATTAAAGAAGTCTTTTTAAATTATACTTTAATACTACTAGTTTTTGCTTTCTTATATTTGAGTGAAAATCTAGCTAACTATGTAAGTTTAATAGCAATAGTAATTTATTTGTTCTTGATATATGTATTTATCATTAATAGAAAGAAAGAGAATACTAAAATACCATTAAAATATACGGCTCGTATAAAAAGATTAATTGCTACAAACACGATAATACATATACTATTTATTGTAGCTTTACCATTATTAATTCAAGAAACTTCTGTAACTTATTATTTGTTACTTGGATTAATTGCTTATTTTAATAGTTTGATGGTTATATTAATTAATTTTATAAATCGCCCAATAGAAAAAATGGTCGGGAATCACTTCCGTAATCAAGCTGTTAACAAATTAAACAGTATGAGTAATATGGAAGTTATAGGAATAACAGGTAGTTATGGAAAAACCAGTTCTAAAAATATCTTGAATGATATTTTAAATGTTAAATATAATTCCTTTAAAACACCAGCTAACTATAATACTCCATTTGGATTGATGATAACTATCAATGAACACTTAGATAAATATAACGATTTTTTTATAGCTGAAATGGGTGCTTGTAAAAAAGGCGAAATAAAAGAGCTATGTGATTTAGTTCATCCAAAATACGGAATTATTACTAGTATTGGTCTAGCTCATTTGGAAACATTTGGTTCTGAAGAAGCCATTCAAAAAACTAAATTTGAATTAATAGAAAGTTTACCAAGTGATGGAATAGGAATACTAAATGCCGATGATCCTAAACAAAAATCTTATCACATTAATAACGATTGCAAGATCTTATGGGTTGGTATAGATGATAAAAAGAGTGATGCTTACGCCAAAGATATAGAATTAACATATATGGGTACTAAATTTAATGTCGTATTTAAAGGTAACGATAAAGAATATGAATTTCAAACTAAGTTATTAGGTAAAAATAATATCTATAATCTATTAGCCGGTATTCTACTAGGTCGTGAACTAGGAATAAGTATTGCCGATTTACAAAAAGCAGTTAAAGGTGTTGAACCAGTAGAGCATCGTTTACAAATGAAAAAATATTACAATATTAATCTTATAGACGATGCTTATAATGCCAATCCAAAAGGTTGTGCTATGGCTATAGATGTCTTATCAAAAATGCCTGGTAAAAAAGTTATAATCACTTCAGGAATGATTGAACTAGGTGAAAAAGAATACGAGGAGAATAAAAAACTAGGGGAAATAATAGCTGATAATAAAACTGATGAAGTTATCTTAGTAGGAAAGAATCAAACAAAACCTATTCAAGATGGACTAGAAGAGAAAAAGTATAATAATAAAAAAATACATATTACTAACGATATTATGGAAGCCTTTGAAATTCTAAAAAAACTAGACGAAGGAAATACTTATTGCCTTCTTCAAAGTGACTTGCCTGATATTTATAATGAATAAAGGAGAGATAATAAATGCTAAAAGTTGGTGTAATATTTGGAGGAGAATCAGTTGAACACGAAGTTAGTATAATTACAGCTGTTCAAGCAATGAGTTTCCTTGATAAAAGTAAATATAAAATAATTCCAATTTACATAGGCAAAGATAGAAACTGGTATACAGGAGAATGCCTAAAAGAAATGGAAACTTACAAAGATTTATCCATTGTCCCAAATATGACAAAAGAAGTAACATTAACTAGAAAAGATAATGAGTTCGTTTTACAAAAGAAGAATGGTTTATTTAAAGGTGTATTAGAAACTATTGATATTGCTTTTCCTATCGTTCATGGTAAAGGCGTAGAAGATGGATCCTTGGCCGGTTACCTAGAAACAATTGGTATTCCTTTTGTTGGACCTAATACTTTATCAGCTGCTTTGGGACAAGATAAAATAATTCAGAAAGAAGTAATGAAAGCAGAAGGAGTAAATGTCGTAGATTATATCTGGTTTTACGATTTTGAATATAAAGAAAGCGAAGAAAAAATCCTTGCTAAGATAAAAAAATTTGGCTATCCGGTTATCGTAAAACCTGCTTCTTTAGGAAGTAGTGTTGGTATAGAAATAGCTAAAAGCGAAAAAGACATTACAAGGATAATCGAAGAAGCAATCAAATACGATGAAAAAATAATTGTTGAAAAAGTAATAGAAAACTTACAAGAAGTAGATTGTGCTGTAGTTGGTTCTCCTTCTTCAGTAGAATGCTCTTTAATAGGCGAGATGTTTACTGATAACGACTTTCTTACTTTTGAAGACAAATATATCGGCGAAGGTGGTAAAGGAGGGAAGAAGGGACCTGCTAAAAATGGCGGAAAACTTTCCTTATCCACCCTTAAAATTCCAGCTGAAATAAGTAAAGAAGCAGAAGAAAAAATCTATGATTATTCTAAAAAAGCCTATCGTGCTTTAAACCTATCAGGTGTAACTAGATTTGACTTCTTAGTAAATAAGAAAACCAAAGAAGTATATGTTAATGAACCAAATACTATTCCTGGTTGTTTAGCCTTTTTCTTCTTTACTCCAAAAGGTAAGAAATATCCTAAATTATTAGATGATATGATTACAACTGCTATAAAAGAGTATAAAAACAAATTAAGAAAAACAACTAGTTTCGAATCGAATGTACTAAGTACTTATAACGGATCTAAAGGCGCTAAAGGTAAAATGAAAATGCAATAAGATTTCACTAATTAACAGTGAAATCTTTTTTTATGGAATATTTTTATATAAATTGTTTTACGTAAATTGACGTAAAAAATTAAAAAAATGCAAAAAAATATTTACAAAGATAACCTTTGCAGGTATATTAATTATAGACAGTGGCACATAGTGGAGGAAAGTGGGGGATTAAAATGTTCATGGGCGAATATCATCATACCATAGATGATAAAAGCCGTTTAATCATTCCAGCTAAATTTAGATCTGAACTAGGAACAAGGTTCATCCTAACCCGTGGTTTAGAAAACTGCCTTTATGTTTATCAAGAAAAGGAATGGAACGAAATAACGGCAAAAATAAAAACTCTACCTTTTACCAAAAAAGACGTCCGTATGTTCACAAGATTCTTCTTTTCTGGTGCTACTGAGTGTGAATTCGATTCGCAAGGACGAGTTTGCATTACCTCCCCATTGGTTAGTTACGCCGGTATTGATAAAGAATGTATCATTATCGGCGCAAGTGACCGTATAGAAATATGGGCAAAAGAAGCATGGGATAAAATGCTTTCAGAAAATAGTGGTAAACTAGAAGATACAGCTGAGAAACTATTTGAGGGGATTGATTTTGGTGAAACATTATAGCGTCTTACTTTCTGAATCAATAGAAGGTTTGAACATAAAAAAAGATGGCATCTATGTAGATGCTACTTTAGGCTATGGAGGACATAGTAGTGAAATACTAAAAAGAATACCTAATGGACACTTATATGCTTTTGATCAAGATAAAGAAGCAATAGAATATTCAAAAGATAGGTTATCCAAAATAGGAAATAATTTTACAATAATTCATTCCAACTTTGTTAATATGGTTGAAGAATTGAAAAAGTTAAATGTTTCTAAAGTAGATGGTATATTATTCGATTTAGGATTATCTAGTCCTCAAATAGATGAAAAAGAAAGAGGATTTTCCTTTATGAGTGACGCTCCATTAGATATGCGTATGAATAGAGAAGATGCTCTTACTGCTAAAGAAGTAATTAATAATTATCCATATGAAAAGTTATTAGATATATTCTATTCATATGGTGAAGAAAAAATGAGCAAACAAATAGCTAAAAAGATAGTTTCAGTTCGAGAAGAAAAAGAGATTAAAACAACTAAAGAATTAGTAGAAATAATAGCCGGCGCTGTTGGCGCTAAGTACTTTAATACTAATCATCCAGAAAGAAACATTTTTCAAGCTATTAGAATAGAAGTTAATAAAGAATTAGATACTTTACACACCATTTTACCAAAAGCTATAAATCTACTTAATACAGGTGGTAGAATAAGTGTAATAACATTCCATTCTTTAGAAGATAGAATAGTAAAACAAGAATTTAAAAAAGATAGTGATATTGATGAACTAGTAAAAGGTTTACCAGAAATACCAGAAGAGTATAAACCGTTAATAAAACTAATTAATAAGAAACCTATTTTACCTAGTTCAGAAGAAATAAAAGAAAATACTCGTAGTAAAAGCGCTAAGTTGAGAGTAATAGAAAGGATTTAATATGAGAAAACCTAAAATTAAAATACCCTTCTTCGAAGGATTCCTTTGGTGTATAGTAGCACTTTTATTGCTAGCTATACCAATTAGTAGTGTATATATAAAAGCTGTTTTATCAGAAACAAATATAACCTTACAAACAGCAAAAGATAATTTAGAACAACAAGCAAATACCAACGAAGGTTTAAAGATGGAAATCAACGAATTAGCTTCTCTCGACAAGATTCAATCGGTTGCAAATGAAAACGGATTGTCTTATAATAATGATAACGTAATAGTAGTCGAGCAAGACAAGGAGAAGTAATATGAAACGAAAGAATAATACAATAACAATTAGTCATTTAATTCTTGTTGTACTTATTCTTTCTTTTTGTGCAATAATTTTTAAATTATCATACATTTCCTTAGCTAAAAAAATAGATAATATCAATTTATCTAAGTTTGTTGAAGCAAGAAATACTGAAACAACAATCTTACCAGCTAAAAGGGGATGTATTTATTCTGGCGATAACGAATTACTTGCCAAGAATATTAATTCATATAATGTAATAGCGTTTTTAGATTCTAAAAGAACAGAAAATCCTGATAAACCTCGTCATGTCATAGATGTTTATGATACAGCAACCAAGTTAAGTGTAATACTAAATATGAATGTTGACACCTTAGTAAGACTAATGAGTCAGAAAAAATATCAAGTAGAATTAGGACCAGGTGGAAGAGGTATTAGTGAAATAACTAAAAAACAAATAGAAGAATTAAATCTACCTGGAATAGGTTTTACTTCTTCAAATAAAAGATATTATCAAATGGGTAGTTTAGCTCCATATATAATTGGGTATGCATCCAATGATGATGATGGAAATATCTCTGGTAAGATGGGAATAGAAGCTTATTTTGATAAAGAATTAGAGGGTGAAGATGGTTATTCAATTTACCAAAAAGATCTATATGGTTACATTATGCCTAATACTACTTCTGTAACTGTACCAGCTAAAGCTGGAAAAGATATTTATCTAACCATTGATAGTAAAGTTCAAATGTTCCTAGAAAACGGTATAAAGGAAATAAGTGATTCTAATAGTATGGCTTGGTTAACTTTTTCCGTTATGAATGCTAAAACTGGAGCTATTGTAGCCAGTGCTTCCAATCCAACTTTTAATTTAAATGAAAGAGTAATCTCAAACTACTTAAATCCTCTAACTTCATATGCTTATGAACCAGGATCAACAATGAAAATATTCTCTTTCCTAGCAGCTATGGAAAATAATGCCTACAACGGAAACGAAACGTACTTATCTGGTACTATTCCCGTAGAAGATGCAGTAATCAAAGACTTTAATGGTGTTGGTTGGGGTGTAATTACTTATGACGAAGGTTTTGCTTACTCTTCAAATGTAGCAGCTACTAAATTGGCTTTAAAAATAGGACGTGATAAATTACACGATTTCTATGATAGTCTTGGTTTTGGTAATAAAACAAACATAACTTTACCAGGGGAAGTTAAAGGAAGTGCCAACTTTATATATAAAACTGAATTAGCTACTGCTGCCTTTGGTCAAGGTATAACCACAACCCCAATTCAAAACTTACAAGCACTAAGTATACTAACTAACGATGGAGTAGAAATTCAACCATATATTGTTGAAAAAATAGTTGATAGTGAAACTGGTGAAATAAATTATCAGCATGAAAGAAAAGAATTAGGGCAAAAAGTTTCAAAAGAAAATGCTGCTAAATTACGTAGTTTAATGTATGATGTAGTTTATAGTGGAAAAACAGATGCTAAATATTATAAAAGTGATACTGTTACTATGATAGGAAAAACTGGTACAGCACAGATAACTGGATCAAATGGAGAATATTTAACTGGTAAAACAGATTATGTACGTAGTTTTGCAGGAATATTCCCATATGACAATCCAGAATATATAATCTACGTTTCCGTAAAACAATATAGTGGAGTTTATAAAGATTTAGCTAGTATGGTTACTAAAGTAGTTGAAGAAATAGCTAAATATAAAAATATAACAGATAATACGACAAAGATTGATACTACAAAGATTGTTAAAATAGATAATTATATTAGTAAGACTGTCCCAGAAACAGTTGAAAAACTACAGAGTCAAAGTATAAACGTAGTAACAATCGGAAATGGTAAATATATAATTGACCAATATCCTAAAAAAGATAAAAAACTACCTAATGGTAGCAAAGTATTCATAATAACAAGTGGAGAATTAACAATGCCAAATATTACAGGATATAGTTCTAACGAAGCCATCACGATATGTAAATTATTAAATTTAGATTATCATATTAATGGAGTTGGTAATGTTGTATCTTTCTCCATACCAGAAGGTACACCAGTTACTGCTGGAACACCAATAGAAATTAATTTAAGCTATTAAAAAAAGCCATTTAATGGCTTTTTATTTTTCAATAATATCTTCTGGATCTAATTCAACATCTCGTCTAGTTAATATTTCATAACCAGTATCTGTTACTAATACAGTGTGTTCGAAATGAGCACTATTTTTTCCATCATCAGTTTTAATCGTCCAGTTATTATTTAATTGATAAATATATCTACTTCCTAGGTTTAACATTGGTTCTACCGCAATAACATTATTCTTATGTAATCTTGGTCCTTTACCTTCCTTACCATAATTAGGAACATCTGGTTCCATATGAACGGCATCACCAACCCCGTGACCTACTAATTCTCTTACAACACCTAAGTTATATTTATGGGCAACTTTTTCTACGGCATGACCAATATCTCCTGTAGTACACCCATCATGAATAGCAGCCAAACCAGCCATTAAAGCTTCCTCAGTATTTTTTAGTAATCTTATATCTTTCTCTGACTTTGGTTCCCCAACTATATAACTCCAAGCAGAATCGCCATGATATCCTTCGTAACAAGCCCCAATATCTAATTTTAGAATATCCCCATTTTTTAAAACTCTATTACCAGGTATACCATGAACAACTTCATCATTAACACTTATACAAATAGAACCAGGGAAACCATATAATCCTTCAAAAGAAGGAGTACAACCTTTGCTTTCAATAAACTTCTTAGCTAATATATCTAATTCTTTTGTAGTAATACCTGGTTTAATAAATTGTTGTAAATATTTATGAGTAAGCCCAACTATTTTGCCAGCCTCTCTAAGTTTATTTATTTCATTTTCGCTTCTTTCTATTATCATTATTATCATCTCCTTAGTTATTATATCACTAATTATTCTATAATATCAGTTAATTCAATTAAATCTTTTATCATAAAATTTGGCTTATATAAAGTGTTATTCTCAGAACTATTATTGTTAAACCAACAAGTATCGATATTATTATTAATACCTAGTGCTATATCACATCCAAGTTCATCTCCAACTATAAGCATATCTCCATCATTACCAATTTTACTATATATATTATTATAAAAATCAGTGTGTGGTTTTATTTGTCCCGCTTCTTCAGCAGAAAATACATCTGTAATATATTTTTTTAAACCTGATTTAGTAAGTTTATTGTTGATTGCTTTAACTGGACTATTGGTTATTATATACAATTCATATCCTTTACTATATAAAGTATCTAATACTTTATCGGCATTTTTCATTGGTACAATATTATCATTCAAATATTCGATATATTTATTATTTATTTCTATACCTTCTTGTAAAGAAATATCTTTGAAGAAAATAATAAATCTTTGCGCTCGTACCCAATCTGTTTTTTCTTGTTGGTCTTTAAATTCATAAGGATCTTTTATTAACCCAGCAGCTCTATCGCGCCAAAATTTATTATCTATATTAAGAAAATCTTCTATATCATTTGTATTAACTTTTTCTTTTCTTTCTTCCAATATTTTTTTAATTGCATACCTTCTATTTTCGTCATCATCAACTAGAGTATTATCTAAATCAAATAATAGTTTTTTATATTTCTTTTTCATTTATTCCTCCTGTTATAGTTATAAAATAGTATCTTCCTTCCGTTTACAATTATAACACGTATAATACTGATTAGTAAATTAATGAACTTGCTAATCATTAATTTACTAGTATAATAATTTTTACTTATTTTATAAA
>CAMZCT010000001.1 GCA_947305065.1 uncultured Mycoplasmatota bacterium | reverse complement strand
AATCCTGATCAATGGATTTACTAATTACACTTTCATAGTACCATATTAAGATATTTTGAAAGGAATAAATATAAAAAACCTATTACAAAAGTAATAGGTTTGTTTTTTTTGGTGCCTCAGGTGGGACTCGAAACCACACGATATTGCTTTGATTTAATCTGAATAATTTGGATTATTTATTCTTCGAATTGTTTTCTTATATTTTATAAATTCTTTATTGTTAGGATCTATAGACAATACAAATAATATTCTTCCATATAAAGATTTTAGATATTTTTCTTTATCAGTAATTTTAATTCTTTTGATATGATTATCAATACCAAATTTATTAATATAATATAATTCTTGTCTTATCCTTTTTCTATAATTAGAATCAACTTGAATCTTATTATTAACAACAATACCAGTTACTTTTTGTTGTTTGGAATTACCAATCAAGCATATTTTATCATTGTTTAATTCTAATCCACATTTATACAAGCTGATTCTAATAAATCTTATTAAATCCTTATTGTATTCATTCATAGAAAATGTCATATCATCTGAATATCGTGTATAGTTAATATTCTTATCCTTACACCATCTACCAACTTTATAATCAAAATCTCTTAAAACTAAATTTGATAGACATGGTGATGTTGGTGCACCTTGTGGTAAATAATCATCATATGTAGTTAAATGTGCTAATAGCCCACATATCCTGTTAGAAAAACCATATTCTTTAAATATATTATAAACATCAACATATGAAACATTTTCAAAAAAATTACTTATATCTAATTTAACAATATATTTATATCCGATGTGAGTTTTTGCATTGTCGACTAAACCAACTTCCTTTATATATGCTTTTGCATATGGAGACTGACGCTTATCATATAATAAATCATTTAATATATTTAATTGTATTTTTTTTAAATCTGTATATGGACTTAATATATGTCTATCTTTCCCATTTCTTTTCTTTATAGTAAACTCACTGTAATAGTTAGTAATATTATTACTCATTATATATAATTTTTTGATTTTTTGATTATCAGTTAAATGTTCATTAAATGTGTAAAGAGATAATAAAAAACTTTTTTCATTATAATTCATTTTATTACCTCCTTACTAGCAATGCTAAAGATATTATAGAATTTGAACGTACATCACTAAATGAAGTTTAGTTATAGTTACGTGAAAATTATATAATAATATGTTTAGATATAATTGTCCCTTAACGACTCGTTAAAGTAGGATAAAATCCAGACACCATTGCTTGAAATATATTATACTTCAATTATTATTAATTTTAAACTTTTTTAGTAAATAATAAATAAATAAAAAACCTATTGCCGAAGTAATAGGTTTTTTTTATGGTATTTCAGTTATCCTACTTTAAAAGCAGGAGATACTCCTAAATTCATACCAACATGTCCATAATAATAATTTGTAGCTCCATCACTAGGAACATTACCAACATAGTTAGTAGATGATTTGTGAGCTGATCTAAGCCACCAACCTGTTCCTTTTTTAGCACCAGAATAATTGGTTGATGTGACTGGAATAGAAGCGTAATAATCAAATTGTCTTGTTAAATGATCTGCTGAGTCATAACCTATATCACTTGTTCCAACTTTTTGCCATAATTCAGCTGTTGCTAATAAATATAACTTATCTGTTGTAATATAATTATTTGTAGCATTTTTTTCGTGTCCAGATACAACATATGTATCAATAATAACATTTCTTAATTCTTCTTCTAAATTATTATAAATATCATTATTAACAAAAGTTCTCATTTCACTAAATTCCCAACCACCAGCATTGCTATTTTCTGTATTAAATTTATGTCTAGTAATATTATCTGTAAATTCAACAACGAAACCACAAGCTGTTTGACTAAATCCTTCTTGGCTACATACTTCTGGAGTGGACATATTAGCTATTCTTACAGTATGATCACCAAATTCACCAACATTGACTGTTCTAGTGTCCCCAACATGGTAACAACTTGTATCACCATTTTTTACATTTTTAGATATGGTCTCCCAACTGTCTTCCTCAAAAGATACACATTTTATTTTCTCATTAATTATAATACTTGATTCTATTATAAACTCAAACTTACATAAAGCATTAATACTCATTGGAATAATAATTGCTGCTACAATTATTAATATCATTATCTTTATCTTTTTACATTTCTTTAACGCTATAAATAGAGATATTATTAATATTACTATAATTATAGCTACAATTATTCCTTCTTGAGTTCCAGTATTGGGATTATTGATTACTTCTGGAATAATTGTATTAGTTGGTTTATCATCTGATGATAAATTAACAGTTAAAGTATTATTATTAGAATACGAACCATTTTCGAATTGATCTTCAGGAATTTCATTTTTATATTGAATTCTTAAAGTTATATTTTTTGAAGTTTTAGCTTTAATTATATTTGAATTATCTTCTGTTTCAATTGTGTAATTGATAAAATCATTGCTTAAACCTAAACTTGTTTCATCTATATCATAATCATCATCAGAATCATTTTTAATTGTTATTTTATATTCAATATTATCTCCGACATCAGACATACTTAAGTTTAAATTGATACTTCGACCTTTAACTGTTGCCTCATCTAACTCTTCAACAGTATCACTCTTATTATCTAATACGATTGATTCAATAGTAACATTTTTATTGTCGCATGTTTCAGCATTAACAATAAAAGGGATGAAAATTATGAAAAGTAAAAGAGATAATATAATTTTCTTCATACTTACACACTCGATTCTTTAACTATATATGTATTAATTATACAAATATACATATATAAAAACAATAATTTTAATAAATTAAGTTTAAGTTAAAGTGGCTATGATATGAGCGTATAAGAATATAAAAACCTATTACAAAAGTAATAGGTTTATTTTTTTATGGTGCCTCAGGCCGGACTCGAACCGGCACGTTATTGCTAACACTGGATTTTGAGTCCAGCGCGTCTACCAATTCCGCCACTGAGGCATTCACAATATGTATTATAACATAAAATATTAAAAAATATACATAAAAACTAACTATCTAAAGGTATATGTGATAAAATATATATATATATAATAGGATGTGTATGCTATGAAAAATGAAATAGTAAGAAGATTAATACAAGAAGCAACCGACATCGCTAAGAAAAATTTTTGCTGTCCTTATAGCAATTTTACAGTTGGAGCAGCTTTACTAACTAGTGATGGAAAAATATATAAGGGCTTTAACGTTGAAAATGATGCCATTCAGTCTATTTGTGCAGAGCGAACAGCTTTTACTAAAGCGCTTACTGAAGGAAATAGAGATTTTCGTGCTATAGCAGTAGTAGGCAAAGACATTGAAGATATCTTCTTTAGACGTACAATCCCTTGTGGTTACTGTCGTCAATTTATCAGAGAGTATACAAAAGACGGTTTTACAATTATTTCTTATGATGAAGAAAATGATATAATAAAAACTTATAAAATAGAGGAGCTATTACCAGAGAGTTTTAGAAAGGAATAAATTCATGGATATTAAAAAGAAGCTAAAAAACGTTGAAAAGAAAATAGTATCTTTTAGTGGAGATTTTAATAGTGAAGAAAGATTTCTTATATTAAACAACGAGAAACTACTAAAAGAATATGTAATAGAACTATCTAAAAATCCTAATATATGGAAAACTCACGAAATTTTAGTTGATAATACTATTTCTGTAGATTACTTAGATGATAAAGAATTAACGAATGTTATGATAAACATTCTTTTTAGCTACTGTAAAAGAAATCATGTTTTATCTTTTTCTAAAATTGATGAATTGGTAAGAGCATTTAACTGCCCAGCTAATACAAGAAATGTATTAGCAAGAAAATTCACAGATTTAATTCTTAGCGAAGAGTATGATTTATGTGAAGAATGTGATACCTATGCTATGGCAGTTTTATTAAAAAATGATAAAAAAGATATAATAGCTAATCTTAAATCATTTGACGTTAGTATTTCTGAAAAAATGTTAGAGAACTACTATTCATATTGTATTAAAAATAAAATAGAACCAATTATTGATACCAATAACTTTAGGGCAAAAATATCTTTAAAATATCTTGATTATTATTCTATAGATAATTTATTAAAATTATTAGTAATGACAAATACTGAGTCGCCAGAAGAGGTTAAATTACAAGTATATAATACGTTAATTAATAAAATTAATAGTTCTAAAGAAGATATAAAAATAAACGTGAGAATAGAAGGTATAGCCTACCAAATACCACCTGATAGAGCTAATAAAATATATGAAGCTTTATATAAAAAAGGTTATTATGTATATTCTGCAAGTTTAGTACAAAATAAAATAATAAGTGAACAAGATTTAAAAGAAAAAATAAGAGAGTACTGTTTAACAAAAGAAGAGTTAGATGATAGAGTACTAAAAAGAAATCTTAAGTATTTAACTGATAAAGATGTTTTATTAAGTATTGCTAGATCAAACCAAATAAAAATCTTATTTGCGTCTTCTCTTTTAGATGAGTACAAAAAGAATAAGAAGGAAATAATAGAAGAATTAGCAAATAATAAAAATATTAAAACTCTATTAAGTGAGTGTACATTTAATGAAATGTGTAATAATCCGGATTTAACTCTTGAAATGGCTAAACGTGAATTCCTTACTACCATTAAACATAATTCTAATGATTCCGGAATATCTACTGAAGACATTAGTTTATTAAAGAAATTACTAGATAAATATAGTCTAAAATTAGAGTTAACAACTCATAATTATAACAGTTATAAAAATCATGGGTTATTAAAACTACTGATTGAAAGAGGATACTATGAAGACTTCATTAAACTAGCTAATGATAATCAAAAGGATATTAAATTAATAAAAGAACATCTTGATGAAATAATTAATTATATAGATCAAAATGTTGTCTCTTTGCATGAGTTTACTAATAAATTTGTTTTATTTATTCTTGATAATAATAAGTTGCTAGATTTCTATGCCAATAATGATATTTATCTAACAGAAATACTACTTGATAGAATTAGAAAATTAAGAGATAGAGGATATACCCATAACAATAGTAATTATTTTACTCCTCAAATATATAAAAAATTCTATAGTAATATTATTAAACTATATTACATTAGTGAAGAAGGCTTAGATGTTTTATATAAAAGATTTGGACCAGAAATAATAGGTTATTTAGATAACGAGACAATTAGGGAACTAACTAATTTAGATGTAAAAGATTTAAAAAGAATAGTAGATATATTCCCTAAAGATAAACTTACTATGAATGACTTAACCAGTGCTTATCTTTCTATTAGGGAATATACCTTCTCTAAAGATAATCCAGAACAAGCTGAAATATTTAATTTATTAGTTCAAGCTATAAATGAAAAAAATGAAGAAAAGACAATTGAACTAGTTAAACAATTAAATGATTATTTTGATGACAAATTATTTGAACAATTAAATGATAAATATAAACTAGTTGAAAGTGGATTTAATCGTGAAAATTCCTTTGATTTATTATTATTTATTGCATCTAAAATCAAAGTATCTCATGATAAAAACAAATATTTAAATATATTACATATTATATGCGATTACTATGTAGCTAGTAAAAGAAAAGAATATGCTGACGTTGATAAAATGGGAGAAGTATTAAAATTACCATATGAATTAGATCAAAAAGGTTTAGCTGAAAAAATAACTAAATACATTATTAGACATGAAAGCAATAAAAGAAGAATGCAAGATATTCTAGAAGTTCTTTTGGACACTGGATTAACTCAAGAGACAATAATGGATTTATTTAAGTTGATAAGAGGAACTAAAAAAGAGGAAGATACTCCTAAAGAAAGTTTAAAATATTTAAAACTATTAAGAGAAACAATTTATAATTATGTAGAAGAAAATGGTTATGTTCCAGGATATACACACTTAATTGAAAAGAAATCAGATATAACAATTAATAAAGTTTATTCTCTTGATAAAGCTAGTACTTTAAATGTTTTTAAAATACTTAGTAATGTAAATGTTAAAAATCTTGTCAATATAATTAATGGTGATAATGAAATGTACGAATCTTTAAAAGAATTATTTTGTAAAAAGAAAATACATTTATTACCATCTAGCATCTTAAATATTTTACATACAGATAAAGTAAATATAAATTATACTGAAGATAATATAGCTGCTATACTAAATTATTATCCTCAATTATATACATATGAACAGAAAAAAATAGCTAATCGTAAGAAAAAATTATTAGTAGAAGTTACTAATGAAATAAATAACTTAATAGCTAGTGGAAAAGAAAGTAAAGCTAGTAAATTACAAAAAAAGAAGAAACAACTAGAAGATGAATTACTAGGTAATGTACCAGTTGAGCTAACTGTTGCCGCTGCTTTATTAAGTTCAGAAGAATATATCTTTAATAGTAATGATTTAGAAAATGGAAATGTCAAAGAAGGAGATGTAGTATTATTTAGACCTGAAGTAGTAAACGGAATAAATAGAGCTTTCTTTGTATCTAAAGTAAATTCTAAAGAAGAGAAAGAAAATAAATTTCAAAGGGTGATTAAAAATGCAAAAGAATGAGGAAATGTACCATATTGGTTTAACTAAAAGCAACTTAGAGGGAGCTAAATATGCCATATTAACTGGAGATCCAGGACGTGTAGATGATATTGCTAAAAGAGTTGAAAATTATAAAAGAATAACTGTTAAAAGAGAATACACTTCCTATCTAATAGATATAGAAGGAGAAAAAGTTCTTGTTATTTCTACTGGTATGGGAGGACCATCAACTGCTATTTGTGTAGAAGAACTTGCAATGTTAGGTATAGAATTTTTAATTAGAGTAGGTACAAGTGGAGGAATGCAATTAGATGTTGAAGCAGGAGATATAGTTGTTGCTCAAGCAGCTATTAGACAAGAAGGAACATCCAAAGAATACCTTCCAGTTGAATTCCCTGCTGTAGCAGATTTAGAAGTTACTAATGCTTTAGTAGAAGCTGCTAAAGAATTAAAACTTACTACTCATGTCGGAATAGTTCAATGTAAAGATTCTTTCTATGGTCAACATAATCCAGAAAAAATGCCAGTTTCTTACGAATTAGAAAACAAATGGCAAGCTTGGTTAAAAGGTGGATGTCTATGTTCAGAAATGGAAACATCGGCCTTATATACTGTTTCTTCAGTATTAAGATTACACGCCGGAGCAGTCTTATTAGTAGTATGGAACCAAGAAAGAGAAAATGCTGGCTTAGATAATAAAAACGAGTTTGATACAACTAAAGCAATGGATGTCGCAATCCTTGCTATGAGGAAATTAATATGTCGAAGAAAATAACAGTTCGAGCAGTTATTATTAATAATAATGAAATAGTCTTATTACTACGTCGTAAACTAAAAAGAGGTAAACTATTAGAATACTATGCTTTACCAGGTGGACATTTAGAAAAAGATGAAACAAAAGAAGAATGTGTAATAAGAGAAATAAAAGAAGAATTAAATATTAATATAGATATTAAAGATTTTCTAGGAATTGTTGAAAAGAAAAATAAAATAGATTATATTTATAAATGTGAATGGCTTAGTGGAGATTTATTATTAGGAGGAGAAGAAAAAGAGCAAAATAATCCTAATAACTACTATGAAATTCAAAGAATAAGTATTGAAGATTTGGATAATATAAATATTTATCCAGAAAACTTTACTATTATAAAAAAAGCTCTTAGAAAGGAATAATTATGAATAATAAAATAATAGCTGATACATTTAGATGGTTATTTATCGGCTTACTAATATGTTTTGGTATATCATATTTTACTAGTATTGATCAAAGAACTATGATAATGGTATACGGAGCTTTTGGAGGAAAAGCTATCTATGTATACTTAATATTAGAAATAGTATTATGTATCGTCTTAAGTTTATGTATTACTAAATTAAAACCGATAATGGCCACAACCCTTTATATCTTATATACAGCTTTAACTGGTTTATCATTATCAGGAATATTCCTAGTTTACACTAGTTCCTCTATAGCAATGGTCTTCTTAGCAACAGCTGTAATATTTGGTATATTTGCTTTTATAGGTAAAACAACCAATATAGATTTAAGTAAATGGAGTGTCTACTTGTTTATAGCTTTACTAGCTATAATTGTTCTAGAAGTAATAAATATATTCTTAATGAATAATACTTTAGACATCATACTATGTATAGTCGTTATAATCCTCTTTGCTGCTTATACAGCATATGATATTAATAGATTAGTTCATAGTGATTATGACTTCCCTAATAAAGGTATATTCTTTGCATTTCAATTATTCTTAGATTTCGTAAATATCTTTATTAAATTACTGAGATTATTTGGTAAAAGAAATGATTAAAGGTTCTGTTAAGAACCCTTTTTTTTGCCTGTAAATATTTACTAGATTATGATAAAATATTTATGGAAGTAGGTATTTATATGAATGAAGAAGTAGATAAAACTAGTAAATCATTATTAATAGGTATCATAGCAGTTATAATAGTAATATTAATAGCTATAGTAGTAATTGTTGCTACGACTGATGATAACAATCCTATTGAAGAACAAACTATTAATGAAACAGAACGAAATGAACAAGAAGAAAAAGAAAAACAAGAGAAATTAAAAAAACTAGATACGTTCTTAAAAGTAATTGAAGAATTAAAATATATCGAAGCTAAAGATATTTATAAATATAATGTGTTACTTGATGAAAAAACAAATGGTACTGATGTTTATAATGTAAGTACTGGAGATAAAATAACAACTTTTGAAGATGGTTATATAACTTGGTATGGTAACTTTGGAATCCTATCTAGTAAAGACACTGAAATAATTGATAATTATGGGGACACATTATTTAAAACAGATGAATCTCTTACTTTCTATCCTAATACTAAATTATGGGAATATGATGGTAGTATCTATGATATAAATGGTTTAGTAGAAAAGAATGCTACAATAATTGATGAAGCTGGTAATTACATTGTTACTGAAAAGAATGGTGAACTAGTTCTTGAAAATAATAAATTAAAAACTATTTATTCATCAAAACTAGAAAAAGATGATTCCGTTAGAGGTGGAGAATTATCAACTATTTATGATGAACCTTATGCCTTCTTAACTACTGATAATTATGGATTTATAGTAGATACTAGAAATGGTAAAGAAGTAAGTAAGAATAAAATTAAAAATATTGAATATTTAAAGAATAATTTATTTGCTATAGAAGGTAGTACATACTTTGTTAAAAGTGATCACTTAGCTTTAAAAGTAGAAGGTACTGATTATAAAACGGAAGCATCTACTAGATATGTAGCAATAGGTAATCACGTATATGATGCTAATAATCTTAATGAAGTAGATACTAATACTTTTATACCAGATGAAAAAGATATTGAAGTAGAAAAACTTACTGGTTTAGAATTAACCCAATGTCGTACAGGTTATGGTTTAAAATACAAAGGAGAACAATTATTAAACTGTGAATACGAAGTAATTAACTACTTTAATTCTGATATTACAACATCATTAATATCTTCTAATAAACTATTACTAATTATTTCTAAAGACGGTTATGGATTTGAATTATACGATGTCTATAATAAAAAAGTAATTATGTATAATATTGATGATTATGATTATAATAGTCCATTTGTTACTCTATACCAAGATGATAATATCTATATATATAATATTATTGATGGAAGTAAAACACCTAATCATAATGGAGATAAAGTAGAATTATATCCTAACTATTATGTTTTATCATCAGGAGGAACACTAAGTTATTATAATAAAGATTTTAAAGAGATATTAAAGCAAGAAAAAAGAGAATATTAATTGACAAAAGAATAGTATAAAAATATAATGTAAATATATGTTATCAAGAGCGGACGAGAGAATCGGCTCAATGACTCCGCAGCAACCTATTAAGTTAGGTGCTAATACCGACAAAGTTAATAGCTTTGGATGATGATTGTTATAATTAAATAAAATAAAATAAAAATCTTTCAAAGCCTGAAAGATTTTTTTCTTGAGAACATATAAATAGAAAGAAGGAATTTATATGAAAAAACTATTTACATCAGAGAGTGTAACAGAAGGGCATCCAGATAAACTATGTGATTTAATATCAGATAGTATCTTAGATGCCTACTTAAAAAAAGATAAAAATGTTAGGGCAGGTATAGAAACAGTGGCTGGTAAAAATACCATATTTATTACTGGTGAAGTAACATCTAAAACTCAAATAGACATTGAGAAAATAGTAAGAAATACTATTAAAAGTATTGGATATTTAGGTAAACAAGATATTGATTATAAAACTTGTAATATTATAATCAATGTTTCTAAGCAATCAGAAGATATTGCTTTAGGTACCAATGATGATATTGGTGGAGCTGGTGATCAAGGTATGATGTTCGGTTATGCTTGTAATGAAACAGAAGAACTAATGCCTTTATCTATATCTCTAGCTCATGCTTTAACTAGTAGATTAGCCACAGTTAGAAAAGAAAACATTATTAACGGTTTAGGACCAGATGGAAAATCCCAAGTAACAGTAGAATACGATGATGAAAAGATAAAAAGAATAGATACTATTGTTATCTCAACAGAACATAAAAGTACTAAAAAATTGGAAGTATTAAAAGAAGAAATAATAAAAGAAGTAATAAATAAAGTAGTACCATCTAACCTAATAGATAAAAAGACAAATATATTTATTAATCCAACTGGTCGTTTTGTAATTGGTGGACCGCTTGGAGATAGTGGTTTAACTGGTCGTAAAATTATTGTTGATACTTATGGAGGTCATGCTCGTCATGGTGGTGGAGCTTTTTCTGGTAAAGACCCAACTAAAGTAGATAGATCGGCTTCTTATATGGCTCGTCATATAGCTAAGAATATAGTTGCTAATAAATATGCTGATAAATGTGAGATTCAAATCTCCTATGCTATAGGTATAGCAAAACCAGTATCAATATATATTAATACTTATAATACAAATAAAATAAGTGAAGAAGAAATACTAAATAAAGTATTAAATACTTTTGATTTAACACCAAAAGGAATAATTAATTACTTAAATTTACGAGAACCAATTTATACCCAAACAACCAATTATGGTCATTTTAGTAAAAAGAATTTACCTTGGGAAAAAATAATTAAGTTTTAAAGGAAACAATAATATTTCCTTTTTTTATGATATAATGATAACAATAGGTGATTATATGAAAATGCAAGGTATTATAAAATGGTTTAAAAACAAAAAGGGTTATGGATATATTATCGGTTCTGACGATGATACATACTTTTTTGAAATAATAGATTGTGTAAATTTAGAAGAAACATTTGAAGAAGGGGACAAAGTATTATTTATTCCTAACTTTGGAGAGTTTACTTATGCTTCATCTGTTGAAAAGGTGGCGCAAGTAAATGAATAAAAACATAAAAATAAAGTTTACTAGATTTCTCCCACGTTTATTTCATCGTAATCTAAAGGACATCATTAATAAGTATAGAGAAGAAATTAGTGATATGCCATGGGCCGAACATACGGCTGCCTTAGAATTGGAAGAACTATTAGCTAGTAGTTTTACAAAAGAATTTGCTGATTACTTAAAAAACCATTTTCATGTAGTTGTTAGATTAGAACCTAGTACTATACCGGCTTTAAAGAATGATCCCCAATTTATAGATTGGATAGCAAATAATAATCCCGAATGTATTATTAATATACCTAATCATATGATGAAACCCGAATATGTTCAAAAATATGAAGAATATATATTAGAATGTAAAAGAGCCTATAAGTTTTGTGTTATAAATACTCTATCTGGTTTGCAAATACCTAAACTATTAACAAAATCCGAAGTGTTTATTAATATAGTATTATCAGAAATTAGAGAAATCGATAATGGTGATCCAACCATAACAAATGTTCTTAATCAGTTTTCATATAATGAAAGTGCTGTTTATAGAATTCTTGAAGAAGCAAAAAAAGTAGGGTATTCACTTGATAATCAATATCAAAATTTAAATGATACTTTAAAATCTAATAAACTAATAATAGACAATGCTCTTTTAAAAAATATTAAAACACTATTAGATGTACCTTTAGAAAAACAGGATTATGCTAGAAAAAAAATAATAGAATATATTAAAAATGATTTTGTTCCAATTGGTCATCTCGTTGAATTTATAGATAGAGACGATGTTAATCATATCCACTTTACTAAAGATGAGGCTAAAGAGATCTTACATAAAATTGCTCTTGTCAAGGGAGAAAGTAATGAAAAGATTGTTCTAGACTTCTTAACATCAAATATGTTTGATTTTCACAATTTTGATGTTTTAGATAAGGCCCAATTATTTAGAATATATACTTCTTATCGAGACCCTAATTCAAAATATGATTACAGAAAAGGTTTGTTTGCAAATGAAGAAGATTTATATTTACACTTATTAAATAAATTTGAGGGTAAATATTTATACTTATTTAGTGAAAGTATTAATGAAAAATACTTTCCTAGAGTATTAAAACTATATAGAAAGAATCCGAATAGTATAGATATTGCTTCTATCCTAACTGAATATTCAAAAAATAAAACAATGTTTAATTTAGCGATAGACGAATGCTTTGAAAACTATATGTTATTTAACAAAATAGCTTCTAGTGATTTCGTTAATAAAAATCAGGCATTACAAGATAAAAAAATATTCCCTAAAATATTGAGATTATTAGAAAAAGATCCTAATAAATATAATATAGAAGGATTTATTAGGGTTACTTATAATACTAATTCAGAATTCTTTGAATATTTAATAGATAATAATAAAACAGAGTATTATGATTGCTTTACAAATGTTGCATATAAAGATACTGTTATCCAAAAATTAGTTTATATACTTCCTTTAAATGAAATAATAAAAAAGTCTAATTTAGATATAATATATAGCAACATTAAAGTAAATAATAGTCAAGATTTTGATAAAATTGCTGCTATCAATAAAGATTGTAATCATCAAACGGTTTTAATATTACTTACCAAAGTTGCAAAAAATAATAATATTTCTTCACCATCTGCAGAAGAAATATTTGAAAAATTAAACAAATTCAAAGAAGATAAGTTGCCTGACCATCAAATTGCAATAGATAAAATGATTAATGGCGAAAGAGCACTAAGTAATCTATATTGTATTAATTCAGAAAAAGCCATAATTTACTTGAGTAGAATTGGTAATATTACTCAAGATTATCTAAGAGATTATATAAATACTATTCCGGATGAAATTTTAAGAAAACTTAATACTAAACATGTAAAAACCATACAAGGACTTATAACTCGCTTATCTCGCCCTTCGGAATTTAATTATAGACATGCAATACTAGGTATAAAAATATATTGTGTATTAGGTTTTGAAAAGTCTAAAGAATTACTTACGGGTGTGTATGGAAAAATAGATGAAGAAAAATTAGGTAAAATGTTCGATACAGTTAGTCTGTTTGATGTGCCCTTCAAAAAAGAAGGAAATGGTTTTGTTCCAGTTTTAAATACTACACTTATTAATCTAATATTTGGAGCTAATAAAAATGTTAAGAATACCCCTATAAGAAATTATCTAAACGATAATAGCGAAAAAAAAGCTGAAATGGAAAATGAAAAAGGTAAAATAATACTTAAACTACGAAATGTTAAAGACGCAACAGAAGCACTTGAAAAGATACCTGCTATACAACAAGATTACATCCAAAACAATGAAGAACTCATGAATAATTTAGGTAATATATTTAATGATTGGGATATTTTACAAGAAGAATTCTTAAAAACCCAGAATAAAGAAAGTTTATCCTTGAAATTAAATATTTCTCGTATTAATAAGATATGTAAGTACTTAGACGTAAAAAGAAGATCTCCAGAATTAGGGAGTAGAGATCAAGACCTTCTTGATACAGATGTATTTGATTACGTAGGACGCTCTAGTAAGTTTGGCTCAGAACCTGATAAAGCAATTCCAAGAACAGTTGAGTTATCACGTGGAATGGAAAACATCACTTCAAAGAAATTCCCTAATGTAGAAATTAAAAGAGGCCAATACACTATCGGAGTGTATAATCCTCAAGATCGTCACATACTATCCGCTGGATATAAAAGTAATTGCTGCTTTAGACCAAGTGGTAATGCTGACGATAATGGTAAAGATACTTCTTTACTAAAATATTGTACAAGTACTTATTATGGCGGTGGAATGTTTATAAAGGATGAAACTGGCAAAATAGTAATGTTTTCTCCTTTATTAAGAAATGGAAACGTTCTAATGATTCACAGCTATGAAAGTGAAGACGAAAGAGCAAAAGAAGATAAAGAAGAATTAAATAAACTATTAGTCCTATTTGCTGAAGAAATTATTCGTCAAGCAAAAGAAAATGATGATGACATTTCTTTTGTAACAGTTTCCGACCTTCATAATGAATATCTTGATTACGATCAGTTAAAAGGACCGTTACCAGAAGAGCAAAAGTTTACAGTATTCGATGAAAAAGAAAAATTTAAAGGAATGTATAATAATTTAGATAGTACTAATCATATGATAGTAGCAAGTAAAAAAGGCGTTACTACTAGAGACATTCATTATGGTCCAGTAACAGCAAACTATAGTTATCCAGTAAGTAATGTCTATTATACACTTGATTTAACTCCAGAAATGACTATTGAAATAAAGAAACTTGAACTACTAAAAGATAAGATAATATTATTATCTAATAAAAAAGAAATAGCTCGAGTAAATAAACAATATGATACTATTTATGAATTAGAAAAAGAAATAAAAGAAATTAAACAAGAATATTTAAAATTATATAAAGAAGTTTTAAGTACCAAAAAAGGTCAAGACCTATTTGAAGATTACAGAAGAAATAAAAGTATTATTTCTGAAATATGTAAAGAAAAAAAGACTATCATGCCAGAGAATATAAAAAGAAGTATCTGTGGTAGAGGTTGGTATATTATCATTACTGAAGATGGTAAAATAATTGGTGATTGCCTAGACTTTGCTAAAGATAAATTTGCAAGAATGTTTAAAAGTTACTTAGAGTTCAATCCTGATTTAATACCATACCCAGAAGGATTAAAAGATACAGAAGCTTCTGAACTAGAATCCAGTAGTAATATGAATATGTAACTTTGACAAAAATCTCCCTTTGATTAAAAAGGGGGATTTTTTTTATGGCAAACAAACGAAGACTTAATAATTCCTTATATCGATGTTGACTTCTATGGGTAAAGAAGTATTATCAGTATTAGCTTCTTCCGATCACGTTTTAACTGCTCGTTACCTAGAAGCGAAAAAAGTAGATGCTTTTGATAATAATCGTTTCACTTTATATTATTTTTATCTAAGAATCTGATCAATAAAATATATGAATGCCTTATATCCAGAAATAGAAAACAGATCCTTCTTAAAAGAATTACTAACTAAAGTAAAACCAAGTACTGAGATTGAAAGAAAAGTACTATTGTTTTATCGAAAACATTATAATAATCATACTGCATCCTGGATTGGGCTAGAAATGATCCGAAAAAGTTAAAAATTGCAGCATAGAAAAAAAGAAAAAGGACAATTATATATAAAGAAATAAACAACTCATCTCCTTGACTAAATCCTAAAATATGATAACATTATATTTGATAAAGAAAGATTATTAAGGGATGAATATATGAATGAAAGTATTGAGGTCATAAACATGAAAGCAACTAGTAAAACCAATGAAAATAACACAATAAGACTTAAAATATATCAAGTAATAAAAGATGTCTTCGATATATTATTTTCTTTCTTTGGTATAGTAGTTATGGTAATCGTAGCTATTATATTAAAAATATCATATATGTTAGCAGGGGATTTTCATAGTATATTCTTTACTCAAAAAAGAATAGGTAAAAACGGAAAAGAATTTAAATTATATAAATTTAGAACAATGGTTCCTGATGCTGAAGAAAAATTAAAAGAGTTAATAAAAATAGAACCTTATAAAACTCAATGGAAAAAAAATCAGAAATTAGATAATGATCCAAGAATTACCAAGATAGGTAAAGTATTAAGAAAAACTAGTTTAGATGAATTACCACAGTTTATTAACCTTGGTTATGTCTTCTAGATGACTCAAAAAAATCTTCACAAACCCCGATAAAATCGAGAAAAATTGAAAAATAACAAAATTTCAAAAATGGCAAAAATTGGTCATTTTTTTATTTTGCAAAAATTTTGAAAATGATTGATACTAGGGAAAGACAAGGCGCCTCAAATATATAGTCTGTGTGCAACTGAATGATATTATTTTTCTTCTTTCATTATAAAATAAGACTTTGCTCTATGCAGTAATCCCCAATCTATTATTAAGCATTTTGATATTAGGGACTATTGATTAGTAACAATAAAAAAATATACATTTCTTAAACCTCAAACGAGTTATAAATATAATACTCATCCTTTCTAATACATATTAAAAGTTATTAATGAAAGGAGATTAAAATGAATTATCCAGCAGAAGTTGGAAAAGAAATATCATTTGTCTTACACAATTATAAAAGTATAGATAAATTGATAGAAAAAAGACGAGAAGAAATTCTTGGTACTCTAAATGACGGAAAAGATTCTTGGATGAAATCTAAAACACAAATATATGGTCATACCATAGAAGATATTATCATAAGAATTGATGAAGACGATAGAATATCAAGACTGCTTTCATGGAAAAAGTTACTGGATGACTTCTTTTTTCATTTGTATGTAGATGATGATTATGTTCTTTCTTCATTTGTTAAACTAAAATATTTAGAAAACAAAAATGATGAACAGATAAACATAGCGTTAGATCTTACTTCAGAAGAAATTAAATTCTTAGATGTTAAGATTAAATCATTTATATATGAAACTGCAAAAAGAATGTATATGTATGATGAAGTTGAGGTGAATAAAAATGCCTCAAAGTAAAGTCATTGCAGTAGCTAATCAAAAAGGTGGAGTTGGTAAAACTACTACCACTTTTAGTTTAGGTGTAGCACTTGCGAAAATGGGAAAGAGAGTTCTTCTGATTGATACTGATCCACAAGGTGATTTAACCACTTATATGGGATGGTATAACCAGAACGATTATAAGTATTCAATCGCAAATGTTATGGATGGAATCATTAACGATAAACCTATCAATGTAGAAGAAGCTATACTTCATCATAATGAACATGTTGACTTGATTCCTTCTAATTTGGATTTATCTGCTACTGAAATGTCTCTTGCAACAGCAATGAGTCGTGAAAATACTATAAAAATTGCAATCGCAGATTTGAAGAAAAAATACGATTATATAATAATTGATTGTATGCCAAGTCTTGCTATGCTTACTATTAATGCATTAGCAGCAGCAGATAGTGTTATTATTCCTGTTCAAAGTCAATATTTGGCTGCAAAAGGAATGACATCTTTAATACAATCAATTAATAAAGTAAGAAGATTGATTAATCCAGATTTAAAAGTAGATGGAATACTATTAACATTAGTTGATAGAAGAACAAATCTATCTAAGGAAATTAAAGAACAACTTGAAAATAACTATGGGAGTAAAATTAAAATTTTTGAGAATCAAATTCCAATAGCTGTTAAAACAGCAGAATCCTCTGCACTTGGTAAAAGTATTTTTGAATACGATAAAAACAGTAAAGTAGCAGAAAGCTATTTATTATTTGCAAAGGAGGTAATTGATTGTGGCAGAATTAAAACAAAAGATGCACCTTCCCAAGTTAGATGATTTATTCACTACTGAGGAAGAAAGAGTTAGAGATAACTCAGAATTAATTACTGAAATAAATCTTTCTGATATTGATAACTTTCCTAATCATCCATTCAAAGTAATTGATAATGAAGAATTACTTCAAATGAGTGAGAGTATAAAAGATAAGGGAGTAATAGTTCCTGCACTTGTTAGACCAAAAGAAGACGGAAGATATGAAATGATCTCTGGTCATAGAAGAAAAAGAGCAAGTGAATTAGCAGGACTAGATAAAATACCATGTATAGTTAGAGATTTATCAGATGATGAAGCAATAATTGCTATGGTAGATAGTAATATGCAGAGGGAGGAAATTCTACCTAGTGAGAGAGCATTCGCATATAAGATGAAATTAGAAGCAATGGCTCATCAAGGAAAAAGAACAGATTTAACTTCGGACCAAGTTGGACCTAAGTTGAGATCAAATACTTTATTATCAAATGAAGTAGGAGATAGTGAAACTCAAATTAAAAGATACATAAGATTAACTTATTTGATTCCAGAGTTATTAGAAAAAGTTGATAATAAAGAAATTGCGTTCAACCCAGGAGTAGAAATATCTTATTTAAAAGAAGAAGAACAATATTCATTATTAGATTGTATTGAATATAATGATTGTACTCCTTCACATGCTCAAACAATTATTATGAAGAGATTAAGTCAAGAAGGTAAATTGGATACTGATAAAATTGATGAGATACTTTCTCAAGAAAAACCTAATCAGATTCCAAAAATAAGATTGAATGAAAGTAGAATCAGAAGTGTACTCCCAAAGAGTATTGGAAATGATCAAATAGAAAATTTTGTTGTTAAGGCAATTGAATTTTATTCAAATCATTTAAGAAATCGAGACAGGGAAAGATAGTGGGAGTATGAATTCCAAAAAGTCCCTTCTTACAATCTACCCTAGATATATATACTAGCTATTAATTACTTACTGAAAGAAAATGTATAAATCGTACAAATGACAGTATTGTTTTAATTTGCTAGGATACAATCAAAGGAGAGATGTATTATGAAAATCTTAAAATTATACATTTTGTTTGTTTTAATTAGCTTAATTATTGGAGTAGGATCAGCTTTTAACACTCCAATTGAAGAATTCAATATTGATGATGTTCTTAAAGATAATAAAAGTACTGAGGTTGTTGAAGAAGTAGAAGAACCAGTAGAAGAAAATGTTGTTATTGAAGAACCTAAGATTGAAGAAAAAGTAGAAGTGAAGAAAGAAACTACAACTACTTCAAGCAAAGAGGAAGCAAAGAAAAAACAAACAACTACACCTAAACAAGAAACAAAAACTATTTCTTCAGATAGTAAAAAAGAAGAGTCTAAACCTGTAGCAAAAAAACCATGGGAAGAACTTGGAATATCTGAAGATGAATATTACAATAAGCCTATTATGAAATGGCAAAAAGTAACCCATGCAAATATGGATGCTTGTAAGAAAGAAGGACAAGAAACAATAGATGATGAGAATAGTGAATATTCTAATTTTTGGTGTTATGAAGTTTATAGTCCTTCTGGAAGATTTCTAGGAGCGATGTTAAGTCTTTCCTAGATGGAAAGGAAATAAAATGAAAATTAAAAATATTGTTTTAACTGCACTTATATTTCTAAGTGCTTTTTTTATGTTCGGCAATATGAAAGTACATGCTGAAACTTATTCTGGCGAAGCTATATGGCCAAGTGAATGGATAAGTGATATTTATATTAAAAAAGTAAAACCTGATGGTTATGTTAAATATCAACAAGCCAGATTTTTAAGAAGAAGTGAAGATAATAAATTTGTTTACTGTCTTCAACCTTACACAGATATCAATAATAATCATACTTATAACATAGCAAGATCTGATTGGTGGACTGCTGCTAACTTAACAGAGGCACAATGGAGAAGAATAGCATTAATTGCTTACTATGGTTATGATTATTCTGGACATACCGCTAAAAAGTGGTATCCAATAACACAAGTAATGATTTGGAGAATTACTAATCCTGAATCAGATATTTATTTTACCGATACATTAAATGGAAGTAGAATTAACTCTTATGATGATGAAATCGCTGAAATAAATAGATTAGTTGATCAACATTTGGTTACTCCAAGTATTACAATCGAAAATAACACAGTCAATTTAGGTAATCCAATTACCGTTAATGATGCGAATGGTGTGTTATCTTCTTATTCAGTTAGTAGCTCAAGTAACCTTACTGTTACAAAAAATGGAAATAGTTTAACTATTACTCCTAAAGCAGTTGGAGACGGAACAATTACTTTTAAGAAAAGTACTACTAAATATGATTCATATCCAGTTCTATATTATGTATCTGGTTCACAGAATGTAATGAGAGTTGGAAACTTTGATCCAATTACTGTTAAATTGAATGTAAAAATAATCGGAGGTAAAATAACACTTCATAAACTTGATAGAGATAGCGGAGGAGAACCTACATCATCTGAAGCTGTATTATCCGGAGCTAGCTATGGAGTATATGATGAAGCAGATAATTTACTTACAACAATCACTACTGATGAAGAAGGAAATGTTACTAGTGATTATCTACCATATTTAGGAAATTATTCCTTAAAAGAATTATCTCCATCAAAGGGATATGAGTTAGATCCTAATACTTATACTTTTGAAATAACTGAGGATGAATTAAATCCTGAAATAACTGTTTATGAACAAATAATTAAAAGACCAGTAAAATTACATAAGTATTATGCAAAAGCTGATACTGGAGTATTAACTCCTGAAGAAAATATTAAATTTCAATTCTTTAATAATAAGAATGAGATGGTAGCAGAAGTAGATACAGATAAAAATGGATTTGCTGAATTTACTTTACCTTATGGAACTTATACTGGAAAACAAATAACAACTTTAAGTGGTTATATTAAAGTAGATGATTTTCAAATTACTATTAATGAAAATAGTGAAGAAGTAATAAAACTATCATTTACTAATGCGCCGGTAACAGCAAAACTTAAATTAACTAAAATAGATAGTGAAAGTAAATTACCAATACTTGCTTCTAATATAACTTTCAAAATATATGATGAAGATAAACAAGAATATGTTTGTCAAACAATTACTTATCCAAAGAAAGAAGAAATCTGTGAATATAAAACTGATGAGAATGGAGTTTTTATTACACCATACGAAATCATTACTGGGAACTATAGTATTGAAGAAATAAGTTCTCCAAATGGATATCTAATAAATGATTCTAAGTTGTCATTTAGATTAGATGATGAAACACCTTTAATAAATGATAATGAATATGGAGATTATTTTGAAATCAATTATGAAGATAAACAGGTAAAAGGACAAATTGAAATTCTAAAAGAAGGAGATCAATTTGTAATTAATGATAACAAGTTTAGCTATGAAAAGATTCCTCTTAAAGATGTTAAAGTAGCACTTTATGCTGCTGAAGAAATAAAGACTTTAGATGGAGTGGTACACTATAGCAAAGATCAACTTGTAGAAGAATTATCTACAAATAGTGAAGGAAAAATAATCTTTGATGATTTATATTTAGGTA
This sequence comes from uncultured Mycoplasmatota bacterium, assembly GCA_947305065.1. Taxonomy (GTDB): domain Bacteria; phylum Bacillota_I; class Bacilli_A; order RF39; family UBA660; genus Coprovivens. Next base: position 141,412 of record CAMZCT010000001.1, on the reverse strand, counting down.
AATATTATATAAAGGAAACTAAGACTTTAGATAATTACTTATTGGATATAAAGACATATGATGTTGAATTAACATTTAAAGATAATCATACTGAAATAATTACTAGTAATATTAAATTATTCAATTATTTAAAGAAAGGATTCTTAGAATTTACTAAGACTGATTTAGTAAATGGAGAAGTTATTCCAAATACAAAAATTGAAATCTATACTAATAATAATGAATTAATTTTCAAGGGAATAACTGATGAGAATGGAATCGTAAAAGTAGATGAACTTCCAATTGGTAAATATTACATTATTGAAAGTGAAGCTGCTACAGGTTATGTCATTACAGAAGAAAAAGTACTATTTGAAATTAAAGAAAATGGAGAAATAGTAAAAGCAGAAATGACTAACAGACCTATAATTGGCTCTTTAGAATTTACTAAGACAGATCTATCTACAAGCGAACCATTACCTAATACAAAGATTGAAATCTATAATGATAAAGATGAACTAATCTTTGAAGGTATTACTGATGAAGAAGGTAAAATGGTTATAGAAGAATTAAGATATGGTAGATATTATATCTTAGAGAAAGAAGCACCAGACGGATATGTATTAAATACAGAAAAGATGTATTTTGAAATATTAGAAGACGGTGAAATCGTTAAATGTACTATGACAAATGAACAAGTAATTGTTGAAGTACCTAACACAGTTTTAGAAGATTATCATATTCCTGAAATAATAGGAATAGCATTAATGTTACTAGGAATAGGAGTATTAATATATGAAGAAAAAAGGAAAAAATAGAAATTGGATATTAATATTCCTTTCTATAGTTTTGTTCTTATTTGGTATGGCTATTATTGGAGGAAAATATTTATATCAATATATTAGTAAATTAGAAAATGATATAAAGATAGAGGAATATTTTGATGATCCAATAGTGGAAACAGAAGAAGTAATTATTGTTGATGATGGTGTTAAAGAGGAAAAACAATCAACACCAGTTAATACTGAAAAGTATATTGCTGTATTAGAAATACCTAAAATTGATTTAAAAAGAGGAATATATGCAAAGATTTCAAAATTAAATAATGTAAATAAAAATGTTTATTTATTAAAAGAATCAGATATGCCAGATGAAGAAAAAGGAAATTTTATTTTAGCTGGTCATTCGGGAACTGCATATTTTTCTTATTTTAAAAAGTTACCTAAATTGTCTATCGGAGATAATGCTTATGTTTATTATGGAGGAGCTAGGTATGAATATAGATTAGTAAACAGTTATGAAATTAATAAGAATGGTAAAGCCAATATTATTAGAAATGGTGAAAAAACTGTAATGACATTAATAACATGTAAGCATGGAACTGAAAAACAATTGGTTTATATTTTTGAACGTCTGGAGGAAGAAAATAGATGAATTCAAAATATAATTTAAGCCAAATAACAAAACTATTAGAAAAATTATTTGAAGCCGGTTTTAATACCGAAAAGAAAATATTAATGATGAAGATGGAAGATCTAAGTAGAATTAACAATCTTCAATCTAATGAAACATTAATAATTATTGAACTAAAGAAAGCAATTAAAGAAAAAGATTTGATTGCTTTTTTAAGTGGAACAAAAACTAAAAATGATAAACAAAGAAAGGGAGATGAATTATGTTGAATCAAGTAGTTTTAGTTGGAAGATTAACAAAGGATTTAGAAACAAAGGAATTAGAAGATGGAAAGAAAGTATTAAATATGACTTTAGCTATTCCAAGATCTTATAAGAATGCAGATGGAGTTTATGAAACAGATTTTGTAGATTGTACTCTATGGAATCAAATAGCAGAAACTACTTCTGAATATTGTAAAAAAGGCGATATCCTTGGAGTAAAAGGAAGACTTCAAACTGATAATTATGAAAAAGAAGATGGATCTAAAGTATATAAACTTAATGTAATTGCAGAAAAAGTTACATTCCTATCTTCTAGAAGTAATGAAACAAAAGAACAAGACATGGAAAGATAATAATCGCACATTTGTTATAGGAAAATAATTAATATATGATTATTTCGAAGGTGGTGATTTTATGGAGAATCTTGAATCTTTCTTTGATATACAAGATGGAAGTTTGTGGTCTTATATAGAAGAAACAACTTATCATATGGGAAGAGGTAATGAGGAATATGAAAAAATTCTAAAAGATATTGAAGAACTTCTTGATAAACATCCAGACCTAAGAGAAGTATTAGAAAATGAAAATTTTAAAGAATTATCTAAAGATGATGCTGAAGCTTTATATAATCTTCAAACACTATATTTAGAAAAAAGAGATATAGATATGAGAAATGCATTCTTCTTAGGTGGAAATAATTTATATTATTATTTTAAAGAACTGCACTTATTAGACACAGAGAAGTGATTGAAAAATATCACTTCTTTTTTTATGTCTTTAGAAAGGATTAATTATGGCATTTTATTCGAAAGATGAAATAGCTAAAGCAAAACAAATTGATCTATATACTTATTTAAAGAATAAAAATCCTGATGAACTTGTATATTTTAGCAGGGATACTTATACAACAAAAGAGCATGATAGTTTAAAAATATCTAATGGAATGTGGTATTGGTTTTCAAAAGGGATAGGAGGAAAATCAGCACTTGATTATTTGATTCAAGTTAAAGATTATTCTTTTACTGAAGCAATGGCTGAGGTTCTTGGTTATTCAAATGAACCAATAAAAAATAACTATACTGAAAAGAAAAAAGAATATATTGAATTGGTTTTACCTATAAAAAATGAGAATAACAATAGAGTTATTTCTTATTTAATTTCTAGAGGAATTGATGAAGATATTATAAAAGAATGTATAGATAAAGATCTTATTTATGAATCTAAAGAAAATCATAATGCTGTATTTGTTGGATATGATATGAATTATAATCCTAAATTTGGATGTATAAGAGGAACAAATAAAACAAGATATATGCATGATTGTTATGGATCTAATAAAGCATTTTCCTTTAAATTAGAATCTTCAAATAAAGAAAATGATTCTGTACATTTATTTGAAAGTGCAATTGATTTATTATCTTATGCAACAATAATAAACATGAATAATAAAAATTATCATGATGAAAATTTATTATCTTTAGCTGGAGTTTATCAACCATCTAAGAATATTTTAGATAGTAAACTTCCAATATCCTTAGCATTGTTTTTATACAACAATAAGAATATAAATAAAATATATTTGCACTTAGATAATGATCAAGCTGGAAGATTAGCAACTGAAGGATTAAAAAATTCAATAAAAAATATATATGAAGTTATAGATGAACCACCACAATTTGGAAAAGATTTTAATGACTATTTATGTCATTTAAAAGGAATTAAATTTATAAATTATGAAAGAGGTAAAGAACATGAAAGATGAAAAAAATATAAATAAAATTTTAAAAGAAGAAAGAATAAGAGCTGGAATTTCAATTAGAAATTTAGCAAAACTTGCAGGTGTTTCTCCTACAACAATTTGTGAAATTGAAAAAGATAGAGGAACAAAAAATACATTTAATACAATTGCAAAAATTGCAAAAGTATTAGATCTTAATCTTAATTATTTAGCAGATGGAATAAATAATAATGAAGAAAAAGAAGATAATAATTATATAGTGACTATTAGAAGAATTGATGAAAACTGTTTGGAGTTTGAATCAGATAATAAAGAATTACTATTAGATTTTTTGAAAGATATTTCATATGATTCTGATGCAATTGATTTAAAAATTGGAGAAGAAATTAAACTAAATATTAAAAGTATTCTTTCAGAAGATGAACAAGAAGACTGTTATTATTGCCCATACTGTAATGCAGAACTAAATTAGTCTTCTTGTATTAGCAAGCACTGAATTTGTACTCCCAAGTGGGTAAAATTCAAAATGTGGGATAATCCCAAACCCTTATTATTTTGAAAGGAGAATTATAGTGAAAGAATTACTATTTTTTATATTAGGTCTAGTTATTGGAGGACTGTCTGGAGTGACAGTTATGTGTTGCTTACAAATAAATAAATTGAACGAATTAAAAAATGAGAAGTAGAAATGTAAAAAAACAATTTTGGATTAGTTATGAGGATAATGAATTGTTTTTAAAAAACGCTGCTAGAGCTGGACTTAATGGTACAGATTATTTTAGAAAGCTAATTTATGATACGACTTTTAAAGAACCACCTGGAGATAGATTTTATGATGTTATGAAAGATATGAGACCTATAGGAATAAATCTAAATCAGATAGCTAGAGTTGCTAATTCAACTGGAAATATTAATCATGCAACGTATGAAAAAGAAGCAAAGGAATGGAATGAGTTTATGTTAGAAGTAAAGAAAGAGTTTTTACTTAAATAAATGGCAGTAACAAAAATATGGCCTGTTAAAAATAGACTCGATCATGTACTTGCTTATGCTACTGATGTGGATAAGGTTGATGAAAACGTATACAAGGAACTTCATAATGTTTTGGATTATACTAAAGCTGATTTTAAAACCGAGAAACAATTCTATGTATCAGGTATTAATTGCTCTCCAGAAACAGCTTACGATGAAATGATTATTACCAAAAAGCATTATGGAAAAGAAAAAGGGATAATTGCTTTTCATGCTATTCAATCATTTGCACATGGAGAAGTAACTCCTGATACTTGTCATGAGATTGGAATGAAACTTGCTGAAGAAATGTGGGGAGATAGATTTGAAGTGATTGTATCAACCCACATGGATAAAAAGCATCTTCATAATCATTTTGTAATTAACTCTGTATCATTCAAAGATGGTAAAAGATATTACGATAAGAGAGATACTTATGGTGAACTTAGAAATATATCTGATTCATTATGTAAAGAGTATGGTCTTAGTGTAGTAGTAGAAAAGGAAAGAAAAAAATATAAGATTAATTATCAAAACTTTCAAAACAAATATTTCAATGAAAATAACTATTACGCAACTACAAAGAAAGATATTGATAGAGCAATTGCTATGGCTTTTTCTTATAATGATTTTGAAAATCTACTTAAAGCAATGAACTATGAAGTTAAACATAGAAATAATGTATTAACTATTAAAAGACCACCATATAAAAAGAATATAAGAGTTCCTAATTATGGTGATGATTATACTGATGAAAGAATTGCAGAAAGAATTAAAATCGAAAAAGCACCTAGAGTTCCATTCCTTGAAGTATTTAATAATAGCAAATTCTATAGAAGATATGACTATAAGAGAGAAAAGCCAAAGGGAATGTATGCTTTATACTTACATTATTGTTATTTGCTTAATGTAATACCTAAAACAAAACCATATAAAAAGTTGCCAGCTTCTATAAGAGAAGATTCAAGAAAACTAGATCGAATATCAAATGAAACAAAACTGCTTGTTAGTGAAAACTTATTAACTGATGAGCAATTTTTTTTATTTAAAGAAAAAAAGATAAAAGAATTAAATTCATTATTAGAAGAAAGAGAAAGATTATATTATGAATCCTCTAAGTCATCTAATAAAGAAGAAATAGAAAACAGATTAAAAACAATTAGACCTGAGGTAGCAGAAATAAGGAGAGTGATAAAATTATGCGACGGAATTGAAGAACGTATTCCCAAAATTGAGAGGAATATAAACGAATTTATAGAATATGAAAGAAAGGAAAGTGAAAGAAGTGAACACGTCAAGTGACGCAGCAGAACAAATCGTAAGAATATCTCTTGAGGGATTTGAAGTTGCTGCAAGGTTATCTGGTAGTGGAGCAAAGAATGTTGCTGCTGCTTTAGTAGCAATAGCCAAAGATCAACAAAAAGTAAGAGGTAAGACAACTCTTACTAATATGCTTAAATCTGGAAGACCACTTAAAGTATTTTCTATCAAAACAGAAGACTTACAGAAATTTAGTGAAGAAGCTAAAAGATATGGTGTTTTATTTGCTGCAATTGTAGAAAAGAAACATAAAGATGGTATGGTTGATATTATGACAAAAGAAGAAGATGCTTCTAAGATTAATAGAATAGTTGAAAGATTTAAACTTGCTACTGTTGATATGGCTACTATTGAAAGTGAAATTCAAAAGATTAAAGAAGAAAAAGCTAAAGGTCACGAACCAGTAAATGAAAATCAAAAAAAGAAAAAGGAAGAAAAACAAAAACCTCTAAAGAAGGAGGAACAACAAAATATAAACCCGACTTTAGGGAAGGTAAACGAGAGTCAGTTAGAGCCTTCCTCAAAGAGCAAAAAGAGTTTAGAAGCCTCTACTAGAAAATCTGTTAGAGAAGAAATTAAAGAAATCAAGAAAGAAATGAATAATAAAGTTACTGAACATAAGCATGTTAAAAGTAAAGAAAGAGGTACTAGTAGATGAATGACAAAATAAAAATTGAATTAGATAAATATGAAGTTGGTATCGTTCTTAATGCTTTAATGGAATATAGAAATAAATCTATTGAACAAGAAATAAGTACAGATGCCATAGATGATTTGATGATTAAGTTTCATAAAATATATGAAAGAGTTTGTCCTTTAATTAAATCAATGAAAAAAGAATATGCAAGATGAAAAGATACCTTATTGGGTATATTCGTTAGGACTCATTCCTACAATTTGGTTAGCTCTTGTAATAGCACCTATAAAAAGTAAAAGTTTATTTGATATAGTTAAAGAATTTAATAATATTAATTTTTTCAAAATAACATGGACTGAGAATAGTTTTAAAACTATTTTTTTATTTTCTATAATTTATATTTTTGTAGTAGTAGTTTATTTGACTACTAGAAAGAATTATAGAAGAAGAGAGGAACATGGTAGTGCTAAATGGGGTAATAAAAGAGAGATTAATAAAAGATATAAACAAGAACCAGCAGAGAATAATAAGTTATTAACTCAAAAAGTATCAATAGGATTAAATGGTAAGATTCATAGAAGAAATCTTAATACTCTAATAATTGGTGGATCTGGTGCAGGTAAAACTAGATTCTATGCAAAACCCAATATTATGCAATGTAATACTTCATATGTTGTATTAGATCCAAAAGGAGAAATTATTAGAGATGTTGGTAATCTTCTTATTAAAGAAGGATATGATGTAAAAGTATTAGATTTAATTAATATGGAAAGGAGTCATTGCTATAATCCATTTGTATATATAACTAATGATAATGATATTCAAAAGTTAGTAACAAATCTATTTAAGTCTACAACACCAAAAGGATCCACATCACAGGATCCTTTTTGGGATAATGCTGCTTCTATGCTTTTGTCTGCGCTTATATATTATTTGTGGCATGAAGCTCCAGAAGATGAACAAAACTTTGATATGGTTCTTGAATTATTATCTGCTGGTGATGTTAAAGAAGACGAACCCAATTATTTAAGCCCACTTGATATTTTGTTTAATAGGTTAGAAGAACGAGATCCTTATCATGTGGCGCTTAAATACTATAGAAAATATAGAGGTTCTCCTGCTAAGACAATGCAATCAATTCAAATTACACTTGCTGCAAGACTAGAAAAATTTAACTTAGATAGTTTATCTAAGTTAACATTAACTGACGAATTAGATTTACCTAGCATAGGGGAAAAGAAAACTGCTTTATTTGCTCTTATACCTGATAATGATACATCATTTAATTTTCTAGTAAGCATTTTATATACTCAATTGTTTCAACAATTGTTTTTTATTGCAGATAGAAAATATAATGGCAATCTTCCAGTACCAGTTCATTTTGTTATGGATGAATTTGCAAACGTGTCATTACCAGATGATTTTGAAAAGATACTTTCTGTTATGAGATCTAGAGGTGTATTTGTTTCAATTATTATTCAAAATCTTGCTCAATTAAAAGCGCTATTTGAAAAGCAATGGGAATCAATAGTTGGTAACTGTGATGAACTTCTATATCTTGGAGGAAATGAACAATCAACACATAAGTATGTTTCTGAACTTTTAGGTAAAGCAACAATTGATTTAGATACTCATGGTAGGAGTAGTGGAAGAAATGGAAATTATTCAACTAACTATCAAATTGGAGGAAGAGAGTTATTAACTCCAGACGAAGTAAGAATGTTAGATAACAACTATGCAATCCTTTTTATAAGAGGTGATAGACCTATTAAAGATAAAAAATATAACATATTAAAACATCCTAATATCAAATATACAACTGATGGAAAAGGAAAGCCTTACTTTCATGGTGAAACTAATAATGCAATAGCAACAATAGATGTTGATTTAAATACTAATAAGTACAAATTCAATAAGATTAAAGAAAAAGATAATTATGAAATTATATCATCAGACAACATTGATGAATATTTAAAGAAATTAGAGGAGGAAAAGAAAAGTGAAAAAAATTGATGAAAAAACTTTAAAGAAAGTAAAAAAGATAATGATGATTACAACCGTATTGTCATTCACGTTAAATACGATAATGCCTGTGTATGCAGCTGATGATCCAATAGGTGTAATTAACAACTTATCCAATTTTATATTTACTTTAACAAGAGCAATAGGAACAATCATTTTAATATTTGGAGTGGTTCAAATTGGTATGTCATATCAAAGCCATGATCCATCACAAAGAACAAATGGAGTTTTCACTCTTGTTGGAGGAGTAATAATTACTTTTGCAAAAGAAATAATCGGTTTAATTACTGGATAGGAGGTGAGCTATCTTGGATAGTGATAACTGGGTAGTACAAAACCTAATTAATGCACTAGATACTTGGAATAGTAAACTAGGTGAGATATGGACTCTAATAACACAAACTCCTGAAACATTTAAAGGTGGGACAATTTGGAGTGTAATTAAAACAATACATGGCTCAGTTCAAGCAATTGGACTGGCCTTACTTGTATTGTTTTTTGTTGTTGGAGTTGTTAGAACTTGTACTAACTTTAATGAAATAAAAAGACCAGAACAAGCTTTGAAATTATTTGTTAGATTTGCAATTGCAAAAGGACTAGTTACCTATGGACTTGATCTTATGTTAGCTATATTCAAAATATGTCAGGGTGTTATTACTACAATAATTAGTGCTAGTGGGCTTGGAGGAGCAACTAAAACAGTATTACCAACTGAAATAATAAATGCAGTTGAATCGTGTGGATTTTTTGAATCAATTCCATTATGGGCTGTTACCTTGATAGGAGGTTTATTTGTAACAGTCTTATCATTCATAATGATTCTTACTGTTTATGGAAGATTCTTTAAACTATATTTATATACTGCCATATCTCCAGTTCCATTTGCAGCTTTTGCCGGTGAACCAACACAAGGAATTGGAGTAACTTTCTTAAAGTCATATACTGGAGTTTGTTTAGAGGGAGCAATAATAGTACTCGCTTGCATAATATTCTCACTATTTGCTAGTTCACCACCAGTAGTAGATACCTCAGCAGCTGCAGTAACACAAGTTTGGAAATATATAGGAGAGTTAATATTTAATATGTTAGTTTTAGTTGGCACAATAAAAATATCTGATCGAGTTATTAAAGAAATGATGGGTTTATAGTATAATAATATTGGTGATATAAATGGAAGAAGCTAAAAGAATTGAAGAATACATAAAAACAGGCAATGGTAGAGATAATTTTTTGGAAAATACTAAAGATTATTTTGTAAATATGGTGAGTTATAGTCATAAAATACATAAAACTGGACTAAAAGGTTGTCCAAATTCAGGACATGCTTTTAAATACATCGATTTTGATACAGAGGAAGATGCAAGAAAGTTTTTTCAACGTTTTGGAAAAGAAGCAACGCTTTGTGGAACTTGTAAAAGAATAATGGATTATAATAAAAAAAGAAATAAAAACTAGGATTAGATAGAAATATCTAATTTTTTTTATGGAGGTGAAAAGTGATTAAAGGATTGTTGGTAAAGCCATATGAATTACCAAAAGAAATAGAATTTGAAAATACATTAGAAGCAAAACAACACTTGGTTGGTGGATATATAGAATGTGTATATCCTGAAAAAGACTCAAGTGTTGTTTTTATTTGTAATGAAGAAGGTAAGATAAATGGTATGAAGCATAATAGAGATATTGGATATGATGTTATATATGGACCATTTTTAATATTGGGAGATGATTATGATAATGGTGATTTCAAATCATTAACTGAAAATCAAATACTTAAATATAAAATGAGATTTGATAAAAATAGCATTATAGAAACTGAAAATAAAATAACTGCATTAAGAATGAGTAACTTTAGGAGTCATGATTATGAAAGATAGGGTACAAGAAATATATAATGATGCTTCAGAATTTTTAAATGAAAGTTTTGAACATAAAAACAAACAAATTGATTATATATTAATTAATCCTAGTAATAATGAGTTTTGGGTAATGTGTAGCGATGGCGTTGATACAGCTATAGAACTTCATTATAAAGATGGTATTATGAAAAATAATTATGTACCGGAATGGGATTATAACTTTGATTACTATATTTATAATCTTTTAGAAGATGGATATAAGATTGGTTATATGAGTGATGATTTGCATTATTCATTATGGAATTCTATTCATGAATTATATCCTAATGATATTGAGTTTAAAAATGGAGTGAAAAACTATATTAAATATTGTAAGAATAATCATATAAATAAAGAGTATATTGATAGAAAAACTAATCTAGACACACCAGATATTATGTATTTGTTTAAAAATAAAGAACGAGAAAGATAAAAAAAGTTAAAAATGTGAAAAATTGAGTTTTTAGTATCAATTTGTATTAATATATTGTAATTTTCTTCTAGAGAAAAATAATTTTTTGATTAAAAAAATACTTCAAAATTCAAAAATGGTGATTTGCATTTAATTTTCAATAAGTGTATTATTCCAAAACAAGAAAGGAGTGATACTTTATGAATCAAGTAAAAATACATAATGAAGTTATGTTAGTTGGAAGAATTATGAGCAGACAAAGTAATCTTAGATGTAATAATAAAAAGGCAATTAGAGTTAAATTAGCATTACCAAATGACGATGACTATGAATTAAATCCAAATATTGCATATGTTTATATCTATGATGATGGTGAAATAATTAATCAATTAAGAGTAAATCAAGCTATTGCTATTAATGGACATATTGAGTGTAATTGGGGACAAAGAATAATAGCAAATGTAATTAGTTTTATTAAAGAACCTGAAAGAGTGTAATAACTCTTTTTTATGGAGGTGAAAAGTTTGGAAATAAAAATTAATAGGGAAGTAAGAAACTATAAAGAAAGTATATTTTTTGGAATGTCATTAAGACAATTCATTTGTGTAGTCATAGGTTGTGGATTTGCTATAATGATGTATTTCATGTTTAGAAATAGGTTAGGATTAGAAATTACATCGTGGTTATGTATTATTGCCGCATTACCATTTATACTAGTTGGTTTTGTTAAATATAATGGTATGAATTTTGAGGAAGTAGTTAAATCATTTATCTACTCTAAATTTTTGGTACCATCAAAATTACCATTTAAATCAAATAACATTTATTTACAACTAACTGAAGAATATGTGAATAATGAAATTAGAAAGGAGTTAAAACGTGATAAAACTATTTTCAAAAGACAAAGAAAGTCACAAGATTCCTAAGTCAATTCAGGACTGTATCCCAATTGATAGAATTTGGGATAATGGAATTTGTTTAGTTGGCAAGAATAAGTATTCTTTTACTTATAAGTTTACTGATATTAACTATACAGTAGCTTCGAAAGAAGATAAGGAAGCAATGTTTTTGAGTTATTCCGAACTATTAAATTCTTTTGATGCTACGAGTGAAGTTAAAATAACAATAAATCTAAAAAAAATTAATAAAAAAGAATTTGAAAAGGAAATATTATTACCATTCAAAGAAGATGGATTAGATATTTACCGAAAAGAATATAATGATATGTTACTGGATAAAGCATTTAATTCTAATGGAATGGTTAAAGAATTATATCTAACAATTACTGCATATAAAAAGGATTATGAGGAAGCAAAAAACTATTTTAAAAGAATAGGTACAGAACTAAATTCATATTTTCTTAAACTTGGTAGTAAATGTACTAATATTGATGCAAATGAAAAACTTAGAATTCTTCATGACATATATCGTTTAGGAGAAGAATCTTTATATAATTTTGATATTGTAGGTGCAAGAAAACTTGGACATTCATTTAAAGATTATATTTGTCCTAATTCATTTTCATTTAAAGATGATTATTTTGAAATGGGAGATAAATTTGGAAGAGTATTATTTTTAAAAGATTATGCAAACTTCATAAGAGATAGTATGGTTTCAGATCTAACTGATATTAATCAAAACATGATGATTTCAATTGATATTAAACCTATACCAATTAATGAAGCTATTAAACTACTTGAAAGAATATTACTTGGTGTTGAGTCGAATATAACTAATTGGCAAAGAAAACAAAATCAAAATAATAATTTTAGTGCGGTTATTCCTTATGATATGGAACAAAGTAGAAAAGAAGCAAGAGAAACTTTAAATGATGTAACAGCCAGAGATCAAATGTTAATGGAAGGAACATTAACTATTCTTCTTGTTGCTGAAACTAAAGAAAAACTTGATGAATTAAGTGATAATCTAAAATCAACTGCTCAAAGACATATGTGTCAGATAACAAATTTAAAATATCAACAATTATTAGGACTTAATACAGTTCTTCCAATAGGACATAAGAGAATCAAAGCAGCAAGAACATTAACTACTGAATCCCTTGCGGCACTTATGCCTTTCAAGGTACAAGAGATTATGGATAAAAAAGGAATATATTATGGTGAGAATGCTATTAGTAATAATCTAATAATGGTTGATAAATCTAAACTTATGAATCAATCATCTTTTTTACTTGGTGTACCCGGATCTGGTAAATCATTTAGTGCAAAAGAATTAATAACTTTTTTAGCTTTATCAACTGATGATGATATCTTAATATGTGATCCTGAAAATGAATATTCTCCATTAATTGATGCTTTGCATGGAGAAGTTATTGATATATCTGCAACAAGTAATAATCATATTAATGCAATGATGTTAGAAGATGGATATGGAGAAGGAAATCCAATTGCAGCAAAGTCAGAGTTTATACTGTCTTTGTTTGAACAATTATTAAAAAAACATGGCGGACTTGGGCCAATCGATAAATCAATAATTGATAGATGTACATCAATTGTTTACGAAAGATTTAGAGATAAAAAAGAAAGCCCAACATTACTAGACTTAAAAAATGTTTTAAATGAGCAACCAGAAGAGCAAGCTCATAATTTAGCACTAAGTTTGGAAATATATTCAGAGGGAAGTTTGGACATTTTTGCTCATCAAACTAATGTTAATACAAATAATAGAATTATTACATATAATATTCATAAACTTGGTAAATCATTAAAAACATTTGGACTCTTAGTTATAACTGATGCCATATTGAATAGAGTTAATCAAAATTATAAAATAGGCAAGAGAACACATATCTTTATTGATGAATTTCATGTAATGTTTCAAAATGAATATTCTGCCAACTTCTTTAATAGTGCATGGAGACAATTTAGAAAAAGAAATGCATATCCAACAGCTATTACTCAGAATGTTCAATATTTATTATCATCAGTAGAAGCTTCAACAATGCTTTCAAATAGTGAATTTATTATAATGTTAAATCAAGCCACAAATGATAGATTAAGACTTGCTGAATTATTAAATATTTCAGAAGATCAATTATCATATATCAAAGATAGTGATCCAGGATGTGGATTGATAAGGTACGGTTCTTCTTTGGTACCTTTTGTAAATAAGTTCCCTATGAATACAAAGCTATATAAACTAATGACCACTAAACCAGGAGAATAAAAATGAAAAAAGAACTTTTAATATGGATAGCAGCAGTAGTTGCTATCCTTTCTTTTTTTATATATGTAGTAAATAAAATAATTAAATTATATGAAGGTGATATAAATGAAAGATATAAAAACAAGAAATGTAGCAGAGAAGACTATTAAGACTTTAGATAAATCATTAATAGTAGCAGATAAAACAAAAGATACATTGGTTATTACAAAGGAAAAAGTTAATAATCTAAATAATAAAGATTCTGAAATACAATATGCTAGTAATAAGATTGCAAGAGGTACAGATAAAACTATTAGAACAAGTGCAAAGGTTGCAAAAAAAGAGATAAAGAAAGCACCAGAAAGAATACGAAAGACAGCAAAGAATACTACTAAAGCAACTAAAAAAGGAATTAAAACTGCAAAGAAAGTTGCTGAGACAAGTGCAAAAGTTGCAAAAAAAACTGCTCAAGCTACTAAACATGCTGTAAAAGCAACTGCTAAAGCTGTTAAAGTTGCAGTTAAAGCTACTATTGCAGCAATAAAAGCTATGGCTGCAGCTATTAAGGCATTAGTTGCTGCAATTGCTGCAGGTGGTTGGGTGGCTGTAGTAGTTATTATTCTTATTTGTGTAATTGGTTTATTATGTGCTTCAATATTTGGAGTTTTCTTTTCTAATGAAACAGGTTCTAAACAAATGACCGAGGTAATAAGAGAAACAAATAGTGAAGTATATAAAGAAATAGAAAATGTTAAAGACATAACTGAATATGATGAATTAGAAATTGAATCAACATATACTAATTGGAATGAAATAATAGCTGTTTATTCAGTTGAATATAGCAATGATGGAAAATATAATATTTCAGTCATAGATGAACGAAATGAAAAATTTATAAAAGAGATGTTTTGGCAGTTCAATTCAATAAAGTATTCGACTGAAAAAGTATCAACTGGTGATGGTAAGTTTAAAACTATATTAAAAATAAAAATTACAAGTAAAAGCAAAGAAGAGATTATGAAGAATCTGGGATTTAGTCAAGCGGAAATTGCGAGTGTTAATGAATTATTAAGTGATGAATATAATTCGTTATGGAGAAACTTAATATATGGTTCTTTAAATGGAAATAAACAAATAGTAGAAATTGCAAAACAGCAAGTAGGGAATGTTGGAGGAGAGCCTTATTGGAGATGGTATGGATTTGATCATAGAATTGAGTGGTGTGCCGTATTCGTAAGTTGGGCTGCAAATCAGGCGGGTGTATTAAATGACAAGATACCTAAATTTGCTGGAGTTGCTACTGGAATAGAATGGTTTAAATCAAGAGGACAATGGCAAGGAAAGGGGTATTCTCCAAGACCGGGAGATATTATATTCTTTGATTGGGAAGTAGATGGGAAACCAAATCATGTTGGAATAGTAGAAAAAACTGAAGGGGGATACATATATACAGTAGAAGGTAATTCAACTGATGATGGATGTAGAGCAAAGAAATACTCTATTAACAGCAATGTTATTTATGGATTTGGTTTACCGGCATATTAAAGCCATGAAAGTTATTACAAAAAACGTTGCTATAACACAAATTTATACCAATATTATTGATTTTTTGCCTAAATTTAGGCGAAACTATTGAAAATAACTTTATTTTTGGTATAATACTACATGCTTTGAGAAGGGGGTTAATCATTTCTTATCTTCAAACTAAAATTTGTATTAGAAATTGGTTCCAAATCATTGTGAAATTTGTCAAACTAATGTATAATAATACAGGATAGTCACTAAGGTGATGGTTTTTATTAGGGGAAAAGGTTATATACACATTAGACAATATTTGGTTTTGTTATAAGAAATGGAAGTAGAGTTATGAACGAAAATATTATTGAAACGTATGTGGATTTGAACGGAAATGTTACGCATAGAAAATTTTATTCACAAGCATTAATAGTTGTATTTGCTGGAATTAAGTTTATGTTTGATCGTCTTTTAGCTATATTTGGACTAATAGTTGCATCACCATTAATGCTATTAATTGCCATTGCAATCAAACTAGATTCAAAAGGTCATGTACTTTTTAAGCAAGAGAGAACAGGAAAAGGTGGAAAAAACTTTTATATTTATAAATTTAGAACTATGGTAGAAAAAAATGATGTTCATGATTTTTCTAAAGCTGATGAACATACAAAAATTGGAAAAATTTTACGCAAGACGAGTCTAGACGAGCTACCACAATTGTTTTCAATCGCAACCGGGAAAATGTCTTTTATAGGACCTAGGCCATGGATTCCTGATTATTATGAAAATATGAACGAAAATCAGAGACATAGATATGATGTTAGACCAGGCCTAACAGGTTTAGCCCAATGTATGGGAAGAAATGATATTACCATATTTGACAAAATTGAATATGATATTGAATATATAAAGAATTATTCTTTATATCAAGATATTAAAATAATATTTCTAACAATAAAGACAGTGTTTACTGGTCATGGAGCAGATGCTGGTAAGAATACGATAAAGAAAGAACTAGATGATTTAAAAAAATATAATAAGCAAATGGAGAGTGAGTAGAGAGTATGAAAAAGGTTTTATTTTCCGCTACTGTTGATTCTCATATCTTACAATTCCATTTGCCTTTTTTAAAAATGTTTAAAGAAAATGGATATGAGGTTCACGTAGCAACAAGTGGTGATGAGAAAATACCATTTTGTGATGTTAAACATGTGGTTACTTTTGAAAGAAATCCAATAAAATTTAATAATCTCAAAGCAATTAAGCAATTGAAAAAGATATGTGAAACTGAAAAGTTTGATATCATACACACTCATACTCCTATGGGTGCAGTTATAACACGATTGGCAGCAAAAAAATCAAGAAAAAAGTTTCATACTAGGGTTATTTATACTGCTCATGGTCTTCATTTTTTTAAGGGAGCACCTTTGAAAAATTGGTTACTTTTCTATCCAGTAGAAAAATGGTTATCAAAATATACAGATACTTTAATTCTAATTAATAATGAAGATTATAATTTTGCAAAGAAAAAATTTAAAAAATGTAAAGATATTCAATATGTTCCAGGAGTAGGAATTGACGAAGAAAAATTTGATTTTGACCTGTCTAATAAAGAAAAGACTGCTATTAGAAAATCTTTGGGATTAGAAGACGATGATTTTGTAATGATTTATCCAGCAGAATTAAATTGGAACAAAAATCAGATTTTAATAATAAATGCAATGGAAAAATTAGTAAAAAAATATTCTAATTTTAAAGTTCTATTACCTGGAATTGATTCATATAAGAACCATTATCAAGAAATAGTAAGAGAAAAAGGGTTAAATAATAATATACTTTTTTTAGGATATAGGAAAGACATTCCAAAATTATTAAAAATTTCTAATCTTGCTCTTGCTACATCGCATAGGGAAGGTCTCCCACTAAATGTTATGGAAGCGATGTATGTTGGCTTACCAATAGTAGCTACAGATTGCAGAGGCCAAAGAGATTTAATAAAAGATAACGTCAATGGATATCTTGTTGATGTTAATGATGTTGATAAATTTGCTAGATTTATAGAAAAAATATATTTATCAAATGAAGAATCAATTAAATTTGGCATAGAAAGTAAAAAAATAATTTCAAAATATTTATTAAATAATATTATGAAAAAGATGATAAGTATTTATTTTAAAAGAAAAACCATTATGCATCTACTTTCTAGTAATTCTTTTTCTGGTGCTGAAAATGTTGCTTGTACAATTATTAATTCAAGTATGAATGATTATAATTCATTTTATTGTTCACCTGAGGGAAATATAATAGTTTCATTAAAAGAAAGAAATATAGATTTCGTACCAATAAAAAAATTAAATATAAAAGAAATAAAGAAAATAGTAAAAGATAAACAAGTTGATATTATTCATGCCCATGATTTTAAAGCATCACTATATGCTAGTATATTTTATAATAAATGTATCATAATATCACACTTACATAAAAATGATCCTAAAATGAAAAAAATATCCGTAAAGAGTATCCTTTATCTAATTAAATCCAAAAAATTTAAGAAAATTATAGGAGTATCAGATTCAATACTTGATGAATATATTTTTAGAAATGGAATTAAAGGTAAATATGTTACTTTGCCAAATTATGTTGATAAAAAAGCAATTCAAAAGTTGGCTGATGAATATCAAGTAAAAGATAAATATGATATTTTTTTCTTTGGAAGATTATCAGAGGAAAAAAATCCAATAGAGTTTATTAAAATAATTCACAAATTAGATAATAATAGAATAAAATGCGTAATGATAGGAGATGGACCTCTAAAGGAAAAATGCCTTGAACTTATAAATAACTATTCTCTAAATAATAACATTGAATTAATTGGATTTAAATCAAATCCATTTCCGTATATTAAAGCCTCAAAAATTGGAATAATGCCGTCTAAATTTGAGGGATTTGGTTTAACAGCTATTGAATCTATGATTCTTAATAAACCAGTCTTAAATAGTGGTGTTGGTGGATTAAAAACTATCTTTAATAAAAATAAGTATCTAATATGTAGTAATATGAATCAATATGTAAGTAAAGCAAAAGAATTACTTTTGAATTCAAAAATAGAGATAAGTTTTGATATAATTGATGATAATACGCTTACAAAAAAAATACATGAAATTTATGAGTGAAAGAAGGTTTTATAATGAAAAAGATTAATATTTTGTTATGTTATGTATTAACTTTTATTTTTTTGTATAGACCTTTCGCTATATTCCACATTGATTCAAATATTTCGGTTGCTGTTATTGTAGGATTAATGCTTATATATGATGTTATTCATGGTGGAAAGTATATACTTCGTTCCATTAAAAATAAATATATTTTTTCTTTTTTGCTTGGCATTTTCTTATCAACTATTTATTGCTCGATAATTGTTGCTATCAATACTAGTAGTACTATAAATATTGTTGATTTAAGAATTGTTCAACACTTAATGATAGTTTTGTATCTTTTTGCAGCTCTTTTTATTGTAAATAACCTTAGAATAAATGGCTATAGTAAAAATAAAATAATAGAATTCATACTAAACGTTGCTTTTATACAAGGATTAGTTTGTTTGATTATGCTTTTATTTCCTTCAACAAGAACAATTGCAATTAACTCTTTTATTAATTCGACAATTTTTAATGAAAATGACTATATTCTTAGAACAAGAGTATATGGTTTAGGAGATAGTTACACTTATGGAATTCCAATTGTTAATGGTTTATTAACAGGTTTATGCTTCTATCATGCAACAAATAACAATAAAAAATATTTCATATTTTTACCATTCATTTTTTTAGTTAGTATATTAAATGGGAGAACTGGAATTCTAATTGGACTCTTGTCAGTATTTATAATGATTTTATTATCGAAATTTAACAAAAAAATAACAGCTGTTTTTTGGGGAATGGTTATAATATTATTATTTTATCTTTTTATTCTTGTAATTCGTAACGTTAATCCTGCTATGTATAGTTTTATTAATCAGTTATTTTCTTTTACAAATACTAGAACTTTTAATTATTTAACTAAAACAGCATTAGTATTTCCTTCTGGTTGGAAATTGGTTTTTGGTACTGGTATGAGAGTTTATGGCGAGCTAGGATTAAATACAATTGGTACATCAAGTGATATTGGATATGTAAATTACATATTTTTGGGTGGTGTTATTTATTTACTACTTTACGTTGGATCTTTTATAAAATTTTTTAACAATTCATTAAAAAATGATAAGAGAATAACTTCATTTAGATATGTTTTTATTGTTTGTCTATTTATTGCTTGTTGGAAGGGTGAAATATTTAATAACTTAAATCTTGTATTTTTGCTTTTTACGTTATGTAGTGTTTTTTTAACAGATAAAAAAGGAGCCAGTAATTATGAAAACTAAAAAAATGGATGATTTGATTTCTATTATTGTTCCTGTTTACAATGTGGAACAATATTTAGATAGATGTATTAATTCCTTAATTTCTCAAACATTTCACAACATTGAAATTATACTTGTGAATGACGGTTCTACTGATAATAGTAGGGAAATATGTGAAAAATATAAAAAAATTGATAAACGAATTAAACTTATAAATAAATCTAATGGTGGGCTATCTGAAGCAAGAAATTATGGGATTAAAGAGAGCAAAGGAAATTACTTGTTTTTTATTGATAGCGATGATTTTATGCATACTGATACAATTAATTTTTTATACAATCAACTAAAGGACAATAAAGCAGATATTTCTACTGTATTATATAAAAAAATATATGAAGGTGAAACATTAGTTGATGAAACTTTTTCAAATATTAATACGCGTGTATATGATAATGTTGATGCTTTGGAAAAATTATTGTATCAGGATAATTGCACTACAAGTGCCTGGGGTAAATTATATAAAAGAGATTTATTTAATGGAATAGAGTATCCGGTCGGACAGGTTCACGAGGATTTACCTATTACATATAAATTATTCTATAAATCTAAAAAGGTAGTTATTTCAGATGCCATGATGTATTATTATTTGCTTAGAAAAACAAGTATAACAGGTTCTAATTATAATGAAAAAAGATCTGTTTCACTTAAATTTGCAAAAGATGAAACAAAATTTATTCAGGATAATATACCAAGTTTAATTTTAGCTGCATACAATAGAGAATTTATGGAAGGGATTTTTACAATATTAGGGATAGGTAAATCTAAAAATTTTGATAAAATTAAAAAGCAAGCTTTTTTGATTGTGAAAAAATATAGAGGTGTGGTTATTAAAGATAAAAAGGCTGGTAAAAGAAGTAAGATATTTGCTATTTCATCATATTTAGGTGCTGGAATGCTGGTTTTTCTTTGTAATTTATATCAATCTATAAGGGGGAATTGATAAAATATGTCACTACTTAATAAGTTTAAATTAATTATAGCAAACAGTTTTATTATTAAAATACTTGCTATACCTATTTTTTTCTTTAGAATATTTAGAATAAATAATTATAGAGTATTATGTAGCAATTTTGTTGGAAAAGGATATGGTGATAGTCCTAAGTACATATCAGAAGAATTGGCCAAAGATAATAATTACGAAATAATATGGATATGCAAAAATATTAATGATAAATTTCCATCTTATGTAAAGCCAGTTAAGATATACAGTTTAAAATATTTTTATTATATAGCTACATCTAAATTTTGGATTTTTAATACTCGAATACCTGTGTACTATGTAAAGAGAAAAAAGCAGGTTTATATTCAAACTTGGCATGGTTGTTTAGCTTTTAAAAAAATTGAGTTTGATGTTGAAGATAAATTAGATAACAATTACGTTAAAAATGCAGTAAAGGATACAAATTATACAAATTTAATGGTATCTAATAGCTCATTTTGTAATGATTTATACAAAAGAGCTTTTAGATATTCTGGTGAGATAATATGTAACGGGACACCTAGGAATGATTTACTAGTAAATAGAACAGATTTATCAATTAGAAGTAAAGTGTGTAATGTTTTACATATATCAAAAAATAATAAAATTATTCTTTATGCCCCAACTTTTAGGGCTCATTATGATAAAAATCCTTATGATATTAATTTTGACGATGTTATCAAGGTTTTAAATAAGAAATATCATGATACATATAGTGTTATAATACGTATGCATCCAGGAATAAAAAATCCAGATAGTTTAATTTCAAATTATAATAATTACATTAATGCAAACAACTATGATGATATTCAAGAATTAATTCTTGCTTGTGATTTGCTGATAACTGATTATTCATCTACAATGTTTGAAGCAATGATTGCGAATAAACCAGTTATTATTTACGCCAATGATATTGAAAAATATAACAAAGATAGAGGCTCATATTTTGACATTAATGATTTACCATTTCCTATCAGTTACAATAATAAAGATTTATATAAATTACTATTAAATACTAAAATGGAAGATATTTGTAATGGATATGATAACTTTAAAGAAAGCATAGGTTTAAAAGAAAGTGGTAAGTCATCAATAAGTATTAAAGAATATATGGATGAAAGGATTAAATGATGGGTAAGAAATCGAAACAATTTGAATTAGTAAAAAATACGATAGTTATCTTTTTTAGCAAATTTTGTACACAATTTATTTCATTTTTCTTAATACCAGTCTATACAAAATTCTTAAATACATCAGATTATGGATATATCGATTTGGTACAATCATATGTAGCATTGATGGTTCCTATTTTATTATTAAGAATGGATTCTGCTGTTTTCAGATTTTTAATAGATACCAGAAGTGATGAAAAAAATAAAAGCAAAATTATAAGTACCATTATTTATATGTGCTTTATAGAAATATCTATTTGCATAACTATTTCATTAATCATAAATTATTTTATTAGTATAAAATATTTCACTTATATTATACTCAATATAATTACAATGGCTATTTTTACTATTTTATTGCAAGTCTCAAGAGGCTTAGGAAAGAATAATGATTACGCAATAGCAAGTATAATATGTGGTTTATTAAATGTTCTTCTTACCACTGTATTAATAATATTCTTTGATATGGATGCTTACTCTATATTAATCGCTTCATCAATTGGAAATGTTTTAGCATCCATATATTTGGCAATAAAAAATAATGTATTTCATTTGTTCAATAAAGATAATGTAGATAAAGATAAATTGAAAGAAATGTTAAAATATTCATTGCCAATGATTCCTGACGGATTGTCTTGGTGGATGGTTAATGTTTCAGATAGAACTATTATCTCATTTATAATTGGAGATTCTATGAATGGTGTATATGCAATATCTTCTAAATTTGCCAATATAATGCAAAGTTTTTCTGGAGTATTTAATATAACTTGGCAAGAAAGTGCTTCTGTTCATATTAACGAAGATGATAGAGATACATTTTTTTCACAAGTTTTAGATAATTCTCTTAGAATTTTTTCTTCAATAAGTATTATTATATTGATTTTTTTGCCTTTGGTTTTTAATGCAATGGTGGGAGAAAAATATCGCGTGGCTTATTTTTATATACCGGTTTTATTATTAGGAAACATTTTTAATGCCTTATCGAATGTATTGGGTGGAGCTTATATTGCAAAAAAAATAACAAAAAAAGTTGCAAAAACAACTATGCTATGTGCATTGGTTAATATAATCATTAATATAATTTTCATTAATAAATTTGGATTATGGGCAGCGTCAATTTCTACTTTGATAGCCTATGTTTTTCTGTTTATTTATAGATTTATAGACATAAAAAAGTTTGTAATTTTTAAAATAAATTTTAGGACCTTATTAATAGCATTAATATCATTATTAATAGTTTCAATTTTGTATTATGTAAGAACTCTTTATTCAATATTGATAAATCTATTGTTTGGTCTAATTGTTATTGTTTTATTAAATAAGAATAATATAAAAAGTGTGCTGTTTTTTTTAAAAAGCAAAATTGTAAAGGAGAGATAATATGAAAAGAATTTTAACTTATGGTACATTTGATTTATTACATTATGGTCACATAAGACTTTTACAAAGGGCAAAAGCTTTAGGAGATTACCTAATTGTAGCTGTATCTACTGATGAATTTAATGAAATAAAAGGAAAGAAAGCATATCATGATTTTGAAACTAGAAAAAAAATGCTTGAAGCAGTGAGATATGTTGACCTTGTCATTCCAGAAGAAAATTGGGAGCAAAAGATTAATGATGTTAAAGAATATCATGTTGATATAGTTGTTATGGGATCTGATTGGGCAGGTTCAGAAAAGTTTGATTATTTAAAAGATTATTGTGAAGTTGTCTATCTAGACAGAACAGAAGGAATATCAACAACTAAAATAAAAGAAGAATTAGGTTTACAAGAACCTATTAATGGAATCAATCAAATACCAAATAATTAATAGTTCGTTAATGAACTATTTTTATTTGATTTACTTGAAAAAATATAATAAACAACCAAGAGAAAGCCATATATTAGTGATACTAGTTATTAGCAGTGGTATATGTTTGAATAAAAAGGGAATGATTTTACAATTTAAGGCTGCTCTTATAAGGGGGAATATCCTTTATGAGACTGGTTTGCACCAAATTGTATTATTACCGATTTAAATATGATATATTTTCCAAGGGAGAACACCCGCTAAAAAATATTGATAAATTTAAACCTGGAGACGAGACTCTAAAACAAGAGTTTCATCTCCAGGTTTTTTGTTTGTCGAAATATGTAGTTTTTTGTCGAATTAGAGGGCCACCTCCTTTCAACTAAAAAAAGTTGAAAGGAGATAATAAATGGATGACTTTCCTAAAAGAAGGAAACATAAAGATAATCCATATACTATAAGAACTATTGATAATAGATATTATATTTTATTCAAGGATGGAGAAAATATTCCCAGAACTATTGAAGTTTCAAAGAATATTTTTGATGTTTTCAATCAGTTTGAATTGGATGATCTTAAAGAATTGAATGAATTTGATCGACATATTGAACATAAAGAACTATCTGAAGAAAGTATCTATAATAGAACAGCAACTAATGAAGAAGGTATTGATGATTATATTATTAGAACATCAACTTATGATGAATTAATGAATGCAATTAATCAATTATCAAGTACTCAAAGAAGAAGAGTTAAAATGTATTATTTTGATGAATTAGATCTTAAGACAATTGCAGCTATTGAACATACTTCTTTTCAGATGATAAGTAAGAGTATTAAACAAGCTATTAAAAATTTGAAGAAAATTTTAAATAAGTAGGTTGAATAATTTGATTTAAGTGAGGAATAAGGTGAAAGGATATTATTATTCTTTCACCTTTGTTCTTTGAAAACTTGTTTTCATTCATCAAATACATTCCTATTACTCTAGCACTTTAATAAGTACGCTTGCGATTAATGCTTGATTATAAAATTATTTAGCAAATAATATGCGATAACAAGTAATAGTAATAATGATACTTCTGCATAGCCACAGACTCAAGCAATGGGTGCAGTTTTGTGAGAACCACAAGAGGGTGAAATTCCCATGGAATTGATTTAGCAAATCAATCGTTTGATGATTTCCTGGGTGTAACAGGGTTCGAGGAAAAATAAAAAACACAAATAATTTTAAAATAACTTTTAATTAAAGTTTAAAAATAGAAAGGATGAGTATTATGTTTATAACAATACTCAAAAATAAGAAATGATTGCAAAAGTTTATTTAAATAAAAGTAAAGATTATCTTATAGATAAAGATTTTTTAAAATATACATTACTATTTAAGTATTTAAAAGTACTGAAAGAGAATAATGAATCTCTTTATAAAAGCACAAAGGTGCAACTAGAAAAATCGCACATTGGTAATTAAAACTCCTTTTTGATATTCTTTGTTTGTCTTGAAAGGAGTTTTTATATGAAATTAGAAATAATTGAAAAAAGACAAATAAAAGAAGATAAATCTTCAAATAATAAGTTACGTGTTGCTGCTTATGTAAGAGTAAGCAGCAAACACGATGATCAACTAGATAGTTTTGAATCTCAAGTGAAATATTTTCACGAAAAGATTATTGCTAATCCTGATTGGGATTTTGTGAGAATTTATTCTGATGAGGGAATATCTGGAACTAATACACAACATAGAAAAGGATTCAATGAGATGGTAGAGGATGCAGTTAATGGTAAATTTGATTTATTGTTAACTAAATCGATTTCTAGATTTGCTAGAAATACTCTCGATACTTTGAAATACGTCAGACTTCTCAGAGATTATGATGTCGCTGTTTTATTTGAAGAAGAAAATATCAACACAAAGAATATGGCAGGAGAATTATTACTTACAATATTATCTTCAATAGCTCAGCAAGAATCACTTAATCTATCTGAACATGTTCAACTAGGTTTAAGAATGAAAATGGAAAGAGGAGAAATAGTTGGTTTTTGCGGTTGCTATGGATATGATTATGATCCCAAAACAAAACAATTATATGTTAATAAGGAACAAGCTAAAGTAGTCAAAATGATTTTTAATTGGTATGTAGAAGGAGTTCCAATTAGACATATAGCAAAGAGACTTACTGAAATGAAAATACCAACTTGCAAAGGTAATATGAAATGGCATCACAATGCAATTTCTAAAATGCTTAGAAACGAAAAATATGCTGGAGATTTACTTATGGGTAAATACTATACAGTACCAGCTACTGTTGGAAAACAAATAAAAAATCGTGGTGGTAAAAATAAATATTATATTAAAGATCATCATGAAGCAATTATTGATAGAGATTTGTATGATAAAGTTCTAAATAAATTTGAGGAATACAACAAATTATACAATACTGATGAAAAACTGGTTAATAGTTTTATTACTAGATATACACTTTCTGGAAGATTAAAGTGTGCTTACTGTGGCAACTCTTTACATCGCTCTAATGGATACAATCATAAAGTTTATAATTGTAGAACAGTTATTGATGAGGGAAAAGAAAATTGTCCAAAAAGTAGAATGCAAAAAGAAGAAGTACTAAAAAATATATTTGCGCATTCTATTAAATTACTAAAAAAGTATTGTATGAGAAATAATGATAAATTAATTAAATATACAAGCGAAAAATTTATTGAATTGTCTGATGAAGTAAATGACAAATTTAGTGATAAAGTTTTTAATTCAATAATTGATTATGTTATTGTTGGGAGTACAAAAAGTCCATTTGAGTTATACATTGTATTAAAAAGGACACATAGGAGAGAAGATATTACCAGTAAACCTTTGGAATATTTTGAAAAGAAAAAATTTAAAGAAATATTATCGTTTAATTATTCAACTCCATTTAGATATTATGAACAAGATTTGAATGGTAAAAACAAAAGAGAAGTAATTGTTACTAAAGTTCCTGTTACTATTCAAATTGAGATAGGAAATCAAAATGAAAGTTGAAGTTGTTAAAGGCAATTATAGAAAGAATTATAAAAGCCTTAAATTAAGAGTTGCTGCTTATGTAAGAGTAAGTACAGATCTTGAAGCTCAAATAAGTAGCTTTGAATCACAAAGAAAATACTACTATTCTAAAATATATCGCAATTCAAACTGGAAATTGGTTAGAATTTATGAAGATTATGGAATTAGTGCAAGAAGTGTTAAAAACAGAACTGGATTCAATAATATGATAAGAGATGCACTTGATGGAAAAATTGATTTAATACTTACTAAATCGATTTCAAGGTTTGCTAGAAATACGATAGATTCAATTGAATATGTTAGATTGCTCAAAGAACACAATGTAGGAGTAATATTTGAAGAAGAGAATATATATACTCTTGGAATGCAAAGTGAACTTTTGCTCACAATATTATCTTCAGTAGCAGAGCAAGAATCTAATAATTATTCAAATAGAACTAAACTTGGAAATAAAATGGTTTTCTCAAGAGGAAAAACAAGAAAACATTTGGCAACTTATGGTTATTTATTTAAATACGGAAAGATAAGAATAAATGAAAAAGAAGCAAATATTGTAAAAAGGATATTTGAGTTATATCTTAATGGAACAAAAGTAAGAAGAATAGCAGATTTATTAAATGATGAATGCATCAAATCCCCATACAATAAGAAATGGACTGAAGCATATGTATATATAATTTTAAGAACAGAAAAATACACAGGATTAATTAAATTTGGTGATTATATTTATGAACATGAAGAATTAAGAATAATATCTGATGAAACATTTAATAAAACAATTGAAAAAATGAATTTCAATTACTCACAAAGAAGATTAAAAGAAGGTGTAGATATTTTTTCAGGAATTGTTAGATGTGGTTTTTGTGGTAGATCATATGGATTTGATTCTGGTGTTAGGTTTTATGTGAATCGTGTTTGTAGAGACGGCGGATGTAAATATAGCATTAATATAAAAGAAGATGTTGTTAATCGTATATTGTTAGAATTTCAAAATGAATTGTTATCTAACTATGATCAAATATTTAAATATGCTAAGAAAGATAATAATCGAGCAATTAGAAGAATAAATACAAATTATAGCAATGAGAGCTTATATTATTTAGATCAAATGCTCAATAATAAAGTGAACAAATATGAATTTAATAATTTGATTGATGACACAAATTATAGGTATGGTAATAAACAAAATGAGATTGAAACTGATGAGATAAAAACTGAAAGTATTAATAAGATACTTAGTGCCCTCAAAAATCGATTATTAAGTATTGACTCATTTCCAGCATATGAACCTAGTAAAGAACTGGTAGATAAACTCGTTAAATATATTCAATTTGGAGAAACATTAAAACATAATTATAGAAATAAATTAAATTGTCGAATTGTTCTAAAAGTTAATGAATACAATGCATCTAAATTTAGTGCTAAAAAAGACTTAACTGAAATCTGCAAAAATGAAAATTATATTGAACTTTGGAAGTTTCATTCAACATTTAGTTATAGAAAAAGAAATAATTACATAAAAGTAAAAATAGTAATAGATAAGAAAGATATAGAGGTGTGATAAATGGAAGTAAAAGTAATTGAAAAAACTAATAACACAATTATGTCTAGAGGGAATATACTAGAAAAGAAATTAAGAGTAGCTGCATATGCAAGAGTTAGTACAGACTCAGATGAACAATCAACAAGCTTCTACTCACAACAAAAATATTATATGGATAAGATACTATCAAATCCAAATTGGAGCTTCGTCGAGGTATATGCTGACGAGGGCATAAGCGGAACTCAAGCATTTAAGAGAGATAATTTCTTAAGAATGATCAAAGATGCCAAAGAAGGTGGAATTGATTTAATACTTACAAAATCAATATCAAGGTTTGCTAGAAATACTCTCGATACTTTGAAATACGTTCGAACTCTAAAAGATTCAAATGTTGCGATTCTTTTCGAAGAGGAGAACATAAACACTTTAGACATGTCAGGCGAACTTCTTCTTACAGTTTTATCTTCAGTAGCTCAACAAGAATCTGAAACAATTGGTTCTCATGTTAAGTTAGGACTGAAGATGAAAATGAAGAGAGGGGAGCTTATAGGTAACGGAGGATGTTACGGATATATTTGCAATATTAAAAAAGGAATATATGAAATAAATGAAAAGGAAGCTGAAACAGTAAGATTTATTTTTAATTCATATCTTGAAGGTTATGGAGCTGCAACAATTAATAAGATGTTAACTAATATGAAAGTTCCATCTCCAACTGGTAAAAATCATTGGTGTGAGAATACTATATTATGGATTCTCAAAAATGAGAAATATATAGGAGATGTAATTCTTGGAAAATCATATACTCTTGATTCAATCACTCATAAGAAGATTCGAAATCAAGGAGAAGAGGATATGTATCATTTCAAAGATCATCATGAACCTATTATTGATAAAGAAACATTTGATAAAGTACAAGAAATAATCAAAACAAGATCTGGAGGTAAAGCACCAGGAACAAAGATAGTTAAGAAGTTTACTTTTAGTGGTAAATTTAGATGTGGTCTATGTGGTAATACCTATATAAAGAAATCATTATATAAAAGAAATCAGGCATGGGATTGTAATTCAGTTGCTGGTAAAGGAAGAATGTATTGTAAGTATAGTAAACTGATGCATGATGAAACTATTAAAAAGTGTTTCATGGAAGCTTATTACTTGCTAACACAAGATGAAGGATCTGCTCTTGATACTTTTATGAAGAATGTAGCAGAAGCTCAAAGAACTTCGGAACCATTTGAAATGAAAGATAAGATTCAAGAAAAAATAGAACAAGCTGAAAATCAAATGTCAAAGTTAATTGATTTATATGTAGCGGGAAACGTAACACCAGAGTTATTTAATAAGAAACAAGAACAATTACAAAACAAGATAGACAAATTAAAAGTTAATCTACGAAGTGTAGAAACAGTAATTAGTTCAGAAGATAAAATTGAAAATGGCATAAAGAAGATTAAAGAACAATTAGTTGCAGTAGATGCGAAAAATGGTCCACTTGAATTTGATGATGAACTATTTGAAGCATTAGTTGATTATGGCATCATCGGTTCAATTAATGAAAATGGAGAAAATGAAAGCTATATAATAAGGTTTATATGTAAAAGTAAATACAATTACAAAACAAGATATGATCTAACAGATGACTTTATAGTAGAAAATAGTGATTTAAGAAAAGATAATCTAGCTTTAATTCCAATTATAGACTTTATAAGTCATCAACACTTCTTCGTATTTGATACTGAAGAGGGTAGAAGAATTAAAAAACTCATTACTAAGGTAAGAGTAAGGGTAGAAATTGAGAGATAGAATTAATAATTTCTATCTTTTTTAGTGTTAAATACATAAAAAAAGACCTCCAAAAATGGTCAAAAAACATGGTGAAAAAACTCATCTACTCAACCAACCTAGCTAAACTTAAAACTGAATGAAAAAACTAATCTATTATACGCAGTATTTAAAACGGTACTACTAATCTTTCATACCTAGTATAGAAATATAAACTATGTTTAGGTAAAGATGAATTTGGTAATCCTTATTATTTAGATCTAAATAATAATCCTAGTGTTCTTATTGGGGGATATAGTGGTTCAGGTAAATCAGTATTATTAAATAACATAATAATTAATATATTATTAAAATATCATTACAATGATTTTCAACTACTATTAATAGATACTAAGAAATTAGAATTTAATAATTATAATGGTATAGCTCATTTATTATTTCCCGTCATTAATGATCCTAAAAGAGCATTAACAATATTAGAAAGAGCATTAAATCTTGTTAATGATAGAAACAATACTATTATTGAAAATAACTATAAAAATATTGATGAATATAATAAAAATAATAGTGATAATAAAATGTCTAGAATTATGATTATTATTGATGAATTTAATGATTTATCATGGCTAAAAGAAATAGAAGGTATACTTAATAGAATAATAGATTTATCTAAAATAACTGGAGTATATTTAGTTATTGGCACGCAAAGACCTAGTAATGAAATAATAAGTAGAATTATTAAGAATAGTATTCTTACTCACATAGCTTTTGCTACTGCTAGTATTGATGATTCTAAAATAATACTAGGTCAAGCTGGAGCCGAAAAATTAAAAGGTCCTGGTGAATTCTTAATAAAGGAAAAGAACAAAGAAATCGTAAAAGCCCTTAGTTATAATATTAGTAATGAAGAAATAAATAGAGTCGTAAATTTTGTTAAAGATCAATCACAAGCTAGAAATGATAATTTATTAACAGAAGAACCAAAAGAAGAAGTTAATAAAGATACATTTGTTGACCCATTATATGATCAAATCGTAGAATTTGCTTATGAAACAGGTAAAATATCAGTCTCAATAATTCAAAGAAAATTTAGACTAGGTTATAATAGAGCAGCAAGACTCATAGATATATTAGAAGAGAATGGAATAATCGGTCCTCAAAAAGGATCTAGTCCAAGAGAAGTAATGAGAAAAGATAACGATTAAAATAGTAACGGAACAAATCCGTTACTATTTTTTTATAAAAAAGGAAAATGTTACAAACTTATAAAAAATAGAAAAGTGTAAAAAACTTTAAAAAAGGTATTTACAAATCAAAAAAAATATATTATCATAAATTCAGTAATAAAATAATTATTATTTTATTACGAGATATTATAACTTAGTCGTTATAATATCCATATTAGTAAGACTTGTCTTATTAATATGTATTTAGTAAAAGTATAATAAAAATACTTTTACTAAACTGTAAGATAGTTTACTATCTTACAAATTTAAATGGTACACACTTAGTTATGATATGCTTAAAAGCTTATCTGCTAAACAAATTACTATTTAAACGATTTTATTGTTTAATTAAGCTATAGCATTGTAATTACTTGTTTAGTGGCGAGCATACATTTAACTAATAATCCAGCCTATTTATTTCTTGATTATTTAAAGTGGATTAGTAGAGTTGTCACCTCGAGTGTGTGTAGTAAACCTGGCCGGCCTTTAATGGTTTACTACTTTCAAGACAAAGTTAGCCTTGACACGCTAACTTTTTTCGTGGCATAAAAAATATAAAAACATGGTATAATTACAAAGAGGTCGATAGCATGAAAAAGAAAACAATTATAATGTGGATAATTACAGTTATTTGGATGCTAGTTATTTTTTCATTTTCTGCTAATGATGGACCAAAATCTGCTTCTAAAAGTAAAAAAGTAACGTATGAAATAGTTAGTATAGTAGAGAATAAAAAATCAGAATCTGAGAAAAGAGAAAGAGTAGAAGAAGTAAATCCTACCATACGTAAAATAGCTCATGCTATAGAATATGCTATATTGTGTATATTAGTTATCATGGCCTTAAAATATAGTAATGTAAAAGTTAATAAAATATATTTAATAGCTCTTATTATTTGTATATTTTATGCTATGACTGATGAAGTACATCAATTATTTATTAGTGGTAGATCAGGGGAATTAAAAGATGTAATTATTGATACTGGTGGTTCTACTATAGGGCTAATTCTATATGAATTTATTCAAAGACTAATTAAAAGAAATAATTAGTCTTTTTTTTGTTCACTACAAAATTAGCACTCTCTATTGACAAGTGCTAATTTTGTGTTATAATGTTCCTAGTAAAAAGGAGGGATACATATGAATTATGGGTATCCACAGCCTCAGGAAGAAGAGGATGTATTAGTAAAATATGGTCGTGATATTACTGAGTTAGCTAAAAATAATAAGATTGATCCGGTAATAGGACGTGACGAAGAAATAAGAGGAATTACGAGAATTCTTTCTCGTAAGACTAAGAATAACCCAGTTCTAATTGGTGAACCGGGTGTTGGTAAAACAGCTATTGTTGAAGGTTTAGCACTTCGTATAGTTAGTGGTGATGTTCCAGAAAGTTTGAAAAAGAAAACTATTTGGGAATTAGACTTAGCAGCTTTAGTAGCTGGGGCTAAATATCGTGGAGAATTTGAAGAAAGACTTAAAGCTGTCTTAAATAAGATTAAAGAATCTGATGGTTCTATTATCATGTTTATTGATGAAATACACATGATTGTAGGTGATGGTACCGAAGGAACCATGAATGTTGGTAATATGTTAAAACCAATGCTTGCTCGTGGTGAAATAAAATGTATTGGTGCTACTACTTTAAATGAATATCGTAAGTACATAGAAAAAGATGGCGCTCTAGAAAGACGTTTTCAAAAGATAATTGTCCAAGCTCCTTCAGTAGAAGATACCATAGCTATTTTAAGAGGACTTAAAAATGCTTTTGAAGTCCATCATGGCGTAACTATCAAAGATAGAGCCTTAATAGCAGCTGCTACTTTATCAGACCGTTATATAACAGATCGATTTTTACCAGATAAAGCTATCGACTTAGTTGATGAAGCTTGCGCTACTATTAAAGTAGAAATGGATTCTGTTCCTGTACCATTAGATAGATTAACTAGAAAGATAATGTTACTAGAAATAGAAAGACAATCATTAAAGAAAGAAAAAGATGAAGCGTCTAAGAAAAGATTACAAGAATTAGATAATGAATTGTATGAATTAAAATTACAAGAAACTAAATTAAAAGAAGACTTTGCTAGAGAAAAAGAAGCTAATGAATTAATATTAGAAAAGAAGAAATCTTTAGAAATGGCTCGTCGTCACTTAAAAGAAGCTGAAAATAATTATGATTTAGAAACAGCTGCTCGTCTTAGTCATGGAGAAATACCAAAATTAGAACAAGAACTGGAAGAATTACAAAAGAGCACTAAGAATACGTTATTAAGTGATACTGTTAAAGAAGAAGATATAGCCGCTGTTATTTCTAAATGGACTAATGTTCCAGTTTCTAAATTAGTTGAAGGAGAAAAAGATAAACTTCTTAAACTAGAAGAAAATATGAAGAAAAGAGTAATTGGTCAAGATAATGCTTTAAAGAAAGTAACTAATGCTATCATTAGAAGTAGAGCTGGTATAAAAGATCCTAACAGACCAATTGGTTCATTCTTATTTCTAGGTCCTACTGGAGTAGGTAAAACAGAAGTGGCTAAAACTCTAGCTTATGAACTATTTGATGATGAAAGACATATGATAAGAATAGATATGTCAGAATATATGGAAAGTTTTAATGTCTCACGTTTAATTGGGGCTGCACCTGGTTATGTAGGATATGAAGAAGGTGGACAACTAACAGAAGCTGTTCGTCGTAATCCTTATTCAATTGTTTTATTTGATGAAATAGAAAAAGCTCATCGTGATGTCTTTAACATCTTATTACAGATCTTAGATGACGGACGTATTACCGATTCCCAAGGACGTACAGTAGATTTTAAAAATACAATTATTATAATGACTAGTAATATCGGTAGTGAATATATATTAGAAAATCTACCTAATAAAGAAGATCTAATTAATAAAGAATTACATTCTACATTTAAACCAGAATTCTTAAATAGAATAGATGAAATAATTTACTTTAATTCACTTAATAAAGATGTAGTATACCAAATATTAGATAAGATTATTAAAGAAATAGAATATCGTCTAAAAGATCGTAATATTACTATTGAATTAACTAAAGAAGCTAAAGATTATATTATAAATAATTCTTATGATGAAGCATTTGGTGCGCGTCCTATCAAGAGATTTGTCTCAGATAATCTTGAAACACTACTAGCTATGGAATTAATAAATGATAAGATAAAAGATGAATCTCATCTATTAGTTGATGTTAATGATGATAAATTAGTTATTAAAGAAAAATAATATAAAGTGTTGATACTTAATCTTAAGTATTAACATTTTTTTATGTCTAGAGTTATTACTTATATGCTATTATATCTATATGGAAAGAAAAAAATAAAAAGCATAAATCGTGTAGGAAGCGATAAGAATGGACGGAAATGATAATTTAAATAAACCAAATATAAGAACCGAAATTCAAAAA
This sequence comes from uncultured Mycoplasmatota bacterium, assembly GCA_947305065.1. Taxonomy (GTDB): domain Bacteria; phylum Bacillota_I; class Bacilli_A; order RF39; family UBA660; genus Coprovivens. The sequence goes on along the minus strand of CAMZCT010000001.1, from coordinate 106,590 downwards.
ATAGATTTTGACCAACTAACAAGAATGCTAAATCCTGTTACTATGTTATACTTGAATAGCATTCTTAATCGTGAAAGTAGAGATACTTATAATCAACATAAGGAAGATATAAGTAAAGTAGTATTACCACCAGAACTAATTCAAAAAGTAAATAAAGTTGATTATGAAAAACTAAGTACAAAATGGTATGGTAAACAAGTTATTGAATTTGCTAAAATCATGGAAAAAGAATTTCCTCCCGAGTACTTAGTTAATTTTTATAATAATATTAATGATTTGTTTATTTATTCTTATGAACATAAACATAAAGAATTAATTATAGATAGCAGCTCGGACACAGATGCTATATATTTTACGATAGGGAACTTTATAATAATTGATGAAGATTTTTTTGAATGTTTAATTTTTCATGAATTATTTCACATGGCTAGTGCAAGAATCGCAAACGGAATCATATTTGGCGGATTCGAGCAAATGGCAATTGATGGCTCTTTTTATATAGGCAAAGGTCTTAACGAAGGATATACACAACTACTAGCAGAAAGATATTTTGGTCATATAGAGGGGGTAAAGGGGAGATATCCTTATTTGGTTAAAGTAGCTGGTTTATTAGAAGAAATTGTGGGAGCAGAAAAAATGACTGGTTTATATTTGCGAGCTGATCTGCCCGGCTTAATAAATGAACTGAAAAAATATGTGCCTGAAGATGAAATATTAGAATTTCTAAATGCCTCAGATTTTATTGAGAAACACTTATTTGAAAAAGATAAACCACCTTCTAAAGATGCTTTAATTACTCAAAGTTTAGTAACAATAAACGAATTCTTATTCAAACTTAATGTAGTAAAAGCTCTAAAAATGTTTGTTCACGGCGAACTAAAAGATGAAGAGGAATTAAATAGTTTTGTTAGTGAATTTGCTAATAAAATAGGTACAGATATTGCAGTAGGAAATCATAAATATACTTATTTTAGTGAAAAAAGGGCTAATGAAATGTATGTAGAAATTTTAACTAAAAAAATGAATGAATATGCCCCAGATGAATCTACAATAAAAATGTAATAAAAGGAATGATTTATATGACTTATTTAACTATTGTTATAAATACAATACTAGTATTCTTTATATCTAATACTTATTTATTTAATAAAGGATATAATACTAATATACCTATTATACTAATGATATTCTTAATATTATTATTTGTTTTAATAAATATATTACCATCACTATTTACTAAGAAATTATATGATAAGAATCTCTATAGAATAAGAAATGGTTATAGATTATTAATAGTATTTTTTATTAATCTATTACTAAGTACTTGTATATATATTATAAGTATTATTAAATATAATATTGATATAAAAATATTATTAATAAATCTATTAATAATAATACTAGTTCTAAATATTATCTTCTGGAATGGTATTATAAGAGTATACTTATTTTCTAAACAACTTGGCATTAGATATCGATTTATAGGTTTGTTAGTAGGACTAGTACCAATTATACATTTATATATGTTAGTTAAAATAATAAAAATATGTAAAGATGAAGTGGAATTTGAAAATAATAAGATAAAACTAAATATGGATAGAAAAGATAAACAAGTATGTAAAACTAAATATCCTTTATTATTAGTTCATGGTATCTTCTTTAGAGATTTTGAACATTTAAACTACTGGGGGAGAATTCCTGATGAATTAATACAAAATGGAGCAACTATCTATTATGGTAATCATTCTTCTTCTTTAGCTGTTAAAGATTCTGCTGAAGAATTAGCTAATAGAATAAAAGAAATAATAAAAGAGACAAATTGTGAAAAAGTAAATATTATTGCTCATTCAAAAGGTGGATTAGATACTAGATATGCTATATCTAATTTAGGAATGGATAAATATGTTGCTTCTTTAACTATGATTAATACACCAAATCATGGTTGTGTTTTCGCTGATTATTTACTTAATAAAGCTCCAGAAGGTTTCAAAGAAACAGTAGCTAAAAGTTACAATTTTGCTTTAAAAAAACTAGGTGATAAAGAACCGGATTTTATTGCTGGAGTTACCGATTTAACATCTACAGAAGTAGAAAAATTAAATAAAAAAATGACTAAGTCAGATAAAGTTTATTATCATGCTTATGGATCAGTATTAAAACGCGCTACAGGAGGTAGATTTCCTCTAAATCTTACTAATAAATTTGTCCAATTATTTGATGGTAAAAATGACGGTTTAGTAGGTATAGAATCATTTCCTATATATGATAATTTTACATTACTAGAAGCTAAAACTAATAGAGGTATATCCCATGGAGATGTAATAGATTTAAATAGAGAGAATATTGAAGGATATGATGTTAGAGAGTTTTATGTTGATTTAGTAAGTGAACTAAAAAATAAAGGCTTTTAATAATAAAACGTTTTGGTAATTGACAAAACAATACAAGATAATATAATAATTACTGCAAGGAGAAATATCATATGAGTATTGATAAATATGGCAAAACACCACTGCTTCTAAGAGAAGAATTATTTAAAAGAGTAAAAGAACGTGTAATAGATTATTACACAAATGAAGAATATGGCAAAAATCCTATAGAAAGACGTATATATATAAACGAAGTGGGTAATGTAGCTATAGCTGATATGCCTTACTATTCTACTTACCAAGAGAAAAAAGAACGAGGTCTTCAAGTACTTAAACGTTTAGCTTATGAAGAGGCTTTTGCTTATCTCAAAGATATTATTCTTAGAGCTGCTAAAACAGATTCGCTTTCAGAAAAAGATGAGGAAGAGGAATTAATTCCTTTTCAAGAAGAATTCAAAACTAAAATGGAGCATCTTAAATTGGTTGCTAATGTTCTAGATAAGATTGGAGAAAAAGATGCCATAATATTAATCTGCACAATACCAAGTAAGGCTAGAGCTGATATGTGCATCAATAATGAAGTTAAAGATGAAAATCTTGTTTCTAATTCATTTGAAATACATCTTAGACCAGGCACACCTCTTACTCCAGATGAAAATGATGAAAAAAATTATAGCACATTAAGCCTTAATATGTATTCGTTTCTTTATAAATTAGTAACAGAAACATATGATGAAACTATGAATAAAAGGGAAGAAAGTAAAGAATCTCGAGGAACATCTTTATGTAAAATAATTCCCTTTCCTGGACTACCAGCAAATAAAGAATAATACTAACCGTTTAATTAAACGGTTTTTTATATGGAAAAAGAACTATTTCTTCTTAAATAATTATAAATTATTTAAATTGAAATCTAGCATTTATTATTGTATAATTATACGTATAGAATAAGGAGTTTTTATCATGGGAAAAAATAGTTGCCATGATATAGAAATAGAAAGAGTGGTTTATATGTCAAATGTATTTAAAGGAATGGGGAAAATACTATTAGTAATCTTTATAGTATTGTACTTAATGATAGAAATATTTTTAGCAGTTTGTTTGCTAAATTATAACGATTACAGAATAACAGTATTTGGTAACAAATCGTTATTATTATTAACAGAAGATCTAGATGAAAGATATAAAAAGAATGATTTAGTAATAGTTACAAAAGGTGATGGTAGTGAAGTAAAAGAAGGAGATTCAATATTCTTTTATAACCCAGGTCAAAACTATACTGTTAACTTCGCTGAAGTAACTACTGTTACACCTCATGGTAATAATACTTATACTTATAAAATAGGAACTACTCATAATGTATATACAGAGTATTATATTGGTAAAGATACTAAAGTATTTAAAGGTCTTGGTGGAACAATACGTTTATTAGAATCTAAATGGGGATTCTTACTACTAATTGTATTACCAACAATGATCGCTGTTATATATGAGTTCTATGTAATTATTGTAGAAGTAATAGAGTTTAAGAAAGAGGTCGACAATGAATAGAAAAAGAATAAGTGCCTTAATAGTCTTATCTTTACTGTTACTAGTTGCCTTTGTTGCTTCTTATTCTTATTCATTATTTGAGAGTAGTATTTCAGGAGAGACAGAAGCAACAATAGCAGACTGGGTAATTAAAGTTAATAATTCTTTAATATCTACTGGTCAAACAGAAACATTTAGTATAGATCAAATACATTATACAAAAACCAATACAAACATCAAAGCTGGTAAGTTTGCTCCAGGTATTTCTGGTTACTATGATGTTCAAATAGAATCTAAGGATTCTCAAGTATCAATTCAATATGATATTTTCGTTGAAGATTTTGAATCACAAAACTTAAGAGTTAAAGATATAGACTTGGTACAAGGTAGTTCAAGCTTCACTAAGATTAGTTCTACAGAATTTAGAGGGATTATACCATTAGGGACTAGAGTTAATCAGATTCTAAGAATATATCTAGAATGGAAAGATTACAATACCCCTGAAGCTAATGCTGAAGATAGCGCAATGGGAACTAAAGAAAACCCAGATGTCGAAATACCAGTAACAATGCATTTTATTCAATATTTAGGAGAATAATAATATGAAAGATAGTAAACTGTTAAAAATATGTAGAAAAATATTTCAAATAGTATTAAACATTCTATTAGTTTTAATAGGTTTACTATTGTTAATAGCTATTTATAATCTTTACAATGTTAAAGTATTAAAGAAAGATTATACTAATTACTTTGGTTATACTACCTTTAATATTACTAGTGGTAGTATGGAACCAACTATATATAAAGAAGATTATGTATTTGTTAAATTAAATAATAAAAATATAAAAAAAGGAGACATAATTACTTTTAAAACCAATAAAACTATTATTACCCATAGAATAGTTGAAATTGATAAAGATACTATTACTACTAGGGGTGATAATAACAATGTTAATGATGCCCCTATTAATAGAAAAGAAGTAATAGGAAAAGTAGTACATATCGGCAAAGAATATGGTATTTATTTAAAAGTAATCAAGACTCCTCAAGTTTTTATAACCTTATTTATATCTATAATATTTATGGATATGGCTTTAGGTGAGGATAAGGAAGTGAGTAAGATTGAGAAGAAGAAAGAGGAATAGAATGTATGTTTTCATCATAGTATTTCTTCTTATAGATTTACTAGCTATACTAATTATGATTAATACTTCTAATGCTAGATACGAGTCAACAGCTGTTTCTAATACAGAACTAGAAATTGCTCTATATGCATTAGAAGAAGATGATACCTACACAATCTCCTTGGATGAAATGGTACCAAGAGAAGATCCATATGTTTATAGGTTCACAGTTACTAACACTGATAAAAACGGTAATTTATCAGAAGTTAGATTATATTATGATTTAAAAATCATAGCAACAACAAACATGCACTTAAATTATAAATTATATAAAAATCAAAATTACTTAAGTCCATCAGCTACTAGTATTGTCAATCTTGATATTGTTGCAGCTGATGCTGATGGAACGTTCTTTAGAACATTAACGACAAGTAGAGAATACTTTGGTTATCAACAAGTCGAAACAAATGAATATACATTACTTGTATATTTCCCAGAAAGTTTTAGTGATAGTAAATACCAAGATTTAATAGAAAGTATTCAAATAAATATCGATTCACAACAAGCAGTTTAATGGAAAAGAGGTGACACTTATGAAAAAGAAACTTAGAAGAACATTCCAATATATTAAAACCCATAAAAAAGCTAGAATATTTAGTATAGCAATCATAAGTGTTGTATCTTTATTCTTTCTAGTAAACTTCTCACGTTATGTAAAACAAATAATTGAGAATTATATAACTAGAACTGAAAGATTTTACTTTAATAGTGATAAATTAACAGTAGACAATAAATTATTTGAAATAAATTACTGGCCAGGAGCTGCTCCTTATGAAATAAGTATTACTTTAAATAGTTTAGATAATGCTTTAAGAGGTACAGATATAAATATTGATTATACAGTAAGTTGCCAAGCTTCAACAGGCGTACAATGTCAATTATCTAAATCAGGTGGAACAATTCGTACTAATACACACAAGGATACATTTACTGCCACGGTTGTTCCTTTAGTACCGTTTGAAGATGGTGATAGTGCTTCTATAACAGTAACAGCTAAAGCCTCAGAACCATTCGAAAAAGAGTTAAAAGGAACATTCAAATTTATCGTTGGACACTATGGCTTATCCTATAAAATTCAAGATGCTGTAAAGCAGCCTTACTTAGAAGCGGTAATATCTAATACAGATGATTACTATGTAGTAAGAACAGCTTTCGGCACGTATAGTGTAGGAGATAGAATTTCTTCAGCTAAGTATAATGAACTATCTGATACTGACAAAGCAAAATGTGCGAGTGCTATTATTAAATTATCTTTTGATCCTGATGATTTGCGTCTTGATATGACTAATTATTACTATCAAAATAAAATAGCAGAAACAATTGAACCAATAGGTGGATTTGATTATGTTAATAGCTTTACATTTGTTATAAAGCCGCAAACGTCAATAGCTATAAAGTTTTACAAACTGCACGTAGAAAATGATTATTCATATCCGTTTAACACTAGTCAACCAATCGTTGATATAGAAGCGAGTTAGAAGGTGATAATAAGATGATAAATATAATGAATGAGTATACTACCTATACTAAAAAGTGTTTAAATAATTATATGAAATATATATTAGATAAACACTATGATAAAGGTATTGTTAATAGATATATCGATAAATATATTGATGTAAGATATTCTAATTATTTAGATGATGATACTATTAAAGATACTCTTAATAAAAAAATAACTAAAGGTATAAGTGATACAACAACTTCTTTAGAAGCATCACTACCTGAAAATAAAAGAGACATATTAAAGACAATAGAAAGAATATTTAAATATGTTTACAGTCTAGATTCTTCTTACTTTCTAGAATCTCATAGTAAAGTAATTGAAAATATATATATCATAAGAGAAGATACTTTTAAACTAGAAGATACTGGTTTTCCAAATACATTACTTAAGATGGTAAGAGAAGATATCAGAAAAAGAAAAGAATTCTTAGATAGTTTCTCTAGTGAAACATTCTCACTAGTAAAAACTAAACTTAATAAGAGTTCTAATCTTCTTAGAATTAGTACTAAAGATAATATTAGGTTCCCTGAACTATATAGTGAAGTGGCTATCGAAAAAGCTCGTAAAAAAGATAGTATAAATGAAGATATAGTAACTATTAGTTATACTTTAGTTACAGTAGAAATAGTTAACAATCTTTTGAATAATAACTTTAGTAATATTTATTACATACCTTTACCAACATCAATATTTGGTAAATCAACTAAAAAGAATAGATTGTTAAGTATTATAGATAATGAATTTGTATTAGAACATATTAACTTAGTTGTTACGTTTGATGCATTCAAGAAATATAAAAATGAAATAATAGAATTAATGCATAGAGGGTTTATATTTACTGTCTCCCTAGATAAAACATTTAACTATTGTTCCGACGATCTTGAGTACCTAGAAATATTTAATAATATTTTTATGTTAAAAGATAAATACTACTACAAAGATATGTTAAAAAATGGTAAACTAGGTAAAAGAATAATAATAGTAGATGAGGTGGATGAATGAGCACATATGTAAGATTTTTATATGAATTCTTAGACCAATTACTAGGGGGGATAATAACAGCTCTAAAAGGATTAGTATTAGGTGTTATTCAAATGTTTGATGTTAGAGCTTATGCTAGTCTTATTAAAGAGTATAGTAAGGACTTTAAAGGTGGCGAATGGGTATTAGTTGTTATAGCCGTCGTAGTAACCATCGTAGTTCTACTATTAGTTATTTTGTTAGTGTGGTTTATAATAAGAAGGATACTTAAATTTAGAAAAACTTTAGTAGAGCAAGAAAGTCTTTTAGAAGAACTGGCAGATCTACAAAGAAAAGTAGTTCAATTAATGAAAGAAAAAGACGAATTATATGCTATGAAAGTTTCTCAATTAGGATTTAAACCTACTGATTCAGCTCTTAGTGAAGGTGCAGAAGCTGAAGGTAAAGAAGAAGGGGAAGAAGAAGAAGACATCCCCGAGAATGCTCAAAGTTCTCGTTTCCCAAAACTTACTACTATCGATATAGAATATGCTAACTATAAGATTATGAATTATGGTAATAGTTTTACTTTACCAGAGTTAGTATCTAATTTCAGAAACTTCGCTGCTTCTGAATTAAAACTATATTATCAAGAAGATTTAATTAGATTATATATAGCTGCTTTAGCATCTACTAAATTAGTAATCTTGCAAGGTATCTCAGGAACAGGTAAAACATCACTTGCTTATGCTTGGGGAAAATTCTTAAAACATGACTCATGTGTTGCATCAGTTCAACCATCTTGGCGTGATAGAACCGAGCTATTTGGATACTTCAACGAATTTACTAAGAAGTTTAATGAAACAGAAGTATTAAAAGAAATATATCTTGCTGGTTATACAGATGATATTTATACAGTAATCTTGGACGAGATGAACATCTCCCGTGTCGAATATTACTTCGCTGAAATGTTATCTATTCTAGAAATGCCTAGTCAAGATGAATGGATAGTAGAACTTGTTCCAAGTGCTTGGCCAGATGATCCAAAACACTTAGATCAAGGTAAATTAAAGATAGCTCCAAATGTTTGGTACATTGGTACAATCAATAACGATGACTCAACATTCATGGTTACAGATAAAGTGTACGACCGTGCTATGCCAATCGATATCAACGATAAAGGTCAAGTATTTGAACCAATTCCAACTGAAGCTCAAGATATAAATTATTCATATGTTAGAAGCTTATTTGATGAAGCAATGAATAATAATCAAATTACTCAAGAAACATTAGATAAGATAGATAAAATGGACGACTATGTTATTAAACATTTCCGTATTGCTTTCGGTAACCGTATTGTTGCCCATATGAAAAAATTCGTTCCAGTATACGTAGGTGCTGGTGGAACAGAATTAGATGGAGTAGATTACTTCATCGCTCGTAAGATCCTACGTAAATTTGAACAGTTAAATATTTCATACATCAGAGATGAAATAGATGGCTTTGTTAAATTCTTAGAAGATACCTTTGGTAAAGGTAAAATGCATGAATGTGTTGATTACTTATTAAGACTTAAGAAATTAACATAGTAGAAAGGAATGGAGAATATGGATGAAGGATTAAATGTTTTAGGTCTTTATCAAAATTCTAATGAAACCCGCATTAATAGTTTTGCTAAAAGAGTGAAATCATCTATGTTAGTTGACCTTCACTATGATAAAGTAGAAGCTAATTTTGAATGGTTAGACCTTATGGAAGATACTGTCAGATACCTAGATAATATTCTCCGTAACCCTAACAGATTCATTATAAATGAAGATGAAGTAGTAAAAGTAGAACTGGCTAAACATGTTACAGTAGAAAGTATTAAACATCTCGCTCGTAATACCAACCTTATTCAAGATATTGACGAGGATACTGGAGATGTAAAACCATCTAAAATATTAAATATAAATAAAGAAGAAAGTTTTGATACATATGAAAACCGATTTATTTATACTTTAATATTGAATATGGAAACATTTGTTGAATTTAAAAAGAAATCATTACTAGACCAATCTCATTTAAAAGATGATAAATCCGTAGAGTATAAAGGTGCTTCTATGGTAGGTAATGAAAATATTACTATTGAACTATCAATGAAATCATCTGTTCATACCAGAAAAAATGATGGACGTAAAAATGGTGAAGATTTAGCTACTAGAATTAAAAAAATTGGGGATAGAATAGTAGATTTAAAAAGTACCTCAGTCTTTAAAGATTTAGCTCGTAAACACGTAGCATTAGTTAGACCACCAATTAAGAAAACTAACGTTATCTTAAAGAATACTAACTTCCAATATGCCATGGTATTATGGACATATTTACAAGAACATTTTAATGATGAAGATAAAAGAGATAAACTAGATAAAAATTATGAAGATGAAGGAGAATTAAGAGGATTATTTGATGATACCTTCTTACTAGCTTACTTAGCTATCTGTACTTTAAATAAAGAAGATTATGATATTACTAAAGCTAAAGAAAAAGTAATATCACAAGTAATTAGAAGAGTAATAGATCTTAATTCTACTTTAACTGAAAATGAAATAAAAGATTTAGTAGGAGAACAATTTGCTATAGTTAAAAATAAAAATACTGCTACTCAAGAAGGTATTGAGAAAGTATTTAAGAAGCACATTGAAAAATACTTTACTAAAGTTAACGCTATAAGATTGAATTGAGGTCAACTATGAAAAAAATACTGGATAATAAAATATTAAGTACTATCATAAGTACATTAGAAGGAATAATATGTGTCTTTCTATTTTGCTTAGTAGTAATAACAGTTTTTCAAAGAGTAAATGGTAGTTTCTTCGGATATAGAATATATACCGTAGCATCATCTTCCATGATACCTGATTACAACATTGGAGATGTTTTACTAGTTGAAAAAGTAAAATTAAAAGAAATAGAAGTAGGAGATGCAGTAACTTACTTAGGAGAAGCCCCTACTGTTAAAAACATGATAATAACCCACCGTGTTGAAAAAATTGACAAAGAAGAAGATGGTCATTATTATTTCCATACCAAAGGTATTGCAAATAATATCGAAGACCCTATAGTAGATGGAAAACAAATAATTGGTAAAGTAACTCATAAGTTTTTCTTTCTAAGTTTTATTGGTAGAATAACTACCAATGCTTATAAAATATTCTTTTATGTTACAGTACCAATTGCTGTACTAATAGCTATAGAAATCATTAAAACATTAAAAGATAATGATGAAGATGAAGATGAAGAAGAAATAAAAGATTAACAAGAAAGGAGTGTTAGTATGGAAGAAGAAGTAAAAGAACAAGTAGATAAAAAACCAAAGAAAAAGAATTACTTGTTATTGTTCTTAAAAAAGAACAAAATTAAAACCTTATTATTGCTATTTCTAGCTTTAGCTGCTAACACTTATGCTTGGTTTATCTATAATAGAGTAGTTAGTAGTAATCTTCAAGCCCATGTTAAAGCATGGCAAGTTACTATTGATGGTGCTGTTGATGAAAGTATCACTTTTGAAATTGATGACTTATATCCTGGTATGCCAGAATATAGTGATGAAGTTACCCTAACAAATGCCGGTGAATTAGATGCTAGTGTTTCCTTCACCATTCACTCCATACGTATAATGGAAGATACATATACAGTTGGAGTAAACGGAGAAACAATCGCTTCACTAGAACAAAGATTAGAGAATTATCCTTTCGAAATATCATTGGAATCATCTAACTCTTTAGTTGAATCCGGTGGTGGAGAAGCCAACCTACACTTATTTGTTAACTGGGATTTTGGTGATGGTGATCCAGATGAAGATGCCCTAGATACTTATTGGGGAGAAAAATCTTATGATTTTACTCAAGCTAATCCAACTACTCCTTCTATTGAAATCGTAGTTAATGTTAATGTTGAACAGATAAATAATTAATATTATTCATCTGTTTTTTTATGTAAAAAATTTGTTGTTATATAAATAAAATTTAGATATAATTAAAATAGTAAGGTGATGATAAACATGAATAAAAGAGGATTTACGCTAACCGAATTGCTAGCAGTAATTGTTATTATCTCAATTTTATCAATAGGAGCAATCAGCGGTTACACTACAATGTCTAAAAACAGTAGAAAAAGATCTTACGAATCTAAAGTTTCAGAGATTGAAAATGCCGCTTTAAAATATGCAAAGGAGAACAATATTACTACCAGTTCAACTATTTCAGTTAATAAACTAGTAGTACAAGGATATCTTCAACCTGATGAAGCAACTGATCAAGGTTTAGCTTCCGTTATAAATCCTCAAAATAACGAAAATATGATTTGTAATCTAGTTAATATATCAATACATGATGATATTTATTTAGCAGAATACTATAGTGATAAAAAGAACTGTGAAATAGCTGAACAAGACCTAGCAGATCTTAAGATTAATATAAAAGTGTATCCGTTATCAGGAACAACAATAGATCGTGACGAAGGTAAAGAACTATTAAAGAATAATAGCGTATCTGATTGGACAAAAGAAGATGTGGTTTTACTAGTTAGTTCAACAGAATATACTGATGTTGCTAGTATTAGTTATGATTATGATGGTAAAACAATAACTAAAAATAAAAATACGCCAATTTCTGATAATGTATACAATGAAGAAGATTTCAATAAACTAGCTATTGATGACGTAGAAGTAATGTTCAATAGCGAAGTAACAGTAACATATAATATGGAAGACGGATCTACTCATAGTAGAACTGTAACTATTAGAATAGATAAAGAACCTCCAACTCTAAGAACACGTGTAAACAATGATTTTAAGAAGTCAGCAGCAAACGGAAAAATATTCTTAGATGATGGCAATGGTAGTGGAGTTAAAGGGTATTACATAGCTTATGAGCATGAAGACTTATTCACAACGGGATTAAAAACCGGAGGTATAGAAAACGATTTTACAGCTAATAATGGTGATTACCAATTATCCGCTGAGGATAATGTTGGAAACAGATCACCGATTACTTATGAGACAATTTCCAATATCGCAGAAGGTGATTTATATTGTGAAATATCTCTATATAAGAATGGTACAAATGAAGAGGTTCCATTAGTAAGTAATGAATGGTATAACTCACCACTTGATGTAGTAATGAAAAGTAATGCAACTTTGGAAAGTGGTGGAGCATCATACTACTTTGGAACAAATGAAAATGGTTCATTAACTAAAATCGTTAAAGCTGGTGAATCTATTCAAGACACACTATCAGAGGTTTCTGAAACATCTGGTGCCCATTATTATGGAAAGATGGCTAACCTAGGAAAAGATGAATATACTTGTGAATTATCTGTAAAAATAGATTTAACAGCACCTACCGCAACATTCACACCAAATACAAATAGTACTTTTTCCCAAAACCATAAAGTAAAAATAGAAATAACTGATAATTTAAGCGGATTCTCTTCAAATGAAGTAGAATATCAATGGTCAACAAGTGATACAAGTCCAACAGGTACTTGGGAATCAACTACAGGCACTTTATCAGCTGATAATAAAAAAATAACTATTACTGAATTAAATGATAATACTATTGGTACTGACAAAATGACTGGAGCTTATTACCTATGGCTTCGTGGAACAAGTATTAAAGACTTAGCCGGAAATGGTAATGACCTTAAGAGTGGTGTGTTTAACTTTGATAATATAGCTCCAACTGTTAGTGATGTTACAGCTTCATCAAGAGCAACTGGATATAATACTAATTCTGCAGATTTAACAGTTACAGGTAGTGATACGGGCGGTAGTAATTTAAGTAAAATATGTATAAAATTAACAGATGGATCTAGTGATTGTACATGGGAAGATATAACTTCTGACAATAAATATACTAACAGAAGCACTGGAAAAACATATGCTAATGGTGGATCGGTAACATTCTATGTTTGGTTTAAAGATGGAGCTGGAAACATTTCTGAATCTAAAACAGCAACATATGATGTATATAAATCATGTAGCGTATCAGATAATATAATCAATAATGGTAACGCAACCTGTGGAACAGATTATGGTACTTGTACAGACGCTTGTGGAGGTAAAAAATATGCATCATTGACCCAGAAAAAGAAAGATAAGTATACTGGAGGATCATGTACTTCTGCTGTAACACCAAACTCTACTAGTTGTTCAGCAAAGTGTGGTGGAAAAGCCGCTGAGACTTGCGATAGTACATGGAAAACATCAACTTGTAGTGACATTTGTGGGGGAACTACATATAAATATAAAAACTGTAGAACTAAATCGTCTGATGGAACCAAAATTTGTAGCACAAGGGTATATAAAAAACCAAACAGTTCTGAAACTTGTGGTGGAAAAGAAAAAAGCTGTGGTAATTATGGAGCTTGCGACAGTAATAATAAGAAAAGAAGAACTTGTAGATACGTAGCAATATCAAATAAAAACCACAAGTGTGGGAATGACTTCACAGAAACAACGAGTTGTTGTAATGAAACTAATTGGCAATCTTGCCAAACCAAAAAAATCTGTGATAGTACTTGTGTATGGTTACACAAACAAAGTGGTCACATTGGTTACGGGGAAGGCGATATTTCTGCTTGTACAGGTGATGGAGATTCAGATATTGTATACTTATTAGACAATGCTAACTGGACAAAAGTACACTATAAAGGTGGAACTTATTATATATGGCATGCATGTTATAACGACACGGGTGGTGACTCTTGTTATGGAGCTTGTGTAGGATAGTGATGATATGAAAAGGATTATTAAAATATTAGTTTTTATACTACTAGGTATTATAGGCATTAATACAGTTAATGCCTTCTCAATACCAGATGAACAATTGAACCAGTATTTTTCTTCAGAATATGAAGTAGAGGAGATAAACGGAACAATAGTTCATACAAAAGATATGAATGGCTATAAACAAGAAATTTCATATACAGACTACAGTGTTGATGAAAGAAAAGAAGGCCTAGAAAAGTATTATAGTTATTGCGTAAAAGAAGAAAAAATAGAGTACGAATCATATGAAATGATTGATAACTATAAAGGTAGTGAATACTATCACAAATCTTGTACTTTTCAGTTTAAAAAATCAACAATGAACGAATATACAACAGTTTATTTCATTGATAGCAGTTTAATAGTTGGTAGAAGTGATATAAAAAATAAAGCAGAATTAGATGATATTATGAACAAAATATTATCAGATAATTATGTAAAACCATACGACAAACTACTAGCAGATAAAAAAGAGGAAGAAGAAGAAAGAAAACAAGCTGAAAAAGAAGCAGCTAAGAATGAAGAGAACAAAGAAGAGCAACCAAAGGAACAAGAAAAGAAAAATACAAATAGTTTAATAAATATTGTTTTAACAATAGTTATAGTATTAGCACTACTTGTTATAGCAGTTGCTGTAATCAATGGTCGAAAAAAAGAAGTAAAAGAAAACGATGAAAAAAGAGATATTGAATAATATCTCTTTTATGATGCTTTTTGAACAAATGACATATTAACAGTTAAAGTAATCTCGTCAAGATTTGTAGTAACAGCTGTATCTTGAGAGTTATTAAGTTCTTCTGTATCCACATCATCATTCCAACCGATAAATACTCTTATTGTATGCACTCTAGTTGTGTCTGTATATAGAATGTGATCAGAGATAGTAGGAGTTTCAACTGAAGTATCTACATCTATTACACTACCGTCATCAACTTTATAACCTGTAACAATGAAATCTCTTAAACTAGAATTTCTTGTAACGGATATATTATATGTAAAAGATACTTCCACATCTGTCGCATCTATCTCTAAATCAAAATAACCAGTAGCAGTAGGTGCTATCACATTTTGAGCTATATGTGTAGAACCAGCAAAAACTGGAGTAATAATTTCTGTTAAAGTATCGTTGTTCTTAACGTTAGTATCGTTAACAACAATATTCCATTTTGCTATTCTTCCTTTAACTTCCGCGTTAGCTCTAGTTAAATACTTAGCATAAGTATCACTTGCGAAGTATAAACAAACAAATAAAGATAGAAGAGATAACAACAAGAATATTTTTCTCTTATTATTCATTTATACCTCCTTTATTTTATAACTTAATTATAACATTAAAACCAAAAATGTAAAATAAAATAAATGGTATTGCAAAACGATATTTTTCAATGTATAATTATAATAACGATATGATAGGTAATTCATATACGTTATCTCCATTTACAAGCTCAAGTTAAAGGAGAGTATGATATGGCTAAAGAAGTGGTGCTAAAAGCTCAAGACATTAAACGAAGAAAAAAATTTGAAAAAGTAGCATTACTACTATTACTACTACTATTAGTAATATTAGCGTTCGCATACTTCGTTTTAAATGTCGTATACAACGAAGGTAATTTTACAATAAGTATGGATAAAAATACTTATTTAAGAAGTAACTTAGTCATGTATGAATCTTTGAACGATAGAAGTTCAGTCATTAAACTCTCTGCAGAAAAGATTGCTTTTATGGATAATATATCTATAAAATGGTTGCCTAGCAACATTAATAAAGCTGAAGGTGGAAATCACAACGGTGAGAACTATATAGCATATACCTTCTATTTAGAAAATAAAGGAGAAGAAAATATCAACTATTGGTACTCAGTAGTTGTTGATGATGTTATTAAAAATGTCGATGATGCTGTTAGAGTTATGATATATGTTAATGATGATGAAACAGTATATGCAAAAGTTAATAACGTTACCAAAGAACCTGAAAAAGACACTAAAGCTTTTATTAATGATGATGATGGTACAATAATTTTGGAGAAAAGAGAAAAAATGATCCCAGGTAATATTGATAAAATAACAGTAGTAATATGGCTTGAGGGTGATGATCCAGAATGTGTCAATGCAATCTTAGGTGGAGAGATGAAGATGCATATGAATATAATAGAAGAACATGTCGAAGAAAAAAATGTTTAAGGAGAATGAAAAATGGCAAAGAGAAAGACTAAAAGAGACGAAAGAAAAAGAAGACTATTATTTTTAATTTTCTTATTTGTATTAACAATAGCAATTGGAGGAACAGCAACTTATGCATGGTTTACATCTAACAGAACAATATCTGTTGATCCACTAGAAGTTAATGTTTCTACAGTTAATGGTTTACAAATAAGTGCAGATGCAATTAACTGGGGAGCTAAAGTTACAGTTGATGATTTAAAAGATGCAAAAACAAATACATATACAGGAGCTGTTAACCAATTACCTAGAACTCTAGGAGCTGTATCTACAATTGGTAACGTTACAACTGGTACTCTAGATATGTACTATGGAACAGTTGCAACAGCAGAAGATGGTTCAGGTAAATATCTACTAACTGCAACTAAACAAACAGAAGCAAACTGTTATCTAGCTGCTTGTACTTCTAAGTACTATGTAGCATTTGATATATTTATTAAAGCCGATGCTGATATGGATATTGTACTATCAGGTAATTCTGGTGTAGTTACTACAGATATTGAAGAAGGTGGAGTAGTAATCGCATCAGGAGATAGAGGAATCCAAAATGCTGCTCGTGTTGCTTTCCTAGAAGAAGGTCACATTGATTCAGGTGGATCAGTATCATCTATCCAAGCTGCTAAAAATGCAACTTCATCAGAAATTTGGGAACCAAATTACAATGCTCATACAGCACAAGGTGCAGCTAATGCTCGTTCAGTATATGGTATCACAGTTGCAACTGATGGATCAGCTGGAAGATTACCATATAATGGTGTTAAAGCTAACTTAACTGGCATTGATATTAAAGAAACTTACAACTCAGCAAACTCAACATATTTTGGTTCAGTACCTATTACATATGAAACTACAGATATCAATACAAACGATATTGACTTCCGTGTTGAAGATGCTACATTAGGAACTGCAAAATTACAAAAAGGTATTACAAAATTTAGAATTTATTGGTGGGTTGAAGGACAAGATGTCGATGCAGAAAACAATGCAACTGGTACAGGAATGCAATTAAATATAGAATTTGCCATTAAATAATAATATATAAATTAAAAGGATTAAACGTAACGTTTAATCCTTTTTCTTATGCAATCAATTACTAATACTATAAAAGTTATAATAGATATTAAAGCTGGCCATAAATAATGAGTTTTATATTCTAATTCAATTTTATGTTTACCAGGTTTTACTTCAATACCCATCAAACTATCTAATACTAAAATTGGTTTTACTTCCTTATTATCTACTTTTACTACCCAGTCCTTATCATATGGAATAGAAGTAAATATAATCTGATCTTTATCTACATTAATATCACCAATCATGTGATTATCTTCATAATAACTATATTTAATTTGGTTCTTGCTTAATACTTCATAAATATCCTTTAATTTATCATCTTTAACAGTGTATATAGTAGCAGTACCGTCGCCATATTTAATATCTTGTACAAACACATCATATTCTTGTTGAAAGATATTTATACCACCATTATCATTTTTTATTTCAATTAAGTAATAATCCTTATCAGTTTTAAATTCATATTTTTTATCCTTTTTAACCCCTTTTAAGACTTCTTTATCATATAAGTCTTTAATACCTGTCATATTATATATAATACTTTCTATATTGTATTTAACATTACCGTCATCAAGACTTGTATTAATTATTTCTTTATTTACAGCATATAACTTCTCTAAATAATAATCATTCTCCTTGCTCTTAACATTAAGTAATAAGGATGGAATCTTATTATTATCGTGCATTACTGAATACGTATTTTCAAAAGTTACATTACCTAAATTCTTAAACAAATATATTACATTACTATAAGTCATAGATGAATAAACATACGTTGTTTTATTATTTGAATAATTATTAATAGATTCTAAATAACTATCTACACTTACAGATGAATTATTTATTCTATAAGTAGAATTCTTACTATTATAGTTAATATCATCAAGAGCTTCCTTTTCAAAAGTATTTGGTATATATAAACTACTTATAAAAGCAACTTGCAGAATAAATACAGTTAAAGATAATATCTTATATACTTTATTATTATCATAAAATATGATTAATACTAAATAACATAATATAAATGTAATATTAGTAATAAAGATATCAGAAGACATCGCTTTTCTTAATATGATTATACCTATTAATAATATAAGAGTTATTAATAACAAACTTTTTTTATTTATACTGTTTTTATCTTTAGTAATCGAAATGAATAAACATATCATTAAGAAAGAAATTATAAAACTATATCGATAAGTTAAACCTCTAATTACGTGAAAAGCATTCATTATAAAGTCCAATTGAGGAATAAATATAAACGCTGTACATATTAGTATTACTACTAATACAAATAACTTATCACGTTTATTTTTATTGCTAATAAAATAATAAATAAAACTAATAAGAATAATTGTCGGACAAGCTATATTAGGGAATGTTTTACCTTCCATACTAGCTATAAATGATAGATTGGAGTAATAAAATGATTTAAAGAAATCAAGTATACTAACAGAATAAGTATTAGTAAAAGATTGATTAAACCCTACCTTGATCTTTATTAAACTATCAAACCAACCATATAAATAGAAGAAAGTTAAAAGAAAAGATCCAATAGTAGCCAAAGCTATATAATCAAAAGTTAATAATTTACTCTTAAAGGGTTCCTTTTTATAAAACAATTCATAAACTATAAAGAATATAATTGTATATATACAAACACTAAAACATAAGTATAAATTAGTAATCATCATATAAGCTAAACTAAATATATATATATGATACTTATGTTCATTTAATAATTTTTCTAAACCATATTGGAATAGGGGAAACATCAAAAAAATATCTAACCAAGGTAAATAATAGTAATAAGCTAAGAACCAAGTACAAAATACATAAGATATTGCTGCTATAAATACTACAAAATTATTATCTGTTTTCTTTTTAGTATAAAAAGTCATACTTAATGTCGCTATAATTATTTTAATTAAAGTAGCACTCAGATACATCATATCTGGCGATTTAAACATCAATGCGATTAGATTTAAGGGACTAGCAATATAGTACAGAAAATTAAATATAGTTGCATTACCAAGACCATTATTAAAAGTATAATTAAGCAAAGTACCAGTTTTAATATTCGATATTAAACTATATAGCATCGGTTTAAATTGTACTGGAGCATCACTTGTACCTAACATATAATTTCCAAAGGGAGATGTTCGCTTTATAGCTAGTATTAATAAAAATATTAATACACAAGTTAAGGCGTTAATAATATACATTTTTTTATTCTTTAGCAATTTCATTCTCATCACTCTTTGCTTAAATATTATAATTAATATTAATAAAATAATAAACTATTATTTAACAATTACTAATAAAATGTTACAATTTAATTAGGAAAATAACGATTCGTAGGGGTGTTAAAATGAAGTTAGTACAGGATAAAATAACTTTCATATATTTGTTAATATTAGTATCACTACAAGTTTTAACTTCTTTTAGTATGATTAACCCCATTATTAATATATCTATCTCTTTTATTATAGTATTATTGATTATTAAACCATTTACAAAAGGAGTTAATGGTATTAAAAATCTTTTTACATCTAAAAAAATTACAATTAATACTAATGATTATAAACACTTTATAAAATATATATTGATTATATTTTTTTGTTGGTTACCATTCTTTCTTATATATTATCCTGGTATATTTGCCTATGATGTAAATGGTCAAGTTGGCTATTATACAACTTGGCAGCCTTTATTCCATAGTTTAATACTTAATACTTTTATAAATACCTTTACTAATAAGAATATTGGTTTAGCACTTTATACCATATTACAAATGTTATTATTTGCCAGCTCTTTAGCTTATTCTGTTTTATTAGCTTATCGTTTACATATAAACAAAAAGGTTAGAATAGGGATGCTTATCTACTTTTCTTTATGCCCTATATTTTCTATTCTTTCTATATGTACAACCAAAGATGTCTTATTTTCAACATTTTTCTTATATAGTATTATTATATTATCTTATCATGCTATTGATAAAATAATATTTAAAAAAACTAGATTTAAAGTATTACTAGTTGTTTCTTTAGTCTTAGTAGGTTTACTAAGAAATAATGGTTTATATATTATCTTAATATTTTGTATTCTAAATATTGTCTTTTTAAAAGATTATAAATTTAAAAAGATATGTTTATACACTATGTTCTTTTTAACAATTAGTTTTTTAACACTATTATTTTCTTTAAAACCACTAATGGATCATAATAACGAAAAATACTCTGCTATATACCAACAAATGGGCTTAATCTATAAAACAAAGAATCTTTCTAAAAGTGATAAAGTAAAAATAGAAAAATTTATTCCCTATACCCAAAATTATTACCCTTATTTTGCTGATACTATTAAGAATGCTGGGAAAGGATATTTACATCTTAAAGAATTTCTTGGTTTATCTATCAAACTATTCTTTAAATACCCTCTAACAACTATTAACAGCATAGTATTAACCAATAGTGGATATTGGTATATATTTGATTACTATAATACTAATTTGTATAGAAATGGTTACTTTTTACTTGATTTCTTTGAAGGGTATGGACCTAGCTCTCAGTCTTTATTTCCTAAAATCAAAAAAATATTAGATAAAGTATTACTAAAAAATTACTATCAATTATTCTTTGTTACAGCTATAATAATGAATATATCCCTATATTTCTGGATTGTAATATATTTAATAATAGAAAGTATAAGATATCATAAAACAATAAACAATAATTACTTGTTGATAGTTTTATTGTTATTAACAATATTCTTGGGGCCATGTGCTTTGGTTAGGTATTTGCTTCCGTGCATCGTCTCAGTACCAGCTTTATTGTTATTTAATAACTATGTGCAAATTAAAGATAGGAGCGATTAGATGAAAAAGAAAGTAGTAATAGTTGGAGCAGGTCCTGCTGGACTTACCGCCGCATATGAATTGTTAAACAAATCTAAAGATTATGATGTAATAGTTTTAGAAGAAAGTAACCAAGTAGGAGGATTATCTAAAACCGTTAATTATAAAGGCAATAGAATGGATATGGGTGGTCATAGGTTCTTTTCCAAAGATCAAAGAGTAAATGACTGGTGGGAGCACATGCTTCCAACCCAAGGGTCACTTCCTAAAGATGATAAGATACTTAAAAGAAGATCTACATTAAAGAAAGGTGGGCCTAATCCTGATAAAGAAGATCGTGTAATGTTAAGAAGAAATAGATTATCAAGAATCTTCTTCAAAAACAAATTCTTTGATTATCCAGTCAGTTTAAAACTTAGTACTATTAAAAATATGGGATTTGTTACAACTATTATAGTTGGTTTTAGCTATTTAAAAGCCTGTCTATTCAAGAAAAAAGAAAACTCTTTAGAAGACTTCTACATTAATAGATTTGGTAAAAAACTATACTCTATGTTCTTTGAAAACTATACAGAGAACCTTTGGGGGCGTCACCCAAGTGAAATATCACCAGAATGGGGAGCTCAAAGAGTAAAAGGGTTATCTATTATCGCTATTCTAAAAGATATCTTTGGTAAAATGTTTAAAAAGAAAAATAGGAAAGTAGAAACTTCTTTAATTGAAGAATTCTCATATCCTAAACTAGGTCCAGGAGAATTATGGGAGATAACTGCTCAAGAAATAGAAAAGATGGGTGGTAAAGTACTTTTAAATTCAAAAGTAACTGGTATTCATAAGAATAAAACAGTTATAGATCACGTAACTTATTTAAAAGACGGTAAAAAAGTAGAAATAAAATGCGACTATTTTATATCATCTATGCCAATTAAAGACTTAGTTGATGATATGAATAACGTTCCTAAAAAATACAAAGACATAGCACTAAATTTACCATATAGGGACTATATTACTATTGGTGTATTACTTAATAAACTTAATTTAAAAAATGAAACTAATATTAAAACGATTAATAATATTATTCCTGATAACTGGGTTTATGTTCATAATAAAAACGTTAAAATGGGTAGATTTCAAGTATATAATAACTGGTCACCATACCTAGTTAAAGATCTTAACAATACCGTTTGGATGGGGTTAGAATATTTCTGTAACGAAAATGATAATATGTGGAATATGACTGATGAAGAATTTGCTAAAATGGGTATCGAAGAAATGTTAAAGATTAAGTTAATAGATAGTAAGGATAGTGTTTTAGATTATCATGTAGAAAGAGTAAAAAAAGCTTATCCTGCTTACTTTGATTCATATAAGGATATAGAAGTATTAAAAGACTATTTAAATAAAATAGATAATTTATACTGTATTGGTCGTAATGGTCAACATAGATATAATAACATTGATCATTCAATGGTTACTTCCTTTGAAACAATTAATAATATAATTAATGGTATAAAAGATAAAAGTAATATTTGGAATGTAAATACAGAGAAAGAATATCATGAAGAAAAAGTTAAATAGCAACAAAAGAGGGATTTTATGAAAAACAAAATAATTAAATTTATAAAAGGGAATTGGTACTTTATCTTTCTAATTATTCCTTTTATATCTTTTTGTATAGCTAATAGAACACCTGACAATGATATCTGGTTTTTACTAAACAATGGTCGTTATGTTCTTAACCATGGCATACCACACGTTGATCCTTTTACTATTCATGAAGGATTACACTACGTTATGCAACAGTGGTTATCGTCTGTTATATTCTATAGTATATACAAAACATTTGGTAAATATGGAATACTAGCTCTTATGATTATTCTTTTCTGGTTAATAACATATATTTATTACAAATTATGTTATTTAATATCTAAAGATAAAAAAACTTCGGTCTTTATTGTGACAATAATTCTCTTATTATCGTATTCTTTCATAGTATCTAGACCACAAGTGTTTACATATATTATTCTCTTATTAGAAACTTATTTTTTAGAATTATATATTAAGAATAATAATTATAAGTACCTAATACCTTTACCAATTTTATCTATGCTATTAGTTAACTTACATTGTTCAATGTGGTTCCTACAATTTGTTTTCCTATTACCTTTTATAGTAAATGGAATAAATATAAAAGGAATTACGATAAAGAAAATAAAATTAAAACCAATATTAATTGTTGCCTTAATAATGTTTTTAGCGGGCTTTATAAATCCATATGGTTATGAAGCAATTACTTTTATATTTAAATCATATGGTATAGAAGAAATAAACAAATCTATTATAGAAATGTCTCCAGCATCTGTTGATTACTATTTTTGGAATTTTTGTTTATATGGTATGTTTTTACTGATACTAGTACTAAACTACAACAAAAAAGTAAAACTAGACATTAGATTCATGTTATTTATTATTGGAACATTTCTACTAGCTGCTATGCATAGAAAATGTATTATTTATTTTCTATTTTGGCTTGGTTATACAGCTTCAAATATAAAATTCAAAATAAATATAAAAAACAAATATGTAATTAGATTAATTAATGTAACTATGATAACTGCTAGTGCAGCTTTACTAATAATAGTAATTCCCACAACTACCTTATTGGTAAAAAATTATGAAATGGATATAGTAGATATAGATCCAATAGTTAAGTATATAACTAAGAATTATGATAAGGACAAAGTAATACTATATACCGATTTTAATCAAGGCGGATACGTTGAATACCACGGATTAAAAACTTACATTGATCCTCGTGCAGAAGTCTTTGTTAAAAAGTTTAATGGCAAAGAAGATATATTCGCGGAAAGCAGAAAAATGTTTAATTATTCAGATGGTTTTGACTTTGATAAATTTGTTGAGAAATACAATTTTACACATTTAATAGTGAATATGAATAATGGTTTATATATAGCTTTAGAGAACAGTGATAACTATATTTTAGAATATGCCAAATACTTTGATGACGAAGAACAATTTGCTCTTAATAAATTATTTGTAAGAAAAGACGTCTCAATAAAGGAGGAAAAACATGAAAAAGTATCTAACAAAAAATAATCTCCTTTATCTTCTAGTATTTATCATATTTCTTTCAACAGTACTAGTTGTGGCATCTTTCCATGAATACTGGATTGATGAAGCTCAAGGATGGTTACTAGCTCGTGATGCTTCTACCTTTGATTTAATAACTAAGTATTTAAGATACGAAGGTCATCCGATTCTATGGTATATCCTTACCAAAGTATTTATGCTTATTGGGGGAGATTATAACCACTATAATTTGCTGTCTATCTTCTTTACTTCACTAGGAGTACTATTAATTCTATTTAAAACAAAATTTCCTTGGTATATAAAAGTTTTATTACCGTTTACTTTTTTCATTTATTACCAATATAGTATTATTTCCAGAAGTTATTGCTTAGTATTCTTATTACTTATACTTCTCTCTGTTATATGGGAAAAAAAAGAAGAACATTATTATCTTTTTACACTTGTTTTGGTTCTGTTAATATCTACTGAAACACATACGTATTTAATAGCTGGTTCAATATTTCTTCTAGAACTATACCGTTTTTGGAAAGAAAAAGATTATAAAAATAAAAAGAAACTTATTTGTTTTGCTATACTTTTTTTAAGCTTTTTATTAACTATGATTTACTTGTTTCCGACATCTAATGTTTATAAACCTATCAATGGGGAAATATTTAGATTGTCAAAAGTGTTCTTTATTCCTCAAGCTGTTCCGGAAACTATAAGTTTAATATTTGACTTTTTTCTAATAATTATTTTGTTATTAGGTTTAATTAAAGAAGGAAAAGAAAAATTAATAAGTGTTCTTATAATTACGATTCCCTTGATATTATTTATGGTAATTATCTATTTTAGTCAATGGCATTATGGCATATTATTTGTTGTTTTTTTATTAATAGTAGAAATATATAATATGCATAAAAACAAGTATATAAAAGGTGTTTTAATAATAACTTGTATAGCCCAAGCGTTGTTCGGTATTAATTCTGCCTTTAGCGAAATACAATACTCATACGCTCCATCAAAAGAAATGGCAAAGTTAATTAGGCAATATGACTATAAAAACCTAAGATTGTTTGGTCATAAATTCTTCGCGGTTATTGTTAATCCGTACTTCGATGAAAATATCTACGATAATTGGACTTTGAATAAAGGCTTTTTTAGTTTTGACTTAAGAAATAATACTTACTATGAACAAGGAGGTATTAATAACGAATATGATATGGTGGTATATAAAGAAAGAAAGCGTTATAAATATCGCCTAAATGAAAGTAAATATAATAAATACGTTTTTTATGGCAACAATATATTTCAAACAGTGTTTAAAAAGAATGAAAAATACGTTATTTATGTAAAAAAGAATTTAAATTTTAAAAAAAGTAGAAATGATAAAGGAAATATAAAAGTTTGTTATTGAATTGAAATAAAATAAATGATATACTAAAATCGTAATGATAGAAAGGAAAGATGTTATATATGAAAGAGGCTACTGGAGAATTAAATATGACTGTTATTACCGTTGTTGCAATCGCAGCAGTTGGAGCTTTATTTACTTTCTTTGTATGGCCAAGCATTCAGGCAAACTTAATGTTAAACACTGCTTGCAGCCAAGTTAACTCAAACGGTAATTTCAATTCGCCTAACGATTCTGGTAACGGAGAAATCAAGTGTGCATCTTGGACATGTACTGCTACATATAACGGACACACATATACAAGAGATTGTAAAGACGCTTAATAGGTGAAAATAGATGAGAGAAGCTACTGGAGAACTTAATGGGACACTGATAGTAGTAATTGCAATAGCTGCTTTGTCAGCTATTTTCTTTACTGTAATTTGGCCTATGATAAGAACTGATTTAAAAGATTCTGCCCGTTGCTCAACAGCAATATGTGACAAAGGTCCTGATAAAGATGGCATGGTGTATTGCTATGCTCCTAAAAATAAAAATGATGTAGTATATTGTCCCTACAAAGGATAGGTGAAAAAGGATGAAAGAGGCTATAGGAGGAACTAGTTTATTCTTTATAGTAATTGTTATTTTAAGTGTATTTGCCATATATATTTCACTATCAGTAAACTGGAATACAGCTTACAAGGTAAAAGATGAAATAATCTTTTATATTGAAAAAAATAATGGTGTTAATAAAAAAACTATTCAAGAAATTAATTCGTACTTAGCAGATGTTGGTTATTTCACATATGGTGATTGCCCATCCGGAGAAGGATGGAACGGTTTTAATACCTCTAGATCAACTGGACCAACACCATTCGCTAACCAAGTAGAGTATTGTATTGCCAAAGTTAATTTAATAAAAAATACTGAAAGTACTTCAGGTAAAGTACAAACAGGAGGTAATATTGATAATACTCGTGGAATAGATAGATCCTACTATGCTGTTAGAACATTCTTTATGTTAGATTTACCTATTGTTAGAAGATTGGGACTTACAATTGATGGAGAAACAAGGGTTTTACTAGAACCAGATGATTTCCCATCAGGACTTAACTCTTATAATCTATCAAATAATAGTAGAGGAGTGTGGGATGAGTCGTGAAAGCTGGAATTGGTAACATATGGATTACAGGATTAGTAATCACCTTTATGTTAATATTCTCAGGTTACCTAGCGGTAACGATTAGTTATTCTTCTGCTATAAAAGATAAGAATTATGTTTTAAGTATAATAGAAAAAAAGAACGGTATAACTAGAAAAAGTGGTAGTAGAACTACTACAGTATTAAAAGTAAGACCACGAAATGCAGAAATATTTACTGGCTTCGGAACTTTGGAGAGCATTAATCTATTTTTAAGAGGTAGCTCATATAAACAACAAGGTTCATGTGGTGAAGGTGTAGGAGACGCTAATGGCGGCGGAGTCGCAGATAGAGCAGAATGGTATGGAGTAACAGAATTGTACAAAAATGCAAATGCAATTAATAATGATGGCAGCGTACATGTAAAAGTTGAGAAAGTTGCTAATCATCCAAACAAAAAGTATTATTATTGCTTTGCTAGAATGAAAACAAGAACTGGACCTAACTCTCCTGCCTACTATCGAGTAAGACTGTTCTATGCCCTAGATTTGCCTATACTTGATTCATTAGTATTTACTATTGATGGTAAAACAAGTATTATTGATAAACCATCACCTAATGAAATAAATTTTGCACATATCACATAAGTGGTAGTTGACAAAAAGAATAGAAAAGAGGAACAATATGAACGTAATAGTATCGAATAAATACGCTGCTATGTTGTCTAATTTAAACATTGACCTAATTAAAAGCATCAATGGTGAATTTGAAGTAGATGAACTTGTAGCACAGTTTGACAATTTCTTCTTTAATAAAATGATACTTGATATTACAGCAATAAAAGGATATGAGGACATCAATAATATTCAAAAATTATCCTTTGGTATGAATGACATGAGTAAAGTAATACTATTACTAGACGACTCACCGGTTGTAAATTCACCAGCTTATTTATCAGAATTAGTATCGATGGGTATTTATAACTTTACCAAAAATATAGATGCCATTGCCTATCTGATAGATAATCCTAATTCATATAAAGATGTCGCTCAGTTTCACTTGCTTGGTAATAATCCTGCACAACCTAATTATGGTGCGCAGGGTGGAGGTCGTCCTGGAAGAGGACCAAATTCCAGAAACCAAGAAAGTACATATATATCCGATGTTGTTGCTACCCCATCAATAGGGGGAACAAGAATAATTGGGTTTAAAGATCTTACTGATCATGCTGGGGCTACCACACTTATATACATGCTAAAAAAACAACTAGAAGCAAACTACAGAGTACTAGGAGTAGAACTAGATAAAGAAGATTTCTTATTCTTTAATGATGATGGTTTAAGAAGTGTTAGTACTAAAGAACTACCACAAATTATAAAAAATCCTGCTAATACATATCAAATAATATTAATTGATATAAATGATAGTAGTGAGGAACAAAACTGTTCAGAAATGATTTATTTGATTGAACCATCAACAATAATGTTAAATAAAATGATTAGAAGAGACAGAAATGTTCTTGATAAAATAAAAGGAAAAAAAGTTGTTTTAAATAAAAGTTTATTAGAACCTAACGATGTTAAAGATTTTGAATATGAAGCTAGATGCTCTGTTTTCCAAAATATTCCACCTCTTGATGATAAAAAAGAAAAACACAGAGTTTTAGACGAATTCTTAAATAGATTAGGGTTCGATAAAAACAAACCAGCAGGTGAAAATAATCATGGAGTTCACTTGTTTGGTATTGTCAAAGAATAATTTATTTAACTTGACATAAGACAATAAAATATATATAATTTATTTAGAAAAAGAAGGAGATGTTTATATATGAATTTGATTTACTTGTTAAATACATCATTAAGTAATATTGGTACTGCACAAGGCTTTTGTCATGATACTTGGGAAATTTGGCAACTAGTAGGAAAAGTACTAATGGTTTTAAGAATTGTATTCCCAATATTGGTTATCATTTTTGGTATTATTGATATTGGAAAAAGTGTAACTTCTAGTAAACCAGAAGAAATTACTAAGTCATTTAAATCATTAGCATTCAGATTAGGTGCAGCTCTTGCAATCTTCTTTATACCAACTATTGTTGGATTTGGTATTAGATTGGCAAATGGCTTCAACGATGTAAATGCCGACTATAATATATGTGCAAATTGTTTGGAATCACCAAACAAAAATTGTCAACAATAGGATTAATAATAATTTGTTTTAAAAAGGTGATATTTATTTAAATATTGCTTTTTTTATGCTATAATTTATGATATATGAGGTGTTTTATATGCGAAGCAAAATAATAACAATATTTATTATAATTTTTTCATTAATTATGTTTATACCAAGCGTAAGCGCCGATTATTATGATGAAGATCATACTTGTAATCGAAGAGCTTCTGCTGACTATAAATGTCCTATGTTTGGAGACCCTAACGATGATGGAGAAGGAGCCAACGACACTGATTGTGACGGATTACCTAGTACAGCTAATTTCTTACAAAGTATATTTACTTTCATTAGGTATTTTGGTCCTGCATTAGCTATTGTTTTATCAATTGTAGAATTTGTTAAAGCGGCAGCAGCTCAAGATGCTGATGCCTTAGCAAAAGCTGCTAAAAAAACGGGTTGGCGTGTTGGGTTAGCAATATTATTGTTCTTTATTCCTGTTATAATAAATGCGGTATTTAGCTGGTTCGGTTGGTATGGAACTTGTGGAATAAGATAGGAGGTATAATCAATGGGTGAGTTATGGATAAAAGTAAGGACAGCCTTTTTTTCACTATGTCTTTTGATTGATGGGGCAATATATTCATTATTAAATAGTATTTACAAAATATATATGGCTCTTGCCAGTGCAAGACTTTTAACAAATGGAATGTTTATTGAGATGGCCAACAGGTTCTATGCAATTATTGGTGTAGCAATGCTTTTCGTTATGGCATACGTGGTAATACAAGGAATTGTTAATCCTGATAACTTTGCTAAAGCCGGAGGCGAAGGAAGCCAATTATTACAAAGAATTGGAATCGCTGTTATAGGTTTAGCATTAGTGCCAGGAGTTTTTAGAATTGCTTACACTGGTCAAGATGTAATCTTAAGCCAAAATATTATTGGTAAGATTTTCTTGGGATACGAGGATGAAAGTAATTATATTTCCCATGGTACAGTTAAAATAGATGAAGAAGAGCTGCAATTCGACTCAGATGGAGATGGCGAGCCGGATCAAGAAGATATAAATCAAAATGATGCAATCACAAGTAGCGCTGGTACAGTTGCAGCAATGAGTATGTGGCAAGCAGTATTTTACCCTAGTGATATAGATAGTAAAGAAAGCCTTGAACAAGCTGCCGAAGAAATAGAATGTGAATTACCTGCTTCATCATTTGTAAGAGGAGCTCAAACCCTTACAAGATGGGGCTGTGGAATTGCAATAGCCGTTTCAATATTTACTCTTGGAGCTAGTTTACTTGGAGCTGCAGCGTTATGTGGAGCAGCAGTTGCTGTTGATAAAATTGGAACAGCGTTAGATGGTAAAACAATAAACTTAAAACAAGCTTATGGTGCTGCTGCAGCAACTGGAAACTTCACAGTTTTCGTAACATTTGCTGGTAAAGTTGCTGAAGGAGATATTGAATATAAAATACTCTTTTCAACAATTATTGGAGCTGCAGGAGCATACTTCTTCTTATCATTTGCTATAGATATGGCGGTACGTGCAATAAAACTAGTATATATGCAAATAATTGCTCCAGTACCGTTAATGCTTCAAATATTACCTAAATTTAAAGATAACTTCCAGAAATGGTTAAAGACAACAATGTCCTTATTTATGGAAGTATTTATAAGATTAACTTTTGTATACACAGTCGCCTATTTGATATCACATTTAATGACTATAATGCAAGGTGGCTGGTTAGCTAGAGCAAATTTAAACCCTGTAGAAATATTTTTGGCAAGAGCTATACTAATTATTGGTATGTTAATGTTTGCTAAAACAGCACCACAGTTTATAAGTGAAACATTAGGAATTAGTTCTGGTAATTTAAATCTTGGTATAAGAAAGAAATTAGCAGAAGGTGGAGTTCTTTCTGTTGCTGCCGGCGCCGCTGGAATTGGAGCAAACTTCTTGTCTGGTACTTTCACTAACATGAGAAATAGATGGAGAGAGGGACAAAAGAACGGTCATGGTATGATAAGAAATTTAGCAGCTGGAGCAGGAGGATTTTTAACTGGTGGACTTGGATACGCTATAAGAAGTGCTCCTCAAACTATTATGGATGCTAAGACAGCTCAAAGATACCGCGATGTTGTTGATAGAACTCGTGACAGTTATCGTAGAGGTAAAGAGGATCAAGCTAATCGTGAAGCAAAAAGAGATGAGAGACTAAAAGAACTTAGAGAAAAGTATGATTACGATCCAGCAGATAGAGAACATGCCGAAAAGAGAAGTCCAATAAGATGGGTTACAGCTAATGCTAGCAGGCAGTGGCAGAACGGTTGGTCATGGATAAGAGATGAGTTTGCCGCACCTCCAGAGACTTTAAAACCATGGCAAATGCAGATGGAAGTTGAAGCCAAATTGAAAGGTTATAATGATGAGTTAACAGCTGCAGCATTAGAAGAAAATGATAATTACAAACAAGCTGTAGCAGCAAGACAAAGATTAGACACTCAATATGGTAAGAGAGTATTAGCTCAAAAATTAGCCGAGGAAATGCACGCTAATGGTTCTCTATCAGACGAAGAATATAACGCATTAAAAAATGGTGACCCATCTAAACTTG
The DNA here is from genome assembly GCA_947305065.1 of uncultured Mycoplasmatota bacterium. GTDB lineage: Bacteria > Bacillota_I > Bacilli_A > RF39 > UBA660 > Coprovivens. The sequence continues at coordinate 74,665 of CAMZCT010000001.1, read as the reverse complement.
ATGAATTCATGATAAAGCACGCTGATGCATATCAAGAAAGAGAATGGAAAGAAATGCGTGCCGCTGACGATAAAGTTAAAGCTGCTAAAAAGGCCGCTACAGCCGAGGAAGTCAATAAGGCTAGAGTTAATAAAGAAGGAAAAGTTTACAAGGTTATGGAAAAGTTCCTGCGTGAAAACCCTGACTTTGTAAGTAAACATGGTGACATGGTAATCGAATTAGATGACAAACAACAAGTAAGACTAGGCGAATACATGGCTAAAAATTCTGGATTAAATTTCGAAGAAGGAAAAGTAGATGGAAACTATCTTAATACTGACACCGACGAAAAAGATGTCGAGGTAACATTAGAAAACGGTAAAAAAGTACTAATTAGATATAGGAAAGACGAAAAAGGAAATACAGTAAAAACATTTGATGACGGTGTTAATCCTCCAAAAGTAATAGACGAAATAAAAGATGGCAAAGATATAATGATTGCTGGTGTTCGTACACCAATGAAAATCAAAAAAATGGATAAAGAAACATTCATTAAGTCTAGCAAAGTTAAGATGGAAGATGGTAAGGTAAAAGCGTTTGAATTAGCTGAAACCTTAGGCGGCAGCGTAGAATACGCGCTAGATGCTGATACCTCAGAAAGAGTTACAATTAAAACAGATGCTTCTGGAGTAGAAACCGGAAAGATTATAAGAGGACAATTACCTCCTGCTGAATTAACTATTGAAGATTTAGGAGGCAGTTCAATTGTCGAAGCTGATGGAAAAATCGAAGTTCAAGCAAAAATTGGAACTTCTGGAGAAAAGGTAAAAGTAGCCGTTCAAAAATCTGGCGAAACTATTACTGCAAGGATAGCAGATAGTGAACCAATTACCTTAGATGCTTCAGTCGGTAGTATAAGTTTAGCCGATGCATCAACTATTAAGGTGGAAGACTTAGTAGCGAACTTATCACTAGGTGATGGAGATCAAGTTGTAAAACTTGACTCAGGTGAAAGTCTAGAAGTTCAAATTAGTGATTCAAAAGTAACCAGTTGTCAAACAGTCCTTACGGGAAGTGTAAGTGCCGAAAAATTAACTGGTGCTATCGGTGCAAAACCTGTCATAGACGTTTATGCTACAGCCGATGCTTTAAGTGCAGGTGAATCTATTACCTTGTCTGATATTGTAATGACTAAAGGTACAGATGGTTCAGTAACTGTTTCAAAAGCTGCTGATGGAAGCAAAATGACAATAACAACTAATGCCACTGGAGAAAAACAATACACAATTCAGAAAAATGGCACAGTGATTACAGCCGGTTCAGAAGATGAAGCTAAAAGATCATTTGCTGATAGAGCTGAAGTTGATGTTGGGGAAATAGAAAAACTAAAAGAAGAAAGACGAGAAACAAAATTAAAGGTATTTGGAGCTGGTAGTAAAACAAGCGATGTAACTATTAGTCCCAGTGCATCTGGAGAAGCTTCATTTACTGTTCGATCAGATACAGATAAAGATAGAGTTAAAGCATCAAGGGTTGTTAGCGGATTAAGAGAAGGTGAAACAGTTAAATTTGATTTACCTGCTAACCAAGGTGAAGTTTCTGTAACTAAATCTGGTGGAGAAGTAAAATATACTGTTACTGATCCAAAAACCAAAGAAGCTTCTCAACCTATGACCGAATCCGAATTTAAGGAAAAATATAAGATTTCTGTTTCATCTCAAGAAGTAACAGATTCAATAACAGACCCTGGAACTAAGAGAGTTAAAATTGCTGGTAGAGAATTTACTGTTACTAATTTAGATAGCGCAGGAATAACTAGCCATAGTAAAGAAATAACATTAAAAGGTATTTCTGGAATTACTGGACCACTAGCAAGTAGTTCAGTAGGAAGTTCAATTACACTTGAAAATGGCGCTACAATTCGAATAGAACCTGCAGGAAAAACTGAGGGAGAAAAAAGATTTGTTTATATTGATGATACAGGAGCATCAACATATACTTCCGAGAGTGAATTGCTTGCAAGTCATAGTGAAATATCTACACAAACGGTTAGAGGTATTTCTAGGGAAGAAATTGATAAATCTGATAAAAAAACAGCAACAGAATTGCTAAAAAATGGATTAACCAATGGATTACAAAATGATGAGAGACTACAATCTGCACTAAGAAGAATCGGTAGAAATCCTTCTAGTGGAGAAAAGAAATAAGGAGGTAGAAAATGAATAACAATGGAACATTTATAATACCTGCAAACTCTAAAAAATCACAATTATTTCTAAGTTATTTCAATGCCCGAGATTTAATAATCTTAGGCATTGGAATAGCCATATCAATTGGTGGTTTGGTTGCAGCAAAAGGAGCATCGTTCATAGTAATGGTCTTAATATCTATGCCAGCTCTAATTGCTATATTCTTAGTTCTTCCTCTACCACCTCATTATCACAACGTAATGACACTTATTGAAAACATGAATAGATACTTATTTGGAATAAAAAAATATTATTGGAGAGGTTGGTGTGCTAGTTATGGCGACAGAGCAAAACGTAAATGATGGAGTAAAGAATTACGCAGAAGATTGGATAACTGTTAAAAACATAATTGATGGAATGATTCAACTAGAAAATGGTTATTATGTAACTGGTATAAAAGTATTACCAAAAAACATTTTCATAATGGATGAAGGAGAAAGAAATAATACTTTATTCAGTCTACAAAACTTCTACAATATGATAGATTATGAATTCTGGCTAATAATAGCTGATAGACCAGTTGATATAAATGTCTATCTATCACAATTACAACTCTTGTATCAAAGAACACCAGATTCAGCTATTAGAAAAATTATAATGCAAGATATTAATAAAGCTAACGCTTTTATGGGTGCAGAGTATAATGTAGTAGATACGGAATATTTTATTCTGTTTAAAGAGAAAAAATTGGAAGTTATTCAAAAACGTATTGCTAACTTGATTTCTGGTTTAGCAAACGCACAAATAAACTCAGTCAGAGTTTCAAACGTTGACTTACGTATGATCTTAGATAACTTCTTAAATGGTGGTATGACCACTACCTTTGGGACGGTGATGTTTAATGGCTAATACATTAAAAAGTGAAATAGCTCCTAAAGGGCTAAAATTTAATTTTAAAGATTTTATAATTAGCGGTAAGAACGCTACTATCTTAACAGTAATTAGCTATCCAAAAAGTATCCCTCCTGGATTCTTATCAAATTTAACTAATTTAACAGGAGTAAAGATTGTAGCTAAACATATTCCAATTGAGTTTTCAACATTACAGAGTATGTTAAATAAAGAAATAGCTGATTTAAAAATTAGATATCAATCAGAAACTGATAATACAACTCAAGAAAGTATTCGTCAGGACTATGAATCATTAGAAAACTTTATTTCTATGTTAGCAGCTACTCAAGCTAGAATATTTGACTTTCAGTTACACATTATGATATTAGCTGATAACGAGGAACAATTAGAAATGAGATTAATGCAAGTTAGAAGTTATATTGATGCCATGGGAATGCGTGCAATACCTCTAATGTTTGAACAAAAAGAGGTATTACAATCAATGCTTCCAATCTTCCCAAAACAAGCTTTAGAAGATAGAATTGGAACACCTATTCCATCAATAACAATTTCAGCTATGTATCCATTTATATTTGATAGTGTTAAAGACCCAGGGGACTCAGCATTACTTGGTGTAGACTTCTCTGGTGGTGTAATATTATTTAACCAATTCTTATATAAATTAAAGAAAGAAAACAATAGAAATAATGCCAACTTTATTATCTTAGGTTCTTCTGGTTCTGGTAAATCAACAGCAGCAAAATTGCTAATAAGAAGTCACATACGTAATGGTTATAAAGTAATATGTGTTGACCCAGAAGGTGAACTTGAAGAAATGTGTGCTAACGTTGGTGGAAGTTACCTAGACCTTGGTAAAGGTGGTCGATTTGGTATGATAAATCCACTAGAAATAGTACCGGATAATGACTTAGGAGAAAATGATCAAGAATTAGGATATACAGTATTAACAAGTGGATTACAATCACTAAAAGCTTTCATGAAATACTATTCTCCTTCAATAGAAGAAGACGTTCTAGAAATGTTTAGTGAAGTTGTAACTGATACATATAAGAGATATAAGATTGATAATACAACTGATTTTGCTTCATTAAAACCAGAAGATTATCCTACATTCTCCGATGTATATGCTACTGTTAAAGGTCGTCTACTTTCTATGCCTGATAAGACAAGAGAAAGAGATGTTATGGAACGTTTAGAGTTGAAAATTCGTCCATTAGTTGGAGAATTAGAATACTTCTTTAATGGTCATACAACCTTGAAAATAGATAGTAATATAATAGTATTTAATATTAAAGAATTAATGAATTCTGATGAAAACATCAGAAATGCCTTATTCTTCAACATATTAAAATTCGCTTGGGGACTATCACTAGATAAAAATACTACAACAGTATTAAGTGTTGATGAAGCTCATGTTCTATTATCTACTAGAAATGAATTAGGAGCTGAGTTCCTTGCTCAAATGCAAAGACGTGCTAGAAAATATAACACTGGAACAATTATCATTACTCAGCAACCTACTGACTTCGCTGCACAAAACGTCCTAGTACATGGTAAAGCAATATTTGATAATGCTGCATACTACTTAATAATGGGATTAAAGAAACAAGCAACCGATGATTTAAGTAAGTTAATCGACTTAAATGAAAGTGAAATAGAGTCAATTAAATACTACAATCAAGGAGAAGGATTATTCGTTTGTGGTAATAGAAGAATGCGTATAAATGTAGTATGTACTCAAGAAGAACTTGATTCGTTCGGATCTGGTGGAGGATTATAATCCACCAGTTTTTTTTATGTATAAATTATGTTATAATCTATAGAGAAAAAGAGGTGGGAAAATGGGCCAAAATATTGAGCAAATAATTGAAAATCTCAAAAAAATGGGAATAGATACAACAAGAATGTCCGAAGAAGAAATAAGAAAACTCGCCTCTACAATTAACGACATGTTTAATACCGGTTATGGAGATTCAAAAGAAGCTCTTCAAAAACAAGTTGAAGAAGTTCGTAAAAGTAGTCACCCCAAAATTACAAGACAAGTTGTGGCACCAGCTAATTTGCCGGCTCAACCAACAGATACACCTCGTTCAGATTTTCCTAATTCTAGTGATTTAGGACAAGGTAACAATAAAGGTTTAAATTATACAGATGATAATAAATATCCACGTGATGCAAAACAACCAGTTAATCCTCCAAATGGCAAAGTCGCTGCGAGACCACAAGAATCACCATATGGTAGTTCAACAGTACCAGGAAATGATGAAAAAGTCACCCGTGGAAGTCAAGGCATGAATACTAACACCTTACCTAATAAAGAAGGTGTAGATGCTGAAAAAGGTAAAGCAAATAAACTGGCCAACAACGATTTAGCTTTAGGCACTTCTCCTGAAGAAAATAGCACAGAATCTAGCCAATTAGGAGGAGCACCAGGATTAGAAAATGAAGATGAAAATGCCAAAAGCAATCCTGATCAACTACCAGATCTTAAAGTAAAAGAAGAAAATATAAAAACTCCAGGTATTAGACCAGATGGTACGTTTGAAGAAAAAATACGTCCTCAACCAACACCAGTAGAATCACCAAGTACTGAAGAAGTACCTCAAAGTAGTGCTGCTGCTAATGATTCGAGTGATAAAAGCGATAAACAACCTGGTAAGAATGAAAATAATAACGGTAAAGCAGCAAAAAATAATGCAGCAAATACCAGAAAAAATAGAGCAAAAGCTAAAAATGCTGTAGCTGATGATAAGATTAAAAGAGCTAAAAACAGACTAAAACAAAATGGAATTGATCCAGATAAAAGGGCTAATCCTAGAAAAAGACAGTTGGCATCGAGTGTTAATCCGCTAAACAGACCAGAAGAAACTAGCGCAGAAGCCAATGGAAGTCAAGGTGGTGCAGGTCCTCAATCTCCTCGTAGAGAAAGTTCACCATTATCAAGATTAAGAAATCGATTAAGAAGTGGACTAAGAGGAAATGTTAACAGAAAAAGAGATGTCGAAGACACCTACAATGATCCTAAAGATTTAAGTGGTGGAATAAAAGATAAAGCTAAAAGAGCTATTAAAAATAAAATACGAGTATGGGTTATGGCTCATCTACCTATGATATTATTAGTAACTGGAGTCGTACTATCGGTAGGTTTCATAATATTCTTAATAGTTGTAATATTATTCAGTGCCATACCAGATGTTTTTGGTATCGAAGAATCATCAGCAGATATTCAAGATGTAGCTGCTGGTAACCAGACATCATGTAGATATGGAGCAGCCGGCAATTTAGGTCAAACAGCTATTAAAAATGTTAAGGTAGAACTAATTAATTGTGATGGAACATCATCAAAATATGAAACACTAGCTACCCTAGACTTTGAAAACTACGTTTTAGGTGTAGCTCTTGCTGAAATAGGAGAAAGTGCTCCTGATGAAGCTATAAAAGCTCAAATAATAGCAGCTCGTACTTTCGCCTTATCTAGAAATAAAGGAATGTGTCCTAGCGATCCGGACAACTGTTTTTATGGTTATAACAAAAAATCTAACGTTATAAGGATGCGTGCCTGTGAAAATGATCAAGTTTACTGGGATTATACAAAAGATAGTTATCGAGTAGATCGTGGTGCTATTTCTTTATATTCACCAGAAGTCAAAAGTGGATCTCTTTGGAAGACTGCTTTAGGTGCTGATAGAATCAGACAAGTAGAAGCTTTAGCAGATGAAGTTAAAGGACAAGTACTAGTTGATTCAAGTGGTAATACTATTGAAGCTGGATATAAATCTTCTGATCAAAAGCAGATAATAAATGAAGCTAATAATGGCAAAACATATAAAGAAATACTTCGAACTATGTATGGAGTTGGAACTTCCGATGGAAGTAATTGCCAATTAGGTAATATTGATTATCATAATTATCAATTAGACACTAGTAATTCTAACATTCTTCATCAACCATTAGCATCTTTCTTACAAAGTAAAGGAACATCAATAGGTGCTTTTAATCAATTAATCCAGAAGAATGTTCAAGATGCAGGCGTAGGGACTAGAGCAGGTGTAGTTGCTGCGGCAGTTACTCTAATAGGGGAACTATCAAATCAGTATAATGTTAAAGTCCCTTATTTCTGGGGTGGTGGACACGACCAAATGTCTACTTTTGCTAGCGGTAATTGGGGTAGCTCTTCATGTCACGACGTAGCTAACGGACAAGTTTACGAATACTGTGGATTAGACTGTTCTGGCTTTGTTGGTTGGTCTATATATAATGGTGGATACAGAAATGCTACTACTACCGCAGCTAATTACAAATACACGGGTGGAGCTAGGGATGTCAGTTTATCCAATAGTGCCTTACTACAACCAGCGGATCTTTTATACAACAGCCATCACATTATATTGGTAATTGGTGTTGATACCGAGAATAATCAGTATATCTGCGCTGAAGCAGCTGGAAATTCATCTGGAGTAATCTTTTCTAGACACTCCTTTGATGGTGACGGAGGAAATCTTAAAGGCCTAGATATGACTGCTTTCTATGAAAACAATGCAAATAAAAGGGTGTAGAATATGAGAATCAAGAAAATAATATTAATCGTTTTACTATTAATAATTCTTACTGGATGTACTGCCAAAGTAAATCTTGAAATAAGTGATAATGTCGTATACGAAGAAATTGTAATCGATGATCAAACAACTTCTAGAGATAATTTTCGTGAATATATACCCGTTTATGACGAGAATAATATAGTAGACGCAGCTCCAGATGAAAAAAGAGAAGGAGTAGCTTACTATAAAAAGAATATAAAAGATGATAAGATTTACTATTCGTATGCTTTTAACCTTAAAAAATATAATGATTCAAAAACAATGAAAAATTTCTTCAGTTCTTCAGCTATAGTTTCTAGCGAAAGAACTGGATTAATGGAATTATATACTTCAAATGATGGTATTTTTGCCTTTGATTTATATCCTGGTCTTAGTTATTTAGAAATAAATATTAATACCAATCTAGAAGTTGAAGAAAGCAATGCTGATAGTGTTAAAGGCCATACTTATACTTGGGTTTTTACACCTAGTAACAAAAACAAAAACATATATATAAGAATGAGAAATTATATATATAAACAAAAACATCCAAATGAATATAAAGAAAAAGAACAAAACAAAAAAAATAATGAAGATGGTACTAACAATAGTACTACAGATTCAAATAATATTGGTGTTAATAACGAAGGTATTAAAGCTGATATTAGATACAAAGGAAAAAATGTCCAACTAGAAAAATTTGAAGAAAGTCAAAAATCAGTTAATATTTTTTTGATAATTCTTGGAGTAATAGGGGTAATTATTATTTTATTATTTATTGGAATGGAATCTAAGAAAAAGAATAGATAATATGTAATTAATATAGTATAATATGCATGTATTGGGGTGATATTGTGAAATTTAGAGTTTCAAAAAAGGATTTAGTAACCTTCGTAATATTTTGTTTACTACTTTTATATCTTTGTGCAATACTAGTAGGAAACTTTATGGCTCTTCAAAATGATGGAGCTTTAACGGCTGGATTGAATCCATTTATAGGGTTATTTAAATATACTAGTGTTACATTAGTTCTTTTTGTACTCTTTTTAATAATTATCTTTACTAGTGTTAAAAATTCTATCTTTGAAAGAAAAAAGGGTGGATTAGGATTTGAAGTAAAAGATAAAGAAGAAAAAGGATACAATAGATGGGCTAAAGAAAAAGAATACAAAGAAGATAAAGATGTTGAAATGGTTAATCCATTAGATCAAGAAACAAAGGCAGCTGGTATTCCTTTAATTAATGATGGAAAACATTTATGGGTAGATAATGGTGAATATCATAACTTAGTAATAGGTTCTACTGGTTCAGGTAAATCACAAACTGTTGTTGAACCAATGGTAGAATTATTGATTAAAAATGGCGAGAGTATGATTATTACCGACCCAAAAGCAGAGTTATACATAGCCGCTGGTGATTACCTAAAACAAAGAGGATATAAAGTTGTTATCTTAAACTTCCGTGATCCTCAAAAAGGTAACGCATGGAACCCATTAACACTACCTTATCAATATCATAAGAGTGGTAATAAAGATAAATCTACAGAATTGCTAGACGACGTAGCTTTAAACATTTTATATGATCCAAATAATAAAGGTGAACCATTCTGGGAAAAATCAGCAGCTGACTACTTCTCAGGTTTAGCTTTAGGTTTATTTGACGATGCTAAAGAATCAGAGATGAATATTAACTCTATTAACTATATGTCTACAGTTGGAGAAGAAAAATTAGGTGGATCTAATACCTATATTAAAGAATACTTTACCCAAAAAGGTGAAAGTTCAAGTGCTTATATTTTTGCATCTAATACAATTAATGCTCCTCAAGATACTAAAGGAAGTATTTTATCAGTATTTAGACAAAAGATAAGGGGATTCGCTTCTCGTGAAAACTTGTCAGAAATGTTATCACATAGTGATTTTGATATTCGTGATATTGGTAGAGAAAAAACTGCCGTATTCATCTGTATTCATGATGAAAAAACAACTTATCACGGCTTAGCAACAATCTTCATTAAACAAGTATATGAAACATTAATTGATGTTGCTCAAGAAAATGGTGGAAAGTTACCATATAGAACTAACTTCATCTTAGATGAGTTCGCTAACATGCCACCACTAAAAGATATTGGTACAATGGTTACTGCTGCTCGTTCTCGTAACATAAGATTCACCTTCATTATTCAGAACTTTGCTCAATTAAAAGGTGTTTATGGAGCTGAAATAGCAGAAACTATTAGAGGTAACTGTGGTAACTTAGTATACCTAATTAGTACAGAATTAGCAGCTCTTGAAGAAATAAGTAAAATGTGTGGAGATGTAAAATCTAAAGATAGTGAAAAAACTACATCTACACCATTAGTAACTGTAACAGACTTACAAAAATTGAAATTGTTTGAAGCAATAATAATTAGATGGCGTTTATCACCACTAAAAGTTAAATATACACCAAACTTCAAGATGCATTGGGGTCATGAAGCAAGTAATAGTGCCTTCCCACAAAGAGAAGAACAACCTATTCAATTATTTGATGTTAAGACATTTGTTAAAGAGAAAAAAAGAGAAAACACTTTAAAAAGCTTAGAAGGAAATCCAGCAGGAGGAATGGGAAATGGTAGTTCACCATTTGGACCTGGACCATTTGATTCATCTCCATTCTCTAACCCAAATCCTTTTGCTAATCCGAGTCCATTTGCTTCTGGCGGGCCATCTCCATTTGCTCCAAATAGTCCATTTGCTTCTAGCGGGCCATCTCCATTTTCATTTGATAACAATATAGGCGGATTATCTGATAAAAAGATTGACTTCGATGCAATGATGCGAGATATCGATAAAAAGATAGCCGAATTAGATGCTGAGGAAGCTCGTCAGAAAGAAGAAATGGCTAAAAGAAATGAAGCAGATGCTACAAAACCTAAGACTTCTGCAGAAGAATTCGTTGATTCATTACCTAATATCCTAGATAAACCTAAGACTTCTGATGAAAAATTCATAGATTCTTTATCTAACACCTTAGATAAACCAAATAAAGAAGAAGTTAAAGATCCTATTAAAAAAGAACTAGACTTAGAACTTCAAAGAGAAATAGAAAATAGTGTAAAGGAAACTAAAGAAGCTAATATAGAAATAGAAAATAGTGTAAAGGAAACTAAAGAACCTAATATAGAAATAGAAAAAAATATTAGTATTCCTAAAGTTGAAACAACAACACCAAATGTTAATATTAGTATTCCTAAAGTTGAAACAACAACACCAAATGTTAATATTAGTATTCCTAAAGTTGAAACAACAACACCAAATATTAATATCAATATTACTAATTCCGAAGTTAAACCATTAGATGTTGAAGTACTAGAACCAAGTGAAATGCCAAAAATAGATGTTGATACTTCAACACCAAATATTGCTGTAGCAACTAAAAGTCCTATTGAGGAAGAAGATTTCATTGAGGATACAATACCTAAAGCTCAAAACGCTGACTTAATTAATCCTATCTACTTAGACACAAATATTAAAGTAGATAATAGTTTGGATGATAGCATCGAAGCTCTAGGAGATGTTACGGAGAAGGTAGTTGATACAGTAGAGACATTAAAGGATACTGCCAATGATGTTAGTAATACTGTAAACAATACTAATCAAGAAGTTCTAGATTTAAAACAAAGAATTCAAAACAATCTTGCTCGCTTGGAAAGCGAAGCATCAACTACTGAAAAACCTGTCGATAATAATACTACTTTACAACCTGAAAACAAAGCAAATGTAAATATTGACGCAGATAGTGTAGTAGTTAACAATAATAACATCACTGACGATGAGTTCTTTGACGATTTCTTTGGTGAAGATTAAAAATCCTTTTTAGGATTTTTTTTTGTATTTTTTTATGTAAAAAAATGCCAATTCTATTTTCATATTTATATAAAAAATATATAATTAAAATATGGAAGGGTAGAGAAATAATGAAAGTAGGATTTGATAACAAGAAGTATGTAAAAATTCAAAGTAAAAAGATAAAAGAAAGATTTAAACTATTTGATAAGTTATATCTTGAAGTAGGAGGTAAATTATTCGACGACTCTCATGCCGCTAGAATATTACCTGGTTTTAAAAACGATGTAAAAATTAGTATGTTTAAAGAATTAAAAGATGACTTAGAAATAATCTTTTGTATAAATGCTGGGGATATAGAAAAGAATAAAACTAGAGGTGAATACGGAATCACTTACGATCAAGAAATAATTAAATTAATAAATAATTCTAAAAAAATGGGATTTAGTGTTAACAGTGTTGTTATAACTCTTTATAAGAACCAATTAAGTGTGGATAAGTTTATAAAGAAACTAAATAGAAATGGTATAAAGACTTATATTCACACCTTTACCAAGGGATATCCAACGGATGTAGATACCATTGTAAGCGAAGAAGGGTATGGAGCTAATCCATATGTTGAAACAACAAAAAAACTAATACTAGTAAATGCCCCTGGTCCTGGTTCAGGAAAACTAGCAACTTGCTTATCGCAAATATATCATGAAAATAAAAGAGGAGTTAATGCTGGCTATGCTAAGTTCGAGACATTCCCTGTTTGGAATTTACCACTTAAACACCCTGTAAATCTTGCATATGAAGCAGCTACTGCTGATTTAAAAGATGTAAATATGATTGATCCATTTCATCTTGAAAAATACGGAGAAACAGCTGTTAATTACAATCGTGATATTGAAACATTTCCTATTTTAAAAGCTATACTTAGTAAAGTAAGTAAGAAAGATATTTATTATTCTCCAACTGATATGGGAGTAAATATGGTTGGTTTCTGTATTACTGATAACGAAGTAGTAGAAGATGCATCAAAAAAGGAAATAGTTAGAAGATATTATAACGAACTAAATAACTATAAAATGGGTTTATGTGATGAAGATACTTATAAGAAAGTCAAACTATTAATGAATGAACTAGGTATTGATGAAACATATCTTGATGTTATAAAACCTGCTTTAGAAAAGAAAAAGAAAGAAAATGGTTTACCAGTAATAGCTATGAAGGTAAATCGTAAGATTATAACTGGAAAACAAACTGATCTTCTTACACCAGCTGGGACAGTAGTTCTAAATGCTATTAAATATCTAAGTAAGATACCAGATGATATTTATTTGTTATCTCCAACAATCTTAGAACCTATGTTAAAACTAAAGCGAGAAATGGGTTCTGGGAATCGTCTAACCTTATCAGAAGTATTGACAGCGTTAAGTATTAGTTCTGTAACTAATCCTCTTGCTGCGGAAGCAATAGCGTGTCTAACAAAACTAAAAAATACTGAAGCTCATGCTACATATATAGTAACTGGTAGTGATAAGAGAAGTTTAAAAGAATTAAAAATAAATCTTACTTGTGAAAACGAATTTTTAGAAGATAAAATGTAAGCACTTATAGTGCTTTTTTTATGAAATAAATTACTAAAAATAGCATAATATGATTTAAATACATTTCCATGTTTGTTATAATTATATAGGAAAGAGTGATGATAATGATTAACTATATTTTAATCGGATTATTAGTAATAATTATTATTCTTCAAATAATAAGTTTCTTTAGAAAATTCGATGATAATGACTTAATTGAAAGACTAGGAAAACTAGAAAAAAACGTTAATAATGATATGAATGATTTCAAGTTTGATATCTCCAAAAATATGACTGAAGATATTGATAAACTTAATGAAAAAATAGAGAAAAAACTACTTGTTATTAATAATCAGCTAAACGAAAGAATTGATCAGAACTTTGAAAAAACTAATAAGACCTTTAATAACGTTTTAGAAAGACTAACTAAAATAGACGAAGCTCAAAAGAAAATAGATAGTTTATCTACAGAAATTGTTAATTTACAAAGCGTATTAACTGATAAGAAAACTCGTGGTATTTTTGGAGAAGTAAACCTTAATTACATTCTTACAAGTATCTTCGGCGAAAATAAAGGTAAAGTATATGACTTACAGCATACTATGAGCAATGGTTCAATTGCTGATTCCATCATCTTTGCTCCAGAACCATTGGGAACCATTTGTATTGATAGTAAATTCCCATTAGAGAATTATCAAAAAATGACTGATAAAAATCTATCAACAAGTGAAAGAAATGTAGCTGAAAGACTATTTAAAACAGACGTCAAAAAACATATTGATGCCATTTCTGAAAAATACATAATACCTGGAGAAACTGCTGATCAAGCTATTATGTTTTTACCAGCTGAAGCAATATTTGCTGAAATAAATGCCTATCATAGCGACTTATTAAAATACTCTTATGAAAGAAGAGTTTGGATTACTGGACCAACAACTTTAATGAGCACATTAACTATAATCCAGATGATTATTAAGAACGTTGAACGTGATAAATACGCTCAAGTAATTCATACAGAATTAAACAAACTAAGCAAAGAATTTATGAAATATCGTGAAAGATGGGATAAATTAAGTAGAACAATGGATACAGTTACTAAAGATATTAAAGATATTAATATAACTACAGAAAAGATTACAAAAAGATTTGATTCCATCAATGGAGTAGATGTAGAATCACTAACTGCTCCCCAAGAAGACGATGAATTTTAAGAAGGTATAATATATGATAAAAGCAATAGATAACTTTTTATTTAAGCACTTTAAATGGACTAAGACGGAACTATTAACGGCTATTTTAGGAACCCTAATCTTTTCCTTTTCCATTAATATATTTATAGTATCTAATCACTTATTTAATGGAGGAATACTAGGTATTTCACAGCTATTATCATCATTAATAGAACATTTATTTAATGCCAAAATGAATACTGTTGGTTTAATCAACTTAGCTATTAATATTCCTTTATTTATAATGGCATATAGATTTATTAGTAAGACTTTCTTTCGTCGTACTATTATATGTGTAATATTCCAAACAATCTTTTTAACATTTATTCCTATATCTAGTAAAATGCTTGTTGATGAATTAATAACTAGTGTTCTAATTGGCGGCGTCCTTGCTGGTATTGGTTCAGGATTAGTACTATCATCAAGTTCTTCTATGGGAGGAACAGATATCATTGGCATTGCTATTAGTACCCGTAATAGAAAAATAACTGTTGGAATGGTTGGTACAATAATTAATACTTGTATCTTTATAATCTGTGGTCTGATATTTGGTGTTAAGATAATGATTTATTCAATACTATATACGGTCTTTGCATCTATTATGGTTGATCGTTTTCATCTTCAAAATATCAGTTCAACTGTTATGATATTTACTAAGAGAGAACCAAAAGAGATAATCGACTTTGTTATGAAGGAAATAGACCGTGATGTTACTACGTGGGAAGCAGAAGGTACTGGTACACACTCTAAAACATATATTAGTTACGTAGTATTATCTAAATATGAATTAACTATTTTAGAAAGCCACATTCCTTATCTAGATAAAGATGCCTTTATTGTTAAAGACGATGGAGTAGCAGTTTACGGAAACTTTAAAA
The DNA here is from genome assembly GCA_947305065.1 of uncultured Mycoplasmatota bacterium. Classification (GTDB taxonomy): domain Bacteria; phylum Bacillota_I; class Bacilli_A; order RF39; family UBA660; genus Coprovivens. The sequence goes on along the minus strand of CAMZCT010000001.1, from coordinate 59,500 downwards.
AGAAATTAGCAAAATAACCTGCAGCTTCTGTTTTATTAAAAACTCTTATGTTATAATTTTATATAAAGTAGGTGATTGAATGGCAAAGAAAAAAACAAAGAAAAAAACATCAAAAGATGAAGAAACAAAAGTAGAAGAGACAACAGAAAAAGCAACTGAAACAGAAGAGAGCAACAACGCTCCAAAAGAAAAAACTAAAAAAGAATTGACAAAAGAAGAAAAAGAAATAATAAAGCTTACTAAAGAAAAAGAGAAAGCTATTAATAATAAATGTCCTTCATGTGGCGCACCAATATCATTTAATCCATTAATTAATAAATGGAAATGTGAATATTGTTCTAGTGAATTCACTTTAGAAGAGATGCAAAAGTATAATAATGCTAGTAGTGCTGAAGCTAATGACATTGCTGAAAATGCTAATGAAGAAGAATTAGACTTATTATCATACAAATGTCAAAACTGTGGTGCAGAAATAGTTGCTGATGAAAATACTGCAGCTACCTTCTGTGTTTATTGCGGTAGTATAGCTATTTTAAAAAGCAAACTAAGCGGTAAATTTGCTCCTAATTATATAATTCCCTTTAAGAAGACAAAAGAAGAAGCAATTGAAGCTTTTGTTAATATATCTAAAGGAAGACCATTATGTCCTAAGGACTTTAATAATAAAAAGAACATCGAAAAAATTAAAGGAGTTTATATTCCTTTCTGGCTTCATTCAACTTCCATTACTGGAGATTTAAATGGTAAAGCAACAAGAGTTAAATCTTGGCGTACTGGAGACTATCAGTATACTCAAACAGATTACTTCAAGTTGTATCGTAGTGGTACTATTAAATTCGTTAGAATACCTACTGATGGCTCTAAAAACTTTGATGATGATATAATGAATTCTATTGAACCATTTGATTATAATGAAATGGTAAAATACAACCATGCTTATTTATCTGGTTTCTTCGCTGAGAAATATGATGTACCTAGTGATGACACCATTAAGATAGCAGATGAAAGAGCCTTAAATTCTACTAGAAGTTTAATGTATAAGGATTCAAGTTATACTACTAAAACTATTACAGAAGATACTTTATCAGCTACAGAATCTAAAGTAGAATATGCGTTATTACCGGTTTGGATGGTTAATGTTAAATATGGAGATAAAACTTATATATTCGCTATGAATGGTGAATCTGGAAAATTCATTGGTGATATACCATTAGATAAAAAGAAAAAATTCTTATATTCCGTTCTAATCTTTGCTATTAGTTTTGTTATATTATTTTTAATATTTATATGGTTGGTGGGGTAGAATATGAAGAAGAGAATATTATTAACTATATTATTAGTTTTATTTCCTACATTAGTACTAGCTAGTACTAATACTAAATCTAGAGATGGACTTGCTAATTATGGTGTAACTAAATATGAAGTAACAGATAGTAATAAATCATATGTTCTTAACACACCTTATGTTGAAGCAAGTGAAAAAATATATGATTTCTCAGAAATACTAAACGAAGAAGAGGAACAACAAATATTAGAAGAAATAAAAGAATTTTCTGAAAAAACAGATTTTGATTTGGTAATTCTTACTAAGGAATATGAATATACAAGAGATTCCCAAAATGAAGAGTATGCAACTGATTTTTATGATTTCAATGACTTTGGTAAAAATGGAGTACTATTCTTTAGGAATACTAATTCATCTGATCCTTATTTTGATCTCTATTCCTTTGGTGAAGCACAATTATATTTCTATGATACACGTTTAAGTAATATCTTAGATGACATCTATGACTATATTCATGAAGGACACTACTATGAAGGTATCCACGAACTAATTCAAGAATTATCATCATATTATGATAGTGGTAAATTAGATAATTATTTTGTCGATCCTGATGGAATGTTAAGAGATAAAAGTAAATACTATCTTGATAAAGATGGTCATTTAAAGAGAGTATATAATTATGCAGGAGCAGCTATACCAGCCGCTATAATATCACTTATTATTTCGGCGCTTGTAGTTTCAGGCATGGTTAAGAAGAATAAAATGATTCGTCTTGCTACTGATGCTGCTGTTTATACAGATCATGAAAGTATTAATCTAACTGTTAATAAAGATGAACTTGTTAACAGCGTTACTAATAGAACTTATATTCCGCCATCTGATTCTGGATCAGGAGGTGGAGGCCACAGTTCTAGTATGGGACACTCCGGTGGAGGCCATTCAAGTGGTGGAGGCCGCCATGGATAGGAATTTTTGCTAATTCCTTTTTTTTGTGGTATTTTATTTGAGCATGAGGAGGGGGACTATGAGTAGAAATAATACTAACAGAGTTACTAAAAAAGAAGAATTTTTTTGGGAATTATTACATACTCCTAAGAATTCAAAAAGAATTCTTGATGAGGGTCAATTAAGAAGATTATTGGCTTTTTTAGCTAAGGAATATGATATAGAGAAATACGCTGTACCTTCTTTACTACAAATAAAGTCTTCTGCGGAATATGGGGAAGAATCAGAGTTTAAAATAGATAAAAAACTATCATTATTTATAAAAATGGAATGAAACGTTTAAAAGATAAGTACGTAAAAGATAGTAAAAAGTATTCTTTTGCTAGGATGCTTACACCAATTCTTCTAGGTGAAACAGATATTAGTGTTTTAGATCATGAGTGTCATCATGCTCAACAAGTTAAGTATTTATTTGAAAATTGTTCCCGTGGTATAGAATATGAATTGTTTAGAACTTCTTATATGGATTCTATGATTGAAAGTCGTAATTACGCGGCTATTTTAGATAGATATTATGGTAGATCTGTACAAACTCGTTTTGGTAGTAAATATGGTGAACTTGTAAGGCAAGTTGGAGACCATTTGATAAAAATCGGGAAATTTTGTAATAATGATTACTCGCTTATTGATCCAGCGGAGATTAATGCTGATTATTTAACATATAAGGGAATGATTACCTTTAATAAAAAGTATTATAGAGAATTATCTGAGTTTTGGGCAGATATGTTGTTTGCTCATTTAAAACGAATATATAAAATAAAAAATGGGCAAATAAAATGCCCAGCTGAAACTTATTTTATAAAAAGAAATGCTATAGTCACTTTAGATAAATTATATCTATCTGATTTTAAAAGTAGTATTAAAAGAATGCCTCTTGATAAACGTTTATCTTTAGGATTACCAATTAGTAAAGATGAATATAATGGCTTATATGATTTTACTCATCAGCATTTAGGATCTGAGAGAAGAAAATAGTTTTTCCATTAGTAAATATTATTTTTCTGTTTATACTATCTATCTTTTTTATGGTATTAGTTATTTTATAGCAATAACCAGATTGATAGTATTTAATATTAATAGTGCTTTTATTACGAAAAGCACTATATATTTTTTCTTGAATATCTGATAACTGCTCTTCTGATAAAGTAGGTTTGTAAAATCTACTTTTTTCTTTTTCTATTTGTTTTATTAAACTGTTTCCATCACAAACAGCATTAAATGGTAACCAACTATTCACTATGACCACCTCTTTTTTTATTTCTATCTTTTATAGTTGAATCACTAAGTAATGAAGAAGCCCTAAGTATGCTATTTTTACCATATTTATGTGTAATTTCATCTATTACTTTTTCTTTCTTTTCCTCTTTATCTTCCTCTTCATAATCTGTAAATAAATTTAATTGTCTATCTGTTTTATCCCTTAATCCCCCTAAACTAACGCCCACCATTCTAATTGGTTTATTACTATAATACCTATCAAATAACAAATAACAGGTATCTAAAATTAATTTAGTATCTTGGGTAGGATTATCTAGTTTTAAAATTCTATAAAATCCGCCACCATAAGTTCTAGAATAACCTATAGATAAACCTACTATCTGTGTTTGTTTATTAGCAAGTCGTATTCTTTTTGTAACAATATCTACCATTTCTTCTATTATTATTTTGACATTATTACCATCATAATCTTTGAATAAAACCTGACTATTAGAAAAAGATTTCTCCTTAGGATGTTTATCTAATTTGGCGATAACAGAGTTATCAATCCCATTAGCATGTAACCACAATTCATCTCCCATAACACCAAATTTATCTTTCAAAAAATTTCTATTAGTTAAAGCTAAATCCCCAACAGAATATATACCTAAAGCATTCAATCTCTTTTCCATTCTTGGACCAATACTCCACATCTTAGATAGGGGAGTAATTTTCCATAACTTTTTTTCAATGTCTTCTTCTGTCCATTTTGCTATTCCATTCTTTTCTTTTTTAGCTTCTATATCCATAGCTATTTTAGCTAGTAATATATTAGGGCCAATACCACAAGTAGCAGTTAAACCAGTTTGTTTAGTTATTTCTTTTAGTATTTCTTCAGCCAATTCATAATCTGTCTTTTTATACAATTTCAAATAATGAGTAACATCTAAAAAGCATTCATCAATAGAATATACGTGTAAATCTTCTTTAGCTACATATTGTAAATAGATACTAATAACTTTTTTACTCATCGCCACATAATAATTCATTCTTGGAGCAACTATTTGATACTTAATATTTTTAGGTATTTCAAATATTCTTCCTCGTGATGGAACCCCTTGTTTCTTTAAATAAGGAGTAACAGCAAGAGTAATGGCTCCACCACCTTGATTAGGATTAGCAACTACTAAAGGAGTAGAAAAGGGATCTAATCCTCTTGCTATGCATTCACAGGAAGCAAAAAAACTTTTTAAATCAATACTAAGAATATTCATCGAATAACCTTTTCTGCATTTGATAAGGATTATCTAAATAGCTTTTATAGACTCTATAAATATCAGTATCTTCATATTTTATTTTTTTAAAACCATCGTTTAAATCTAATATTTCTCCATCTCTATAACTAATTAAAATAGGGGAATGAGTGGAAATAATAAACTGACTACCATTTTTAGCTAATTCATCGATAAGACATAATAATGACATTTGTCTAGTAGGAGATAAAGCCGCTTCCGGTTCATCTAAAATATATAAACCATTTGCTGAAAACCTGTTTTTAACTAATTTTAAAAATGATTCACCATGCGAAAATTCATGCAAGTTACCTCCATAAGAATTATATAGTTCAGGATATCCATCTTTTTCTGCTAATCTTTGCACTTCAGTAGAAAAATTATAAAAACTTTCAGCTCTTAAAAAGAACTTCGTTTTAGGTTTATTATCCTGTCTTATTTTTAAATATTTATATAAATCAGAACTAGTATTATTAGTACTAAACATAAAGTTTTGAGTTCCACCTTCTGAAGGGAGACCTAAATAAATAGCAATAGCTTCAATAAAAGTTGATTTACCAATACCATTCTCTCCAATTAAGAAAGTAACATTCTTTTTAAATTCCAATTTTTTAAAATTTTTAATAATTTCTATATTAAAAGGGTACTTCTTAAAATCTTTTATTTCGTCTCTATTTAATTCAATTTTACTTATCATCAAGTTATTATTCATTACCTTCATCTCCCATCTACTCAAATTATAAAACTAACACATTTGTTCGTCAATACGTTTTTTCGTAAAAGATAAAAATTGTTAAAATAAATATACTATTATACGTTTGTGTATTATAATAAAACCGTTTATCAGAAAGTGTGATTTTACATGGAATTTGAAGAACAAATAAGAAGAGTAGCTAAAGATATATATGAAAAAGTATTAAGTTTCGTAAATGAAAACAAAGAAGACGATGATATATATTATAATTATGCCTTTATAAGACTTAATAATGGCCAAGAAATACGTTATGATTTTGATGAAAAGACTATTAGTGTCCCTTATTCTAAAGAATGTAGTTATAATCGGATCATGGGGACTAAAATAGAAATATCAGAAGATAATACGAAGATTACTCTAGAACTAGATAATGAATCAATACCTAGAAAAAAATATGTTAGTTATGATACAGGTTTAAACGAAAAGATTGAAAATTGTCAAAAAGATAATATAAAACTTTCTTACAAAAGACAATTATTAAAACAAAGAAAAATGAAAAATGAATTAAAAATCAAAATAAAACATGAATACAATCAATTAAATAGTGCTTTATGTAATTTAACATATGAGAAAGAAAGAATTCATAATACTGATAATTTTAACTCCGATGTTTATGATATATATCAGTCATATATGTATGATAAAGAAGAAAGAGAATTAGCTAACTCACCTGAAACAATTTATCCAGCTGTAAAAATAGCTGTTGAATGGTGGGCCAATAAAATTGTTATTACAGACGAACAAGATATTTTTATTAGAATAAGCTCTGAAAATGAAGAGCCCCTTGAACCAATAACTGCTGAACAACTAGCTAAATTTAAAGAAGTACTTGCTAAAAAAATTATGTTGGAAATGGAAGAAAATAATGGAGATGTTGTAAAAATAGGTGTTTATGATTCTCCGATGATTATATTATATGATTCTTTAGAAGAAGCCGGAATAAGCGAAAATAGAGTTCCCAAACATCCTTTAACTATGTACATCCGTACTTATTGGATAGAAGTAGAAGAATATTCTGAATTTAGCGAAATATATGATAGTACAACTGAAGAAGATATAGAAGAGATTAAACAAATCCATTTAAAACAAATAAGTAATGGAACATCTTATGTGTTAAAAAGTGACTAAAATACTTTATATCTTATATAACATAGTGTTAAAATAAACAACGGAGGTAAAAAAATGAAAAAGACAATATTGTTAATAATTGTTATGTTATTAACACTTAGCTTAGTAGGTTGTGATAATAAAAAAGAGAAGGAAAAAGAAAAAAAGGAAGAAGTTGAAAAAGTAGTGAAAGAAGAAATAAATGAAGGTGAAATAGAAGGTTACAAGTTTAAAGTAGTAGATAAAGAAACTGATCGTGTTAAAATTCAAATGGAAAATGGGGATATAATACTTATCGTTTTATCAAATAGTAAAACACCTATAACTATTAAGAACTTTAAAAAATTAGTAAGTGAAAAATATTATGATGGTTTAATATTTCATCGCGTAATAAAAGATTTTATGATTCAAACTGGTGATCCAACTGGAACTGGTTCTGGTGGAAGTGAAGAAAATATAAAGGGTGAATTCCAACTTAATGGTGTAGTAAATAATATGTCTCATACTAGAGGAGTAGTTTCTATGGCTAGACGTGGTGGAAATCCTGAAACTTCTGCTACATTGAATTCTGCCTCTAGTCAATTCTTTATAGTTCAAAAAGAATCAACATATCTAGATGGTAATTATGCTGCTTTTGGTAAAGTATTTGCTGGCATGGATGTAGTTGATAAAATTGCAGAAACAAAAACAGATGAGAACGATAAACCTATTAAAGATCAAAAAATCAAATCAATTCGTTTTATAGAAATAATAGAGGATTAAAAAACTCTTTTTTTCTTATGATAAAAATGCTAAAATATACTTAAGTATAAAAAAGGTGATATTTATGGAAAAGAAAAAATCAAATACAAAGAAAAAGAGTGTAGCAGCAACTAAAAAAACAACAACGAAAAAAGTATCTGCTAAAAAAACTACTACAACTAAAAAAGCAGTCCCAAAAAAGACACCAGCTAAAAAAACTGTTGCTAAAAAAGCTCCTGCTAAAAAGATAGATACTAAAAAAGTAGTAGAAGAAAAAGTTGAAACTAAAGTAACACCTAAAGAAGAAGTATTAGAAAAAACATATGTTTTCAACAAAGAAGAAAAAATTGATCTTAGTGAAGCCGTTAAAAAACTAAATCAAACTCAAGAACCTTCATATGAAAACATTGGTAAACTAGATAAAGAAAATAAAAGTATCATCCTAGGATTAACAGTTGCCATAGCTCTAATTGTTATTGGCTGCTTAATTTACGTAGTTGTTAATATAAACAAACAAAATACTCTAGAAGAAAACTACATAGATGATTCTAAGTATAAAAATATTGAATATAATGTTGATAAAGAAGAAAAAGATTCTTCATCTAAATCATTTAAAGATGCTGATTACTCTAATCTTATTAATACTAACATCGATGATTTTGAAGTAAAAGTAGCAGAAGGAAAAAATATGTTAGTTTTAATATCTAGTGATACTTGTTTCTATTGTGTAACTTTTGAACCAATATTAAATGAAGTATTAGTTGCTAATAATACTAAAGCTATCAGACTAAATATTTCTAGAATGAATAATGAAGAAACAAAGAGATTACGTAACTATTATGCGTTCAAAGCAGCACCAACTTTACTAAATATTAAAAAAGGTGAAGTAATTACAGATTATGAAGGTGCTATGGATAAAGCTGCACTAGAGAATTGGTATGACGCTAATGTCAATTAATTAATATAAAAGCTCGAAAGAGCTTTTTATTATGATATAATATGAATAGTAAAGGAGAGTAACTATGGACGAGCAGTATACATTATTAGATAAATTTAAAGCCTTTTCCTTAAGACATCGTACCATAGTTGTTCTAATATTTACTGCCTTAATTTTAATTGCTTTAGGTATAGGTATATCTTATAGTTTTTTTAAACATAAACCTATTGGCAACGAATTTGATGAAATACAATTATTAATAAATAAAATAGAAAAACATGATGCTAACATAATTAATACATTAGAAGTAGAAGAAGTAAGTAGAACGACACGAGGAATAGATGTATCTGGCTGGCAAGGTGTTATTAACTGGGAAAAAGTAAAAGAATCTGGTGTAGAATTTGCAATGATTAGAGTAGGTACTAGAAAACTCATTAGTGGAGAAATAGTAGAAGATTCTTACTTTGAACAAAATATTAAAGGAGCAAATGCCGCTGATGTACCAGTGGGAGTATATTTTTATTCTACAGCTAGAAACGAACTAGAAGTATTAGAAGAGGCAACATTTGTTTTAAACAAAATAAAAGATTATAAAATTACTTATCCTGTTGCTTATGATTTAGAAGCATTTGGAGAACATCGTTTAGAAAAAGTAAGTGACGAAAGAATAAACTATAATGCTTTAATATTCCTAAATTACTTTAAATCTCATGGTTATTACGGAATGTTATATGGCAATAAAACTGCTTTAACTAAGCACTGGGATTTAAATCGTTTTGAGAATCATAAGATTTGGTTAGCCCATTATGCTGATGAAACAGATTATTCTAGTCGTTACGATATGTGGCAATATACTGATGCTGGAGAAATAAATGGTATATATGGTTATTTGGATTTAAACGTTGCTAACTTTGCATATCAAGAAGTTAATAAAACTATTGAAGAAAAAACTCCAGAAATAGAACCTGGTCCAGAAATTAATCATCCTGTAGAAGAACAACCAGTTGAAGAAAACTTTGAAGAACTAGAATCACCTCCTGATGAAGATAAATCAAACTATGGTAATCGCTTTTAAAAGATTACTTTTTTTGTTATAATATTATTAGGAGATGATTCTATGGAAAAAATTGAAGTAGGTAGTTATATAAATGGGAATGAAATATCTATTCCTTTAATGAGGTTTCGTGTCAGTATTAATATGTTTATCATTAATAACAAATTAAAATTTCTCTTAAAAATTAAAAATAGTGAAGATGAAACTTTTACTTTAACTTTAAACAGTTTAGAAGAGACATTTGCCTTTATTCAAAATGTAATTAAAAAAAGTAATAATAAAGAAGAAATAATAGATCAATATAAAAAAAAGTTTTTAGATAATAGACTTATGCAAGAAGACAATAATAGTTCTATCTATTTAACTCTAGATGAAGTAGATCAAGCTATAATCGAATACTTTAGTTCAAGAAAAAACTATCGAATATCTGTTAAAGAAAAACTAACTATTGATAACGGTGAACCAAGTATAGCTTTTTATATAATTGAACCTGATGGTAAGATGACTCGTTTAACCAAAGGAGATTTAAATAATGCTTTGGAAGAGTCCATAAGCATTTATAATTACGAATTAATAGATTTTGAATACATGGGAGGAATTAATCATGTTGGATATCATTTTGATGAAAACACACCTTACTATGATGGTATTAAACTAATAGTAAAAGAAAAGGAAAAAGACAATAGCTTAACACTAAGAAAAAAAGAGGAAAACGAATAGTTTTTCTCTTTATTTTAATCCAGCTTTTTCTTTTTCCTTATCAATTACTTTATTGAACTCATCTTGAATTTCTTTTAATCTTTCTTCTGTCGTAGCTTCAAATCTAATAGTTAAATTAGGGCCAGTATTACTAGCTCTAACTAATGCCCATCCATCATCAAAAGTAACTCTAACTCCATCGATATCTAATAATTTATAATTTTGTCCTTTAGCATATTCTAAAACACCTTTTACAATATCGAACTTAGTTTCATCAGATACAGGCACTTTAATTTCTGGTGTTGAATAATAATTGTTTATACCGTCTAATAAACTAGACATTGGTTTATCACTTTTAGATAATATTTCTATCATTCTAAGACCATTATATATTCCTGAATCAAATCCTGGCCATCTATCTCTAAAGAACATATGCCCAGAGAACTCACCACCAAAAGCTAATTCCATTTTGTTAGTAGCATATCTTGTCCAAGATGCTCCAGTACGATAACAAACAGGTTCACCACCTAATTTTATTATTTCGTCTTCTAAAGCTTTAGAACATTTAACATCATATAAGAATTTCTTTGGATTTACATCATTAAAAATATTTCTTATATATATAATCATCGCTTTATCAATTGGAACAATTTTACCTTTTTCATCAACAAAACCAACTCTATCGCCATCACCATCAAAACCAATACCTATATCGGCTCCAATTTCCAACACTTTTTCTTGTAACATCTTATTATTTTCGACAACTGCTGGATCTGGATGATGATTTGGATATGTAGCATCATCTTTATCACAAATCATTGTAATATCTAAATTAGGAAATTGTGAATAAATATCTTTAGCAAATAGAGAAGTAGCACCATTACCACAATCTACTACCACTTTTACTCTTTTATTTCCCATATCTACATTATCTTTAATAAAACTTTTATAATAATCCCTTGGATCGAATTCTGTTACTTTTCCATTACCAGTTAAGAAACGACCTGCTAATGTATAATCCTTAAAATCATAAACTTGTTCACCACGAGCATTACCTAAATGGTCAACACTAAATTTAAATCCGTTATCATCTTTAGGATTGTGTGAAGCTGTAACCATTACTCCTATAATAACATTAGCTTTTAAACAACCAAAAAAATACATAGGAGTCGTAACTAAACCAAAGTCAACAACATCACAGCCGGATTCTGTGATACCTCTTATTAATTCTTTTGCTAAACTTGGTGAAGATAATCTATTATCTCTCCCAACTCCACATATTTTTCTTTTTAATTTCTCTTGTATATATGAACCATAACTTCTACCTATTGTATAAGCAACTCTTTCATTTATTGAAGAGGGGTAAACACCTCGTATATCATACTCTCTAAATATACTCTCATCCATATTATCACTCCCTTATTATAAAACAATTATAACAAATATCCCTATAATTGACAAAACAAAATATATCCATTAGAATAACAGCTTATTAAAGGAGATGGTTTGGTGAAAAAGTTTCTAAAACTATTAACAATTGTTATAATTGTTCTTTTTAGCTTTGGCATCTCTAAATCCGCAGAACCTATAATTGAAAAAAAGGAACCGGTTAAAGAAGTTATTAAGAAGGAAGAAGTCGTAGAAGAACCTGAAGAAGAATCAGATAGTGATATCGTCGGAACCATTTATATACCTGATACAGAGTTTAAAGCAACCATCACTCAAACAACAGATAATGTATATTATTTAAATCATGGTATTGACGGAAAATCTCTAGCTAAAGGAAATCCCTTCCTAGACTTCAGAGACTCTGTTACCAAAACAAAAACATTGAGAATATATGGTCATAACTCTAGAACAATTCATACAGAGTTTCATATTTTAGAAGGATATTACAAAGAAAAATTCTATAAGCAACATCCTTATATCTATTTTGAAACAAATAAAAAGACAATGAAATTTCAAATTTTTGCATCCTATATAGAAGCTAAAGACTGGTCTTACTATAATGCTAATTTTAATGATGTAGAAGTCTATAAAAACGAATTAGCAAAGTATAAAAAGAAGTCTATATACGATACAGGAGTAGAAGTAACAGAAAATGATCGAATATTAATCCTTCAAACCTGTTCATATGATAAAAGATATTCTAAATATAAGAATAAATATCTTCTTATAATGGCAAAAGAAGTATAAATGACATATAATGAGCAGATTTTGACGGTTTTGGTATATATACGGTACAATCATCACAATTAATGGGGGTAAAGGTGAAAATAATAAGAGAAGAAAAGTTAATAGCTAGAGAATTAGGCGGTAATCATTATGAGTAATGATCGTTTTGAACTGCCACTATCCATTAATAATCAAAAATTTTATCTTAAACCTGACGAAATTGCTCGTAGAAAAGAAATGCTAGAAGAGTTTCTTGAGAGCATGTATTACATGAATAGTCCAAAATTTGCTCAAAAGATATTATTTACACATGAACTTCAAGCTAATAATACTATAGAAACGACGAAGTAGTAATAGACTTGAAGGGAAAACTCACACTATCAAAAACTGATCTTCAAGACGTTGTTGATGCTCTGAGAAAAGGAATCAGCGATTATGAAACTCAGTGTGAAGACAGGTATAAACATGTATTTGTTGGGGCAGATGTGACCGACGTAAGAGTATATCATAATATGACGGCATTTCTGGTTTATATGATGGACAACACATTAATTGAATTAGAAAAAGAACACTTAATGGAATTAATTAGTTATCACTGTAACGGCGACTTAACAAGTTTGGATTTTCAGAACTTACACTATATCTTGTCTATGAAAGGTCAAAAAACTTATATAGATTTTTGTAACTATTATAATAGGTACAACGAAAGAAGAAGTATGAGCGATATATTCGATATAATGCTAACCCCACTATTGAAAAAAGGTGTCATTATTGAGGGAGGAGCAACAAGTAAGAACAAAGAATTTCCGACCTTCTCTGATGGTAGAAATCATACATTTAGCTTAAACAAGGATTTCTTTAATCCGGATGATCCGAAGATTAAGCATCTGGTATTGAAATAAAGAGTTCTTGTATACTACTATTAAAATATTGCAAAAATGAAGTGCGGGATATAAAGTGTAAAAAAATTTACACAATTAGCATAAAAATATTGTAATTTAATCAGAAATGAGATAAAATACCAAGTAATTTTATTGACTTTACCAATAAAAGTAAATATAATATATTCATATATTTGTCGATTGAAGAGAAAATGGTGATTTTTTGGAGCATTATTTTACTAATAACGAAAATTTAAAAAGTGAACTTATAACAATTGTCTACAAGTGTGATGATAATGAGTTTACTTTTTTTAGTGATAACGGAGTTTTCTCTAAAAAAAGAGTCGACTTCGGTAGTAATCTTTTAATACACACCTTAATCAAAAATATAAATAAAACAAACTTAGACATTTTAGACGTCGGTTGTGGGTACGGACTGATTGGTATTAGTTTAGCCAAAATATTCGATAGTCACGTATTGATGTCAGATATAAATAAGAGAGCACTGCATTTAGCAGAAAGTAACATAACCAAAAATAAAGTAAAAGGTCAAGTAGTGGAAAGTGATACTTACGATAACATCACTGGTACCTTTGATTTAATTGTTACTAATCCCCCAATTCGAGCGGGTAAGAAGCAAGTTTATAAGATATTGGACGATGCTTCAAAACATTTAAAAAAAGATGGAGAATTATGGTTAGTAATTCGCAAAGAACAAGGTGCTAAGAGTACAATTGAGCACTTAAAAGAACGATATCAAGTAAACATAATGGAAAAGAGCAAAGGTTTTTATATTATTATGGCAAAAAACGCCTAAAAAACCGTTGACATTAGGGTTTACTTAATATAAAATTATAAATTGGTGGCGTGTTGTTTTTTCTTCCAAATAACGCGCAAAAATAGGTATAGGGGTGAAAGACTGATATGGCATACAAAGTAGAGAAATTTGGTGACCACAGAGAAAGAAGAAGCTTCTCAAAAATTAAGAACACCTTCGCATTGACAGACTTGTTAGAAATTCAAAAGAAATCTTATCAAAGATTTCTAGAAGTTGGAATTAAAGAAACTTTTGAAGATTTATTTCCAATTGAAAGTTTTACTGGAAACATCTCTTTAGAGCTAGGAGATTATTATTTTGAAGAACCAAGATATACAGTAAAAGAAGCCAAAGAACGTATGGTAAACTATGCTGCACCATTAAAAGTTCAAGCGCGTGTTTTCATTCATGAAACAGGTGAAGTTAAAGAACAAGAAATATTCTTAGGAGACTTCCCAATGATGACCGAAGCTGGAACATTCATTATTAACGGAGCAGAACGTGTTATTGTTTCCCAATTAGTTCGTAGTCCATCTGTTTATTTCAAGAAAGAAATAGATAAAAATGGACGTAAAATCATTTCTGGAGAAATGATTCCTAATAAAGGTACTTGGTTAGAGTATGAATTAGATGCTCGTGACATCTTCTATGTTCGTATAGATAGAACTCGTAAAGTTGTTATTACAGCTTTCTTAAGAGCTTTAGGTCTATCTTCTAATGAAGAGATATTAAGTGTATTTGGTGATGACCAATATTTAATAAATACTTTAGAAAAAGATTCTACTAAAAATACCGATGAAGCCTTAATAGAAATTTATGAAAAATTAAGACCAGGAGAACCAGCTACATTGGATTCTGCTAAGAACCAATTGATAACTAGATTCTTCGATAAATTTAGATATGATTTACAAAAAGTAGGTCGTTATAAATTTAATAAAAAATTAAATGTTCTAGATCGTTTATTAGGACAAAAAATAGCTCAAGATATTAAAAATGAAAAGGGTGAAGTGGTTGTAGCTGATGGTACAGTTATTACTAAAGATATCCTAGAAAGTATTCGTCCTTTATTTAAAAACGGTTACGGAGTAAAAGAAGTAACTATTAATGAAGAATTAGATGAATATAATAAAATTCAAGAAGTATTAGTATATGATAAGAACGATGAAACAATTAAACATAAAATAATTGGTAATGATCAAACTATTGATTCTCGTCGTTTAACTATATCTGATATATATGCTTCTATATCATATTATATTAATTTACAATATGGCATAGGTAATGATGATGAAATCGACCATTTAGGTAATCGTCGTGTAAGACAAGTTGGAGAATTAATCCAAACTCAATTCCGTGTTGGTATGGCTCGTATGGAAAGAGTTATAAGAGAGAGAATGACTACTCAAGAATTAGAAAATGTCACTCCTAAAACTTTAATTAACATTCGTCCTGTTACAGCTTGCTTAAAAGAATTCTTTGGTAGTTCGCAATTATCTAAGTTCATGGATCAAATTAACCCAATTGCTGAGCTTACAGATAAGAGACGTTTATCTTGTTTAGGACCAGGTGGATTATCACGTGAAAGAGCTGGTATGGAAGTTCGTGACGTTAATCCAAGCCACTATGGTCGTATCTGTCCAATAGAATCACCAGAAGGACAAAACATTGGACTTATTACATCATTAGCTTCATACGCTAAGATAAATGAATATGGATTCATAATGACTCCATATCGTAAAGTAGTAAACGCTAAATTAACAGATGAAATAGAATATTTAACTGCTGATGAAGAAGCTGACTATTATATTTCTCAAGCTACTTTAGAATTAAATGAAGATAATACAATTAAAGAAGATAAAGTTATCGCTCGTCTAAATGGTGAAACTGTTATGGTTTCTAAAGATCAAGTTAATTTTGTAGACGTAGCTCCTAACCAAATAGTATCAATTACTACAAGTTGTATACCATTCTTGGAACACGATGATGCAACACGTGCTTTGATGGGTGCCAACATGCAACGTCAAGCAGTTCCACTACTTACAACAGAAGCTCCAATTGTTGGTACAGGTATGGAATATATTGCTGCTCGTGATTCAGGATCAACTGTAGTTTGTAAAGCTGATGGTGTTGTTGAATATGCCGACAGTTTAAAAATAGTAGTAAAAAATACTAAAGGTAAAGATACTTATCATTTAGCTAACTTCGAAAGAAGTAATGATGCTTCAAATATCAACCATCATCCAATTGTTAAAGCCGGAGATAAAGTTCATGTTGGTGAAATCATTGCTGATGGACCATCAACAAACTTAGGAGAACTTGCTTTAGGTAAAAACATGGTTATCGCCTTTATGACTTGTAATGGTTATAACTATGAGGATGCTGTTGTATTAAATGAAAGATTAGTAAAAGAAGATGTTTATACATCACTACATATAGAACATTATGATATCGATTGTCGTGATACTAAATTAGGACCAGAAGAAATTACAAGAGATATACCAAATGTTGGTGAAGATGCTCGTAAGAATCTTGATGCTAATGGTATTATTCGTATTGGTACAGAAGTTAAAGACGGAGATATCCTAGTTGGTAAAGTTACTCCAAAAGGAGTTCAAGAATTAACTTCTGAAGAAAAATTATTACACGCAATATTCGGTGAAAAGACTCGTGAAGTAAGAGATACATCTTTACGTGTTGATCATGGAGCAGGTGGAATAATTCATGATGTTAAGATTTATACTAAAGAGAATTCTGATGAATTACCTGCTGGTGTATCAAAAGTAATTCGTGTATATATAATTCAAAAACGTAAAATCCAAGTTGGTGATAAGATGTCAGGCCGTCATGGTAACAAAGGTGTTATTTCCCTTATCTTACCAGAAGAAGATATGCCTTATCTACCAGATGGTCGTCCAGTTGATATCGTTCTTAATCCACAAGGTGTTCCATCTCGTATGAACATCGGTCAGATTCTAGAATTACACTTAGGTATGGCTGGTAAGAAATTAGGCGTTCATTATGCTACACCAGTATTTGATGGTGCTACAATGGAAGACTTAAAAGCTGAAATGAAAGAAGCTGGTATGGCTGAAGATGGTAAGACCATTCTTTATAACGGACGTACTGGTGAACCATTCGAAAATAGAGTATCAGTTGGTGTTATGTACATGATTAAATTACACCACATGGTAGATGATAAATTACATGCTCGTTCTACCGGACCTTACTCACTAGTAACTCAACAACCTCTAGGTGGTAAAGCTCAATTTGGTGGACAGAGATTTGGAGAAATGGAAGTTTGGGCATTATATGCTTATGGTGCTGCTCATGTACTTCAAGAAATCTTAACTGTTAAATCAGATGACGTTGTAGGACGTGTTAAAGTATTTGAAGCTTTAGTTAAAGGTAAAGTTATTAACCAAGCTGGTATACCAGAAAGCTTCAGAGTATTATTAAAAGAATTCCAAGCTCTAGGACTTGATATTCAAATTCAGAATCAAGATGATGAATTTGTTGATATTCAAGACTTAGAACGTGATGACGATGAAGACGAGCCAATAACAGTTGATCGTCTAGACGCATCAGGAAATGTTATAAAAGAAGAAACAGAAGAAGGATTTCCTCCTGAACCAGAGGATCCAGAGGATTACGAAGATATAGAGGATGAAGATGAATTTGAAGGAGATTCTCTCGATGATCTAGAATATCCAGGGGAAGAATTAGAAGAGGATGGTGATTTACTATGATAGATGCTAGTAGTTTCAAAGGTATCAAGATTGGTATTGCCTCTCCTGAAAAAATAAGAAGTTGGTCTTATGGTGAAATAAAAAAACCTGAGACTATCAACTATCGTACTTTAAAACCTGAACGTGATGGTTTATTCTGCGAAAAGATTTTTGGACCAAGTAAAGACTATGAATGTTCTTGTGGAAAGTACAAAAGATTAAGATATAAAAATGTTGTTTGTGATAGATGTGGAGTAGAAGTAACTAGTTCAAAAGTTAGACGTGAACGTATGGGGCACATTGAACTAGCTTCTCCATGTTCACATATTTGGTACTTTAAAGGTGTACCATCTAAGATGGGACTAGTACTAGATATGTCACCACGTGAACTAGAAGAAGTATTATACTTTGTTAGTTACGTTGTTATCGATCCAGGAAAAGCTCCTTTAGAGAAAAAACAAACTCTATCTGATCGTGAATATCGTGCTTACTATGAAAAGTATGGTAATAATTTCAAGGTTGGAATGGGTGCTGAAGCAATTAGAGAACTACTTCAAGAAGTAGATGTTCATAAAGAAGTAGAAAATCTAAGAAAAGAATTAGAAAATACTACAGGTCAAAAACGTATTCGTTTAGTAAAACGTTTAGACTGTTTGGTAGCATTTGATGAATCAGGTAATAAACCTGAATGGATGATACTAGAAGCTCTTCCAGTTATTCCACCAGATTTAAGACCTATGATTCAATTAGATGGTGGTCGTTTTGCTACATCTGATTTAAATGATTTATATAGAAGAATTATTAACCGTAATAATCGTCTTAAGAAATTATTAGAATTAGGTGCTCCAACAATCATTGTTCAAAATGAAAAACGTATGCTTCAAGAAGCAGTAGATTCATTATTTGATAATGGTCGTCGTGGTCGTAGCATTACTGCTGCTGGAAATCGTCCATTAAAGAGTTTATCTTCAATGTTAAAAGGTAAACAAGGACGTTTCCGTCAAAACTTACTTGGAAAACGTGTTGACTACTCTGGTCGTTCAGTTATCTGTGTAGGACCAAACTTAAAGATGTATCAATGTGGTATTCCAAAAGAAATGGCCTTAGAGTTATTTAAACCACATGTTATTCATGGTTTAGTAGAACGTGGCTTAGCTCACAATATTAAAGGAGCTAAAAAATTAATAGAACAAAGAGATGAATGTGTTTGGGACGTAGTAGAGGATGCTATTACTGAACATCCAGTAATGCTTAACCGTGCTCCAACTCTTCATAGACTTGGTATTCAAGCTTTCGAACCAAAACTAGTTGGTGGGAAAGCTATTAGATTACACCCATTAGTATGTACAGGATTCAATGCCGACTTCGATGGTGACCAGATGGCTGTTCACGTACCATTGTCAGAAGAAGCTAAAGCTGAAGCTCGTTTACTAATGTTAGGTGCTCAAAACATTCTTGATCCTAAGAGTGGTAAACCTATCGTTACTCCATCACAGGATATGGTATTAGGTAACTATTATCTATCTATTGAAGAACCAGGAGAAGAAAACGAAGGTAAAGCATATAAGAATTCTAATGAAGCAATCATGGCTTATGAAAGACATGAAATTACACTTCACACTAGAATCGTAGTTCCAGTAAAATCATTCAAATATAAAATATTTACTGATGAACAAAAAGATAAATATCTTGTAACTACTGCTGGTAAGTTAATATTCAATGAAATCTTACCTGATTCATTCCAATATATTAATGAAGCAAGTAAAGAAAATATTGAAAGTTTAACTCCAAGTAAGTTCTTCTTACCAATGGGAGTTAACATCAAAGAAGAAATAGCTAAAATGCCTCCAGTAGACCCATTTGTTAAGAAAAATTTATCTCAAATTATTGCTCAAATCTTCAAACGTTATAAAACAACTGAAACTTCAATTGTTCTAGACGCCATGAAAGATTTAGGATTTAAATATTCAACCATTGCTGGTATTACAGTTTCAGCATTCGATATCGTTGAAGCTAAAGATAAAGATCAAAAGATTGAAGCTGGACAAGAAAAAGTTGATAAGATTAATAAACAATTCCAAAGAGGTTTGATAACTGAGGAAGAAAGATATCAAAATGTTATTCAAATTTGGAATAATACTAAAGATGAAGTTGAAGCAGAGTTGAAACAAATTTCTGATGGCGACCACAAAAACCCAATCTTCATGATGATGAACTCTGGAGCTCGTGGTAATGCTGGAAACTTCACCCAACTTGCTGGTATGCGTGGTTGTATGGCAAAACCAAATGGTCAACCAGTTGAAATTCCTATCAAATCTAACTTTATTACTGGATTAAACGTTTCTGAATTCTTCTTAAGTACACACGGTGCTCGTAAAGGATCTGCCGATACAGCTCTTCGTACTGCCGATTCAGGATATATGACTCGTCGTTTAGTAGATGTTGCTCAAGATATAATTATTAAAGAAGAAGATTGTGGAGCTATTTCTGGTATTGAAGTTAGTGACTTCATCGATGAAAAAGTTGGAACAGTAATCGAATCTTTAGAAGATCGTATCATTGGTAGATATACAGCTACTAAAGTAATTAATCCAGAAACAAAAGAAACTATCGTTGATAAAGACGAAATGATAAATGAATCACTTGCTAAGAAGATTGTTAAAGCTGGTATTAAGAAAGTTGAAATACGTAGTGCTTTAACATGTAAGAGCCAATATGGTTTATGCCAAAAATGTTATGGACGCAACTTAGCAACTGGTAACTTAGCTGAAACAGGAGAAGCTGTTGGTGTTATGGCTGCTCAATCAATAGGTGAGCCAGGTACACAGTTAACAATGCGTACTTTCCACTCAGGTGGTGTTGCCCATGGTGGAGATGCCGATATCACTCAAGGTCTTCCACGTGTTGAAGAGTTATTCGAAGCACGTACTCCAAAAGCTAAAGCTACAATATCTGAAATAACAGGTAAAGTAGTAAGCATTGAAGCTGTTAATGAAAAACATAAAATTGTTGTTAAAAACGACGTTGAAGAAAGAGAACATACAACACTTTATAACTCTAAAGTTAGAGTAGAAGTTGGTCAAGATGTTGTAGCTGGTGAACAACTTACTGAAGGATCAGTAAGTCCAAAAGAATTACTTGCTGTAACTGACCCAATAACTGCAGAAAGTTATATCCTTAAAGAAATTCAAAAGGTATATAAATCTCAAGGTGTTGATATCTCAGATAAACATATCGAAGTAATCGTTCGTCGTATGATTTCTAAGATGAAAATTGTTGATGGTGGAGACACTGGCTTAGTTGAAGGTCTATCTGTATCAATGCATGACTTCAATGAAGCTAATAAACCAATCATCCTAGCTGGTGGAAAACCTGCTACAGGTCGTCCAGTTATGTTAGGTATTACTAAATCTTCACTAGAAACAGATTCATGGTTATCAGCTGCATCATTCCAAGAAACTACAAGAGTATTAACTGATGCTTCTATTAAAGGTAAAGTTGATGAACTTCGTGGGTTAAAAGAGAATGTTGTAATAGGAAAACTAATTCCTGCTGGTACAGGTGCTCCTCAATATCGTAATATTGAAATGGTACTTGAAAAAGAATTCATGGATGATGAACCAAGTGAATTACTAGAAGAACAACTAATTGATGATGATGAAGTAAAAGAGGAAGCAGATACAATGCCTGTAACTCCAAACTTCAGCTTAACAGAAGAAATAAACTAAAAAAATCGATACTATTGTATCGATTTTTTTAATGCTAAATTTTCCAAATCTTCCATATATCTATCCGTATCTGTTAGCATCTCGAATTTTTTCTCAATCCTATTAGCTCTTCTAGGTTCATTTGTGTATAAAGCATATTCAATATTATAAATAACTGTATCATAATATAAATAAGTTCTTTCATTTAACTTATCTAACATCTCTAGATACTCATATGTTCTATCTATATCCATATTATCTATATTGCGAACTATATAATTAAAAATATATCTTTCTCTTCTACATATTTGAGTAAATTCTTTAGCAATATTTATACAATCTTTCGTAACAAAACTTTGAAATCCAAATTTATAAAGAGACATTAGAAATATCTTACACACATCAAAATAAATCATTCTTAATTCTTCCGGAGTAGATTCTTTCATAAATCTAATGTAGCTAATTACATCGTTAATTGTACATTCTTCTTTCATATCAAACCTTCCTAAAAAATTATTATAACAAATAAATAATCATCTATGAACAAAAAGAATAATAATTTCCTAAAAAACAGACAAAAAAACTTGCATCAGGCACAATAATATGGTATGATTAATTCGTTCCTGGGGGATTAGCTCAGCTGGCTAGAGCACCTGCCCTGCACGCAGGGGGTCGCGGGTTCGAATCCCACATCCTCCACCAGATGTTAAAAAAATCCTTTTTATAAGGATTTTTCTTTTGTTTAAATATTAATAGTTAGTTTAAGCTAAAGGAAGATTAGGAAGTGGTTTGTCACAAACTGGTGTTCTGTTTGATGTGCCAATAGTAGGCGATGAAGTCGATGGAGACTTCGAAATTGTTGCTAATAGGAAATAGTTAGAAAAGAAATAGCAAAAAAAATTTGCTAAATAAAAAAACGTGTGTTATAATTTTGGCAATTGAAAGGGAGATTATTATGTTTAAAAAACTAATTAGACAATTTAATCATCATCATAATAGTCTGCACTTGTTAATACGACATTAAAAATGTTGTAGGAACAAGTGCTATTTGTAGTGCTTGTATCTAGCTATAAATAGACCTATTATGCTATACAAGTACTACTTGTATAGCATTTTTTATTATAAAAAAATAGAATTGAGGAGAAAATTATGAAAGAGATTAAAGAAGGAATCGTCTTTAGTGACGATATTAATAGAATATTAAATGGAATAAATGCTTATGATTATCAATATGCTTTTATACCTAGAAAGAGTGTTATAGATACACTTAGAAATTATTTTAAAAAAGATGTTAATAGCATCTTTAATAATAAAGTAACAATAATTTCCGAAGAAGAAATGTTAGAAGTAAATAAATTTATTGGTGGTGAATATCCCCATTGTTACTTTAGATAAAATATATATTGTACCGGACGAAACAAATATTTACTTTTTAGATTGTACTAGAGTAGAAGGAACAAATAAAATAATATCGAGAAGTAAAGAATTATTAGATGAACAAATTATTAGAATAGCTAATAGTATTAAAGGTAAACAAATTATCCTAGCTGATGATGTGGTCTTTTCGGGGACTGTTTTAGCTGAAATAATAAGAAAGTTTAGAAATTTAGGAATTACTGTAATTGGGATAATAGCATCTATTTGTACCGAAAAGTCCTATGATTATTTTAATAATAATATAAAATATGGAATTAAAACTAATTACTTAATGAATTCTGATGTTATAGATCAAATATGTGAAAGGGATTTTTACTTTGGTATTGCTGGTTCAGGTATTATGACAGAAACTACTAAAGGCTATTTAAAAGCTCCTTATTTTAAACCTTATGGAGATCCGTATGAAAGGGCTTCTATTCCTAAGGAATATGAAAAGTCATTTTCTAAAGGTTGTCTAAGTAGAAGTATATTCCTATGGGAAGAAATAGATAAGTTAAGAAAGGGTAAAACCTTAATGAATGAATTACCAGAAAGAATAATTAAGACGGATGAAAATGAAGAAGTAGTTAAAACTTTAAAAAAGGAGCTGGGCAAGATATGAAAAAATTACAAATAGGAATAATGGGATCAGCAACCGATTTAAAATATAGTGAAGAAGCACTAAATTGTGCTAAAAAATGAGGTGAATTAATTGCTAAATCAAATAATATTTTGGTTTATGGCGCAGAAAAAGATTATACTTCTTTATCAACAGAAGCTGCTAAAGCCGCTACTAATTACGGTGGTTTTACTGTTGGAGTTGCTGGCGGTAAAGATAAAAATGTTTTTGGCGAATATCGACCAACAGTTTTAATAAATTCGGGACTAGAAATTGGTGGGGGAAGAGAATTCAATCTTGTACTATCTTGTGATGTAATTATAGCTATTTCAGGAGGGTCAGGAACTTTAACAGAGATGGCTATTGCTTATCAAGCAGCTATACCAATTATTGTCATAGATAAATTTGGTGGTTGGGCGAAAAACTTATCTAATAAATATTTTGATGATCGTAAAAGATTAAAATGCCTTAAAGCTAAAGATGAAGAAGAAGCTTTGAAAAAAGCTGTTAAAGAAGGGATGAAGAAATATGCTAATTCAAAATGTTAAAGGAGGATATGACTTCCTGCCTAAAGAACAGAGAATAAGAAATTATATAAATAATATATTAAAAGAAACATTTGAAGAATATGGTTATCAACCTATTGAAACACCAATACTTTGTTATTTCGATATGTTAGCTGGCAAGTATGATGAAGCAAATGATATCTTGAAAGAAATATATCAATTAAGAGACCAAGGTAATAGACAATTGGGACTACGTTATGATTTAACAGTCCCTTTTGCCAAATTTATTGCCTTAAATAAAAATGAAATTAGACTACCATTTAAAAGATATGAAATAAATAAAGTATTTAGAGATGGGCCCGTCAAAGTTGGAAGAGATAGAGAATTTACCCAATGTGATGTAGATGTTGTGGGCATTAGCGGGGAACTAATAGATGCTGAATTAATATCATTATATGTTTCAGCTTTTAATAAGTTGAAAATACCAATTGATATCAAATATAATTCTCGTAAGTTAATGTCAGGAATAATTATTGAAGCCGGTGTTGAGGAAAGTTTAATTTCTCCGACTATAACAATTATCGATAAATTAAATAAATTATCGGAAGCTGGTTTGTTTGAAGAATTTACTTCAATTGGCCTAGATGAAAAACAAATAGAAAAATTATTAGAATATTTTAAATTAGATTTAAACGAAATGAGCAAAAGATTTAAAAAGACCGATAATCTTTTATTAAAAGAAGGAATAGCAGAATTAAATAATTTAACTAAATATTTAAAAAAATTAAATCTTCTTAAATATACAACTTTTACACCTTCTCTAGCTCGTGGCCAATACTATTATACTGGTAATGTTTTTGAAGTATATGAAAAAAATGGTAAATTAACAGGGGCGATTGGGGGAGGTGGCCGTTACGATAAAATGATTACAGAATTTATAAATGATGGTAATTTCTATCCCGCTATTGGTATTTCCTTCGGCTTAACTTCTATCTTCGCTTTACTAAAAGATCGTGAAGATTTAAATAAGGAAACTAATATAGATATTTTTATAATTCCTTTGAATACTGAAATAGATAGTTTAAAACTGGCTAACAAATTAAGAAGTCTAGGATATAATGTTGAATTAGAAATGAATAAGAAGAAATTAAAAAAGAGTATGGATTATGCTAATAAAGAACAAATCCCTTATGTTATAGTTTTAGGTGAAGATGAAGTTAATAATAAATCTTTTAAAATAAAGAATATGTTTAGTAGTAAAGAATATGAGATAACGTTTAAAAATATTGCTAAAGTTAAAGAAATATTAAAATATAAATAATTTTGTTATAATACGACTGATTTAAGAGAATTTTTTATTAGGTGATAATATGAAGAAAAAACAATATAAAGAATTTGTTAAAAGATAATGATTATGTTATTATTAATCATATTAAAGTACTAAAAAATATTAGACCTTTACAAAGGTCTTTTTTACTGTATAATAACAAGATATAAAGGGTGATTATAATGTTACTAGAGCATTATTTTAAAGAACTAGACATCGATAATAAACCGGAATTCTTAGATAAATATCTAAATGCACCATCTTTACTTAGATTAAAAAAAGTAGGTTGTTTTTGTGGAATGGATTACGCCTCTAAAGATATTTATGATTTTAGTGAGTATATAAGTAGATATGATCATTCCTTATCTACAGCTCTTTTAACATATAAACTAACTAAGAATAAAACAGCCACTCTTGCCGCCTTATTCCACGATATTGGAACCCCTTGTTTTTCTCATGTTATTGATTATATGAATGGTGATTATGAAAAACAAGAAAGCACCGAAGCATTTACAGAAAGTATAATAACAAGTGATAAATATCTTCTTAAATGTTTAGAAGAAGACAACATATCTGTCGTAAATATAGTGAAATTTAAACAATATTCTATTGTTGATAATGAACGTCCAAAACTATGTGCAGATCGTCTAGACGGAGTTATTCTGACGGGTATTGGTTGGACTAAAGATATAACAAAAGAAGATATAACAAATATATTAAACAATATAACTATTGAAATTAATGAAGACGATGAAGAAGAAATAAGTTTTACTTCCCTTGAAGTAGCTACTAAAGTAGTAGAAGCCAGCGAAAAAATAGATATTTATTGTCATTCCAAAGAAGACAACTATATGATGCAACTACTTGCAAGGATGACAAAAATGGCTATTGATTTTAGTTATTTAAAATATGAAGATTTATACCATGAAAATGAAGAAGAATTATTTAGTTATTTTTCTCAAGTAAGTAACATTGCCATTAAAATGTGTCTTCACATATTTAAAAACATAAAAAAAAGGGATATACCAGAGCTTCAGATTTCTAATATAAAAGCTAGAGAACTTAATCCTCTAGTAAACAATCAAAGATTAAAAAAAGGTACTTCTAAGCATCTATAACTAAAAATTATAGATGCTCTTTTTTCTATAATTTTTGTTGACAAAAATAGCGTATCGGTTATAATAGATGTCAACAAAGGAGGGATATGTTATGGTATTGCCTTCAAATAACATAAACTTAAACCTTTATCGTGTCTTTTATGTTGTTGCGATGACAAAGAGTTTTTCTGAGTCTTCCAAGTACCTACATATATCCCAACCAGCAATATCTAAACACATTCAAAACCTTGAATATGAATTAGATACGATTCTATTTTATCGAACCAATAGAGGAATAGAACCAACTCCAGAAGCTAAGATATTGCTTAACTATGTAGAAAAAGCTTATAACATTATTAAATTAGGTGAACAGCAATTACAAGAATGCAAAGAACTAAGCCAAACCAAAATATCTATAGGTATACCAAGTATTTTATCCAAATACTATTTAAATAAATACTTACTAAAATTTATGACTAACTATCCAAAAGTTGCTATCAAGATGCAAAATTCTAAGAATGAAGAACTTATTAACTCTTTAGATCAAAAATCTTTGGATTTAATAATTATATATGGCGATAATAATATAGACACCAACTATAAAAATGATTTATTAATGTCTGATAGTTATGTCTTTGTTTATAACAAAGAAAAACTCGCAATCGAAGAATTAAAAAGTATTAAAGATTTAAATAATTATAACTTAATACTTCCATCTAAAGAAACAATCGAAAGAAGAAAACTAGATGATAAATTAAATGAACTAAAAATAACACTAAATCCTATTCTTGAATTAGAGAGTAATCAGATGATGATCAATTATATTAAAGAGGGATTAGGTATCGGTTATATTCTTAAATCAGTTGCTCTTCAAAATGATGATTTAACAATTTTAGAACTAGAAGAGGAACTGCCAAATGAAGAAATTAGATTGATATATGATGAAGAATCAATCATTACTTCTACCAAAGAGTTTATAAACCTATTAAAACAGAATATCTAGAATGGTATTCTTTTTTATTATTTATGTTATAATATCATTAGAATTAGTAAACGATAGTAATGAAGTAATAGATAATCCAATAATAAAGATGGCAACTAACCCCGAAATAAGTGTAGGTTCTATAACATTAATAATTTCATCTATTATAATTTCTTTATTACTAATACTATTTATTAGAAATAAAAGATCTAAAATGTTTATAATAGCACTCTTATTAACAATACCAATAACTATTTATGCTTTAGAAAGAATATAGATAGATGTAGAAATAAAAAAAGTAAATACTTTTAAATTAAATATCTCTGATTGTAATGGTGAACAAAGTAAACTTATCGAGTATGAAGTGGGAATGACTTGGGAAGATTTTATTAATAGCAGCTATTTTGAAAAATTAGATTCAGAATTAAAAAATATTATTGAACTCGGATATATTAGTTTTTCCTTTTTCCCAAATGAAACAAGTTTTAATGAAGCGATATATAGAGGTGCCATAAATGATCCGACCGATGATACAGATGATGATAGTATTTCTGATGAAAATGGTAATAAAGTTCTACCAAGTTCAGAAGGATATTATCAAACAGGAAGTTGTACAGACGTTGAATAAATAAAAGTGACGATAGTCACTTTTATTATGTAAAAATTTAATATATAGATTATCTATACTGTAAGTATAATTATATTAAAGAAGCAATATTATGAAACATAAACAAGAAAAAGTGACTTAGTCACTTTTTTCTTGTCTTTTCAAAGTTAATTGTCTTCCTTTATTATCCTTCATATAATCAGGTATATTTTCTCCAATTAGTTTAACATCCAATCTTTTAAATTTAATACTTATTAAATTCGCTAATATTCTTTTGTCTAGTCTATCTCTAATATCTACATCGCATGCTTCCCATAAATATCCTACCCCTGGTTGATTTCTTTTTTGAAAATAAGTACTTGTAAGAAAAGATAATCTTTTATCTTCTATATCTTCAATAATATTAGTGTCCCAACATATAATTTTCCTTTTCTTTAAAGCTTCGTAAATAAACAATATTCTTTTCTTTTCAATATCATCGTCACTTAATCTATTCCAATAAGTTTCAAATCTATGTCTAATTCTAGCTATTTTTGCCGCTCTAGGATTTTTATCATTTAAGAATCTATGATAATCAAAAACTCCAGCACAATAACTATGAACTTCTTCATTTTCTAAAGCTATTATTTTTTCAGCAATTGGTTGATAATAACTGTAATTTTTCTTGCAAGTATCAGCAACATAACATAACAAAACTTCACACCATTCCTGTATTTGAGCGTTAACATAGATAATTACACGCTCATCAGTTGATTGCTTTAGATAAGGCTCTCCTACAAAACTTAAATACTTACTTTTTTCTATTAATGTTTCTCTGTTAAAATTACTTGCATTTGGGCTTTCTAAGTATTGTTGAGCCAAATGAGAAATATAATCTAGTAAAGGATAATCGCTCTTTCTTTTACATCCTTTAATTACATCTATAATATAACTATATTGATGATTCTCAAACCATGTATCTATAAAATCATAAGGTATTGGCCAAATATTTGTTACTTCTTCATATCTCTTTTTCATAGTATTCTCCTTAATTAATTATTTATTGTAGCATAAACATTTAATAAAACAATCATTTTATCTTAAAACATACTTATTAAATGAAAAAAAATAAATTTTTCTTTATTACAATGTTACATTCGTAATTGTTTTATAATATCATAAATGATATTATAAAAATATAGTAGGTGATAATATGAAATACTTAAAACTATTTCTAACACTTTTATTTATACCATTCCTAGTACTAGCTGAAGAATGTGATATATCTAAAATAACTATTACATCTCTAGTACAAAAAGGGATAACAGGTAATACTGAAGTAACAGATGATTTAGAATTTAAAAATAGAAATATAAAACTAAATCTTAAAATGTATGAAGTAGGAGATTCAATCACCTATGATATGACAATTAAAAATGATTCAGAAGAAGATTATATGATAGATGAAGATACCTTTAAAACTGATTCTGAATATATAGAATATTCTTTATTAACAAATGACAATAGTAATGTAGTAAAAGCTAAGAGTACTAAAGATTTAGTTTTAACAGTTGAATATAAAAAAGAAGTAGATGATAGTGTATTAACTAATAATAAGTTTGACGCATCTAATAATTTGACACTATCAATGAATACTAAAGATAAAGAAGAGAAAATGGATGTAATAACGACTGAAAATATTAAAAATAGTGTAGATCCAGTAAAGGTAAGTAATCCATTAACTAGTGCTTCTAGTATACTGTTATTAAGTTTTGCTATATTAACAACTCTCATAATAATATATCTTAATATTAGAAATAAAAATAGATATGGTAAATATTTTTTATTAGTAATATCTTTCTCATTAGTTTCTACTGTTTATGCCATATGTAAGGCAGATATAGAAGTGAAATCTAATATCGAAATAGAAAAAAAACCGACCTTAAATAAGACAATTATTGGTTTATCAGAAGAAGAAAACTCATGCATTACAAAGTATGAAGGAGAAGTGACTGATGAGGTCGGAAAAACTGTTATTGCTACAAATGTTTATTTTGATAAATGCATGGATAAAAGAAATGTAATATTTGGAGGCCTATGTTGGCAAGTAATAAGAACAACCGAAACTGGTGGAACAAAAATTATTTATAATGGCGAACCAGAAAATGGTAAATGTGAATCAACAAGAGGAACCCATAAAGGCATCAAAAGTGGAAATTTTTCAACAGAAGATTTAAGTGCAGAATATTTATATAGCTCGTCATTTACTTATAATACAATAAATGATAGTTATACTTTGGTTGACCCTGAAAATGCTATTTGGAATGATACAACATATGAGAATTTATTAGGAAAATTCACTTGTAAAACAACATCTGATACTTGCAGCAAGTTATATCAAATATCTGAGTATATTTCTAATACTGAAGCAAAAACATTGGACTACTATGTATTAAATACCGGATATAGTCTAATTGGTATGGCGGGTTATAATAAAAATTATAGTGTTTCTCCTGCTTCAGTAGGATATATGTATAACAATACTTATAAAGCTAAATCAAAAAGTGCTCTTTTGGGGGAAGTGCCAAGCGTTATGTTTGGAAGTTCTTTTGTCTATGATACTAATACCAATACGTATACTCTATCGGGAACAACTCCTATTATAAATAACTGGTATAGTAATTATGAAAATATTAACACAGCTCATTATACTTGTTGGAATACAACAGGAATCTGCAGTACAATATCATACGTACATAGCTTTTTTAATTATAGTATATATTATATTGACATGTCAGAGGGGAAAAGTGAAAGCAATCTTTTGACAGAAATGCTATTGAATAATGATAAAAACAAAAATAATACTTCAGTAAAAAGTATAATAGATAGTTGGTATAGTCAAAATTTAGCTAAATATACCAAACAAATAGAAGATACAGTTTATTGTAATAATAGAACCATTTCGAATCTAGGAGGTTTTAATCCAAATGGAGGAAGTATAAAGGATACAGATAGATTCTTAAAATTCCCAAATTATGATGCCATAGATGATTTAACTTGTGAAAGTATAACTGATCAATTTGCAGTATCAAATAATAAGGCAAAATTGACATATCCAGTCGCTTTAGCAGAGGCTGAAGAGATAAATAATATAAATGACACGTCATTGTTGAAATCAAGCAATACTTGGTATACAATGTCTCCTGCTTATTTCACAGATTTGAATTCTTCAAATAGAGTAGTCAATACAAATGGAATGTTAATTTATGGTAACGTTAATGATACTAATGGGATTCGCCCAGTAATCTCTCTAAAACAAAATTCAAAGATATTTTCAGGAACTGGTTCCGAAACAGATCCATGGATAATAAAATAAAATACCTAGCAATAGGTATTTTTAATTGTTTGTAGACTA
This sequence comes from uncultured Mycoplasmatota bacterium, assembly GCA_947305065.1. Classification (GTDB taxonomy): domain Bacteria; phylum Bacillota_I; class Bacilli_A; order RF39; family UBA660; genus Coprovivens. The sequence goes on along the minus strand of CAMZCT010000001.1, from coordinate 28,176 downwards.
TCACTCCTAAAAATGATAGAATATGTTCGGTAGGTGATACTATGCTTAAAATAAAGGATATAACTGTAACAGTAGATAACAAAGAAATCTTAAAAGATTTCAATTTAGATATACCAGATGGAGAAATACATGCCTTAATGGGACCAAATGGGGTTGGTAAAAGTACTATCTGTCGTAGTATCCTAAAAGATCCAAACTATAAAATTTCTAAAGGTGAAATAATTTATAACGATACATCTTTAAAAGATAAATCTACTACTGATATAGCTCGTTTAGGTATCATGATGATTACCCAAAGTCCAATAGCTATAGAAGGTGTAACTAATGCCGAAATGCTTAGAATCGCCTTATCAGAAAAATCGGGGGAACATATTAATATTTTTGATTTCCAAAAAGAATTAAAAAGTATTTGTTCTAAATTAAACGTACCAGAAAGTTTCCTACATCGCAGTATTAATGATGGTATGAGTGGTGGAGAAAGAAAAAAGAATGAACTTATTCATGTTTGGATGTTAAAACCAAGTTTCTTAATACTAGATGAAATAGATTCTGGATTGGATGTTGATGCTTTAAAGGAAGTTTCTAATTCCTTAAAAGAATATCAAAAACTTACTAATTGTTCAATGTTAATTATTACTCATAATCCTAAACTATTAAATACTCTTAAACCTGATAAAATTCACATTCTTAAGAATAAAAAAATAATTAAATCAGGTGGATATGAATTAATTTCAGAAATAGAAAATGAAGGATTTAAGAACTATTCTTAAGGTGATAATATGAACAAAGTGATAGTAGATAAAGATGACACATTAGAATTAAAAAATAATGCTGTTTATTTAGAAATAAATTGTTCTCATGTAACCTTAAATATTAGTGGTAAAGTTCTAATTAATGAATTTAAAAAAAAGAGCGATGATATTACTGATATTACTATCAATCTAGCTAAAAATAGTGAATTACTATACAATAGATGTCATAATATAAATACTATGGACACTAAAATAAGTATTAATCAAGATAGTAATAGTAGTATCGAGTTTAATTATTCAATGATTGCTCATGATAAAGGTAAATTAACTATGACATCCAACGTATTAGGAGATAATAACAAAACTAATATTAAAGTAAAAGCAATTACTAAAGATGCCGGAGCCTTAGTATTACAATGTACTACCGATAATAAAGATAAAACTAATAATAACGAATTGTTAGAAAGTTTAAAAATATTGATGTTAAATGATGAAGAAAGTATAATAATACCCGATTTATTAGTTGCTTCCAATGAGGTGGAAGTTAATCATGCTGCTACAATAAGTGGAATTAAAGAAGATGAAATATTCTACTTAAATAGTAAAGGCATAAATACTGAGTCTGCTAAGAAATTAATAAGTGAAGGATTTATACTTAATAATTTGAATATAAGTAACAAAGAACAAAAAGAGTTAGAAGGGATTATAAATGAATAGAGAAGATTTTCCAATGTTAAATCATGATCTTATCTATCTAGATAATGGTGCTACAACTTTAAAACCTAAAGTAGTCATAGATAAAATAACAGATTATTATTCATCTTATTCAGCAAATGCTCATCGAGGTGATTATGACATATCTTTGCGTGTTGATAACGAATATGAGAATACTCGTGAATTAGTAAAGAGATTTATTAATGCAGCATCACGTAAAGAAATAGTATTTACTAGTGGAACTACAGAAAGTTTAAACATGATTGCTTTCGGGTTCTTTAAACACTACTTAGAAGCAAATGAAGAAATAATAATTACTAAAAGTGAACATGCTTCTAATATTTTGCCGTGGTTTAAAATAGCTAAAGATAATAATTTAAAAATTAAGTATATTGAGTTAGATGAAAACTATGAAGTGAGTATTAACAATCTAAAAAAGATTATAACTCCCAATACTAGAGTTATATCTCTAGCAGGAATAACTAATGTTTTAGGTGATGTAAGACCATTAAAAGATATAATTAGTCTTGCTCATGAGAATAATATCTTAATAGTAGTAGATGGAGCCCAATGTGTTCCTCATATGAAGATTGATGTTCGTAATTTAGATATAGATTTTCTAGCTTTCTCTGGTCATAAAATGTGTGGACCTACTGGAGTAGGTGTCTTATATGCTAAAGAAGAATTATTAGAGAAATTAGAACCTATTAATCTAGGTGGTGGAATGAACGAATCATTTGATAATTTAAATGAGGTTTATTTAAAACCATTACCAACTAGATTAGAAGCAGGAACACCTAATATAGCCGGTGTAATTGGTTTAGGAGCTGCAATAGAGTATCTAAATAATATTGGTATTTCCAATATTAGAAAACACGAAATGGAATTAGGTAAATATTTATTTGAAGAACTAAGTAAAATAAGACATATAACTGTTGTTAATAAAAAACCAACTAGTACTATCGCCTTTAATGTTGATGGAATATTCTCTCAAGATGTAGCGGTTTATTTAAATAAATATGGTATCTGTGTAAGAGCCGGTAACCATTGTGCCAAAATATTAAAAGATGAAGTAGGAGTTAAAAACACCGTTCGTGTAAGTTTATACTTATATAATACTAAAGAAGAAATAGATAAATTAATCGCTTTATTAAAAGACAAAAATAAGATTTTAAGTGAAATGTTGTGATAGTATGGATAGTGAAACTAAAAAAGCAATTATTATGGAACATTATTCTAATCCCTTAAATAGAGATATTATTGATGATCCAAATTATATAAAAGTTAATTCTAGTAGTGAGACATGTATAGATAATCTAGATATCTATGTCTTATTTAAAAATGATAAAATTGAAGATATACATTTTTATGGTGAAGCTTGTGCTATATCAACTTCTGCTGCTTCTATTATGACTAGATTACTAAAAAATAAAACTATTAAAGAAGTAAAAGAACTAATTAGTGAATATAAAGACATGATAGATACAGGAAAAGAATACGATGAATTAGAAGAAGCACTAGCTTATTCAGATATCTATAAACAACAAAATAGAAAAGCTTGTGCAACTATTCCTTGGCTAGGATTAGAAAAAGCAATAATTGAATATGAAAAATCAGATAACTAGTAAACTTTGTAAAATATCTGAATAATACTTAAATAAGAGTAAAAATACATAAAGACTTAGAAATCTAAGTCTTTTATTATTTTGTTATTAATGTTATAATTAATAAAATAGTAGGTGAGTAGCGTGTACGATAAGAGAGTTCTCATAATTAAATACATTAATGATAGACTATCTAAACTAGAAGAACTAGGTAAAAAGTACTCAGAAGACAAGATAAATAAACTAGCTGATAACCTAGTAGCTCTAAATAAACCATTAGAGGAAGTTTACGCTCTTATCGACAATAAGTTTTCTTATCAAGCACGTAAGATAAGTCATAATAACTACTTAGCTTCTTTAAAAGAATACTACCTAGCTAATATTGACAAACTAAAAAAGAGTAATAATTGTTACTTACTATCATATAACGAAGGAACTAAAGTCCTAGAGCAAGCTAAAGTAACTAGTATCAAGAAAGATGCTAAATCGGATTATGTTAGCATTAATGATGGCTATGGATATCGTAAAGATAATAGCAAGGAAAACGACTATGAGTTAATCATGAGTGATATTGCTTATCTAATGAACATTCCTTATGCTAAAACATATCGTATGTTTAACGAAAAGATGGAACCTACTGGTATATTATATGGCTCTATGGAAGACAAAAATGAAAAGTTCTTAGATTTAGAAGATACCTTTAGTTTTATTAAAGAAGAATCTAATAAATTCATGTTAAAAAGTAAATTAGTCTACTATCATGATCGTAATATTAAACATGGTATTACTCAAGTATTTGAAACAAGTATCGTTAAAGATAGTATTGATTATGTTTTAGATTTATTTGCTTGTTTACCGGATATTACTCCAGAAAATTTAGAAGAATTAAAAGGTTCTTATTTAAAAGTAAAAGTATTTGAAGTATTAACCAATAGTTTAAATAATAATTTAGAGAACTATGGAATAATAATTAATAAAAAAGAAAAGAAATATACATATGAATTTGCACCTACTTTTAATAAGTGTGTAACTAAAAATGAAATGTTAAGTAAAGATGAAACAATTTGTAATTTCTTTATTGTTGATAAAGAAGATATTATAAACATCCTATTTAAGAACTACTATAAATATATTAAAGAACTAACAAATATGATTGTTGATAATAATGTTTCAATGTACAAAATCATTGATAAAGTTACTAAAGAACACTTAGAATTTGATGAATACAAGAATTATAAAGAAATCTTGAAGTATAACTATGATAAGTTTGAAAGAACATTTAGGACATCTAATTTAGAAGCAATAACAGAAGAAGTAAGAGATGAAAATAATAATAAATACTTATTCCGTATTGCTCCTTATATAGATAATTATGATTTTGATGCTTTTGATGAAACAATAGAGAATAAAGGTAGTGTTGTTCTGGTCGGAGCATTAGGTTTAGTTCTAGTTATTACAATTGTAATCATCGGCTTTGCCATTTATATTATATCTAAAGTAGGAATATAGGAGAGAGGGTTATAAAATGACATTTATGGAAATATCAGATCGTTTAAACAGATTGTTCCCACCAACTACAGATTATGATTATCGTAATCTAGAACCAGAAAAATTATGGAGAAAAGTCTATGATTTTATTGAAAAAATCGGACTTCTTAGTAAATATACTGATGAAGAGTTAATCGAAATAAGGAAAATAATAACTTCTGAACAGAAGAATAACTATCATAAAAAAGCTGTTATTAAAAATAACGTAGTAAGTAATGCTGAATATAGTTATGAAAAAAATGGTGTTGATGTAAGGCAAAACATTTATGGGTTTGATCAAAATAACTATGTCATTAAGCAATCCGTATTAAGAATGAAGGAATGTGTTTTTACATCAATATTAAAGAAGAGTCGTTTACGTTTGGATTTAATAACAGATGAATTTGATGATATGTATAATAGAAATATGGGTAGTTTACAGGATATAAAAAAACATAGTTACGAAGAAGAAATAGAACTATATTTAGTTAAATTGTTAACTGTTTCTAAAGAAGATAATGATATCTATAGTTTTGAAGTTGATCTATTCGTTAGAAATGTTCTGTTAAACTTTGGCTTTTATCCTAAAAGTAATTATTTAACTAATTTTATTAATACTATAACTAATAAAATTGAAGGTATTTTATTCTCTGATAGTAATTATGTTGAAGATAAAAAAGATACAAGATATATTGATTCTTCTAAATTAAATCAAAAAAGTATTAAAGAATTAGCAGAATATATTTCTACAATGATGAGAAAGTGCCTTAAAAAAAGACAGGATGAAGAATTAAAAACTAATAGTGGCGAAATAAAAGAAGCAGAAAAAACAGTTAGTAATGGTAGCCAAATACAAGAAAGAATTGTTAGTGTAATGGCTTTAGCTAAACAACACGCAAAGCAACTAAGACTATTAGATAGAAACAGAAGATTAATTGCCAGACTTAAGGAAATCGATCAAGAGCGAGAAGATATACAAGAAGAAATAGCAGAGAATAATGCTAAGATGGCAAGTATGTAGTATTAAAGAATATATTTGTAGAATAATATATTCTTTTTATGTATAATAATATTAAGCGATATTAGGTTTGATGTCTATTTGTTAATTCAGAAGAAAAAAAGATAATCCTCAAAATTCTTCTCATATAAGTTTAGCAAAAAAGAAAGTAGTAAACCAAAAGAAAAGTTTATAGAAAGCGTTTTCAAACAAGACGAATTGTTCTTGATAGGAAAAATAAGATACATAGCTGTTACTAAAGAAGAAAATAGTAAGAAAATAGTGAGATGATAAACAATGAAAAAGAAAAAAATTTATATATTGTCAATAATTATAATAATTTGTCTTTTATTAATAATTAATATTAATAAAACCAATGGTTTACCAGAAAATTTAAAAGAATATAGTAAAATTACATTAAAAAATGGATTAAACATAATAGCTATAGATTTAGGTGGCCCTGTTAATGTAGATAGAAGTAACAGTGCCTATGGAGATGCCGCAATAATAGAACAAAACGGCAATTACTTATTAATGGATACAGGAACCGATGACAATAATAACATATTAATTAATTATCTAAAAACACAAGGAATAAATAGATTTAGTATTTACTTATCCCATTATCATAACGATCATTATGGCAAAATAAAAGATATATTAAAAGATAACTACTTTAGTGTAGATAAAGTATATATTCCTAATCCTGATATTATTGCTTCTAAATTAGATGCTTCTAAAGAATGGAACGATACTATATCTGCATATGTAACATGGGGAAATAAATATATAAATGATTTAACAAATTTAGGTGCTAATGTAGTTATTATAGAAAAAGGTTCGTCGATAAAAATAGGAGATGCTTCACTAAGAGTAATATGGGATATGAAAAATTCTTCTTTAGATGCTGATAGCATGTATAACGCTGATCCAAAATTGTTTAAAAATAGATTTATTAATGACACTTCTGTCGTTTCTATTATAACGTACAAAGGAATTAAATATTTGAATGCAGGAGATATTGAAGAAGAAGCAGAAAAAGATATAATACGACAAAATATAGATGTAAAGGCAGATATTTTTAAATTTTCTCATCATGGAGCTGTAGGTAGTAATTCAATACAATTTGTAGATAAAGTATCTCCAATATATGCCTATTTTCCTAATAACTATACGGCTGGTAATAACGTTATTCTATGGTATGGAGATAGAGAAAATGGTAAATACAGAGGATTAGTTGATTCATTAACAAGCAGAACAAATGTGTTAAGTACATTATATAATGGTAATATTTTATATAACATATCTCCAAATGGAATAATAAGTACAGATATAACCCGAAATTATAATACACTTACAATAAAAAACATAGATAGAGAAAACGATAGAGTATTAACTGATTCAGCAGAATATTTGTTTAACGATAGATCACCATATCACTTAAATAAGATTAATTATATAAAGAATATAGAGAATTATAAGTTTATTTCATCAACATATAGTGATAATGATATTTTAACAATTAACAAAACAATAACTAATACATATCAAATAGATGATATAACAATCAACTATAATACAAAAGAGTTAACTAATGGTGCTGTGTTAGTAACTGCACACTCACCAATACAGTTAAAAGAACAATCAGGTTGGAATTTATCTGAAGATAAAAAAAGCCTTAGCAAAGTATATAATACTAATATAATTGAAAATGTTACTTTTTATTCTATATATAATAATAAGTTTATGAAAAATATAGAGATAAATAATATCGATAAAGATGGCCCAAAATACGAAATTTTTTATTCGAAAATCGATGATAAAATACTAGTAACTATTAAATCAGATGAAGAATTGCAAATAGTAGAAGGATGGAACAGTTCTGAGGATAGGAAATCAATATATAAATACTATAACAATAATGATAAAAAAGTAGTAATAAAAGATATGGCTGGAAATACTACGAATGTTTCCATAAAAGTACCTGTAAACAAGAAGGATGAAAAACAGTTTTCCCCAATCGACAATAATACAAAAATTGAAAAAGAAAACGAAGAAGAAACTTCAGAAGAAAAAGAAGAGGAACAAGAAAAAGCTGAAGAAGAAAAAACGGAAGAAGAAAATGATACCGAAGAAGAAACGGATATTGAAGACAAAAGTGAAGTTGTTTATGAAGAAGTAAATACCATAGATTCGCAGCCTGAACCTTTAGAGGTTGAAGAAACAAAACCAAATAAAAGAAAAAAAATCATTATAATTATTAGCATAATTCTATTAGCATTATTGTTAATAGCTAGTATAACAATTAATAATAAAAGAAAGAAGAAAACAATATGAAATCTAAAGTATACTTTACAAAAGAAATTACACCAGAGAGTTTAATTAAAATATATGAGAAGTTAGGAGTTAACTTAACTGGTAATGTCGGTATTAAAGTATCAACAGGTGAAAGAGGGTCTAAAGGATATTTAAAAGCAGACTTAATTAAACCTTTAGTAGATAAACTAAATGGAACTATTATTGAATGTAATACTACCTATCCAGAGACAGTTAGAGATAGCTATGAAGAGCATATGAAAGTAGCTAAGGAACATGGTTTTACTGATTTTGCTGAAGTAGATATTATGGATAAAGACGGTGAATTTAAAATACCGGTTCCTGAAAAATCTAAACATTTAAAATATGATTTAATAGGTGAAAACTTTAAAAACTATGATAGCATTTTAAATTTAGCTCATGGTAAAGGACACTTTGCCGGTGGATTTGGTGCAAACTTAAAGAATCAAGCAATCGGTATTGCATCTCGTCGTGGTAAAGCTTACATCCATAGTTGTGGTCAAACAGAAGATCCTGTTGAATGTTGGAACGTTAAATTTGAACAAGTTGATTTTATTGAATCAATGGCTGAAGCAGCAACTGCTGTGTCAAATTTTTTAAAAGAGAACAATAAACCAATTTTATATATTACAGTAGCAAATGCCATTTCTTTAGATTGTGATTGTGATTGTCGTCAAGGAGATCCTGTTATAAATGATATTGGTATTTTTGGTTCTCTAGATCCTGTTGCTAATGATCAAGCTTTTTTAGATGCTATTTGGGCAACTAATGAAGCTGGAACAGAAGATATAAAAGAGAGAATAGATACTAGACACGGTAGACATATTACAGAATATGCTGAATCACTAGGATTAGGATCTACAGAATATGAATTAATTAATATAGATTAAGAGAAGCATTTCTCTTTTTTTATTTCTATGATATATTATTAATAATAAGGAAGAATTAATATGGATATGAATAATAATATAAATAAACCTAGTTTTGATACATACATAGAAGAACTATATAAGATTAATGCCGAAGATAAAAAAAGAGCCGAAAGAATAGCTAAACGAGGCTTGGAAGAATTGGAATATAAAAGTGATACAAAGTCGTATTCTAGCACAGGTAGTAGTAAAACTTTTCTTGGAATTGACACTAAACAAGCTTGTTTGATTTTTGTATGTATTTTAATAGCTTTATGTGGTTGTTTAGTACAAGATGCAACCTTAATACTAATGTATATTTTTGGTTTAGTATTTTTCTTTGCTGGCGTATTTGTCAGTTTAACATTTCCATTATTTGGTTTAATATTCTTAGCTACTCATGGTGGTACAGGTCTGTTTATTATGATTTCGTCTTTAGTATCGAGCAACATAGAAAACTTATTTCAGATTACTAAGAATCCGGCTTTTTCTGATGGAGGTATACCTGCTGATTTAAAACAATACTTAATAGCTACTGGATGCGTATTTATTGTTGCTATTATATATACAATTCTCCATAATCTTAGTCCGAGACTAAAAGAAGATAAAAAGCATATGATAATTATCTTATTCATATTCTTTATTGGTATATTACTAGTTGGATTAGCACCTAGAATATTCCCATACTTAATATTTTCTGATTAAATAAAAAAGACTGAATATCAGTCTATTTTTCCAGAACTTGTATATCCAGCATAACTAGATACTCTAATAAACTCTAATTCTAAATCATTATTTATTTCCCTAGATAAATCAGAAAAGAAATATAAAGAACCTTTTAAGATAAATATTAAAGTTAACTTTTCTCCCTGGTAATCATCAATTATCATCTTACCTAATTCAACTCAGTATTTAAACAAAAAACATAATGGTATGAGAAAGTAGAAGGCTTTTGCCTTTTTTTTCTTGCATTAATTTGTTAAAATATTGGTGGTGACAACTTATGAAAAAAAATAGAATAATAAATGCTATAAAAGAAAAATGGATATGGGTGTTATACACTATTCCTTTCATGAGTTTCTGTACTAGAAATTCTACTGTAGATAATGATTTATGGTTTTTATTAAATAACGGAAAATATGTATTTAATCACGGAATTCCTCATACAGACCCTTTTACTATTCATAAAGGATTGCACTATGTTATGCAACAATGGTTGAGTTCTTTAAGTTTTTATTCAGTGTATAAATTCTTTGGTAAATATGGTTTATTAACTCTAAATATTATATTTTTTATAGTAATCGCTTATCTTCTATATAAAATATCTTATTTAATAACTAAGAATAGAAATTTAACAGTTCTAATAAATGCATTTGTTCTATTTTTAGCAGTTCCATATATTGTTTTAAGACCACAATCTTATACATATATAATTCTTTTATTAGAAACTTATTTGTTAGAATTATATGCTACGAAAGATAACTATAAATACCTTATACCTCTACCTTTTTTATCTTTATTATTAATTAATTTACACTGTACAATGTGGTATTTACAATTTATCTTCTTGTTACCTTTCTTAGCTAACGCTATTAATATAAAGAATATTACTATCAAAAGAGTAAAAATAAAACCATTACTATTAATTGCTTTAATAATGTTTTTAGCGGGCTTTATAAATCCATATGGTCATGAAGCAATAACATTTATATTTAAATCTTATGGGACAACGAGAATCAATGAAGTGGTTGGCGAAATGAAAAGTCCAACTATTTATACCAATTATGTTTGGGCAATTGATATCTTATTATTATTTCTAACTATTTTCATTTTAATTATTAATAAAAAGAGTACGTTAGATATTAGATTCTTCTGTTTTCTATTTGGTTTATTCTTACTAAGTGCTCTTCACTCTAAAACTTGTATTTATTTTCTTTTCTGGTATAGTTATATTTTTTCATACTTAGTAAAAGATACTAAGATTAAGATAAAAATTAAAAATGATCACATAATTAAGTTTTTAGAAGAACTAAAAGTTGAAACAACTGTAATACTATCCGTCACTTTCATAGTAATTATATATATTATGTATAGCTCTTTTATTTTTAAAAACTTTGTTTTAGACAGTACTGTTAAATATCTAGAGCAAAACTATAACAAAAAAGAAGTGATATTATTTACCGATTACGATAATGGTGGTTATACAGAATACAAAGGATTTAAAAGTTATATTGATCCAAGAGCAGAATTATTCTTTAAAAAAGCTAATGGAAAAAAGGATATTTTTATCGAATTATTTGATATGCAAGCTTATGTTAATAATACTGACTTTAAAGCTTTCTTGGATGAATATCAGTTTACTCATCTTTTAGTACCTAAGACTTTTGGATTATATTACTATTTAGAGAATAATCCAAATTATACTGTAGAAGATGAAATATATGAATATTCTGATGATGAAAAACCCTATATAAAACTCTTTGTTAGAAACGATGTATCAATTTTATACAAACAAACTAAGAATTCTGAAAAATAAGAATTCTTTTTTTGTTATATTTGTAAACACTTTTACTATATCTATTACAGTATTTACCATGCTATAATTAAGAAGAAAGTAGGGATAATATGAAGTATCGTACTGATAAGTATGGTAACAAAATATCTGTTTTAGGTTTTGGTTGCATGCGCTTTACTGGAAAGGGAATAAAATTAGATTTTGCTAAAGCCGAAAAAGAACTAATGGCTGCTTATAAAGCGGGAGTAAACTATTTTGATACAGCTTACCTATATCCAGGTAGTGAAGAACTATTGGGTAAAGTATTAGAAAAGAATCAGATTCGTGATAAAGTAAATATTGCTACTAAGCTTCCTCATTATATGATTAAATCAAGAGATGATTTAGATAAATACTTCAACGAAGAACTAAATCGACTTAGAACTGATCATGTTGATTACTATCTTATGCATATGTTAACAGATGTTAAGACCTGGGAAAGATTAAAAGATTTAGGTATTGAAGAATGGCTTAAAGAAAAGAAAGAAAAAAAGCAAATAAGACAAGTTGGTTTTTCTTATCATGGTAATTCTGATATGTTTTGTCAATTGATTGATGCTTATGACTGGGACATCTGTTTAATACAATACAATTATTTAGATGAAACATCTCAAGCCGGTAAAGATGGACTTCATTACGCTGCTTCTAAAGGAATACCAGTTAATATAATGGAACCTCTTCGTGGGGGAAGATTAGTTAATCAACTACCAGCTAAAGCTAAAAAGTTATTCACCAACTATGAGAAAAAGATGTCACCAGCAGAGTGGTCATTTAGATGGCTTTGGAATCAAAAAGAAATATTATGTGTTTTATCAGGTATGAACTCATTAGAAATGGTTAAAGAAAATACTGACTTTGCCGATAGAGCGGAAGTAGATTCTCTAACTAAAGAAGATCAAGAATTACTAAGTGAAGTTGTAAAAGAAATTAATAGTAAAATGAAAGTACCTTGTACGGGATGTCGTTATTGTATGCCATGTCCAAGAAAAGTAGACATACCAGGAACCTTCTCAGCATATAACAAATACTATACAGACAGTAAATTTGTAGCTATGAAGGAATATATAATGTGTACAGCTTTAAGAAAAGATTCAACAGAGGCATCTAACTGCATAGAGTGTGGTAGATGTGAGCAACATTGTCCTCAGAAAATAGAAATAAGAAAAGAACTTAAAAACGCTCGTAAAAAACTAGAAAATCCTATATATAAAATAGGGAAAAGAGTTATTAAATTGTTTATGAAGTATTAAAAACAAGTCGTATTTGACTTGTTTTTTTTAATAAAATAAAAAAAGTATTGACAAACCGTTTTGTTTTTAATAAAATGTTAATAACAAAAAGCAAACAGCCGGGCTTTTATTTTAGATTCTGATATTAACAAAATGATAATAACAGAATTAGAAAGGAGTAATATGAAAGAAGAGAGTGAGAGAGTGAGAGAAAATTATGGATAATATAAAAAATAAATTTAAAGATATTACAAATGAAAAAGATAGAAAAGGAACAGTATATCTGGTGGATAATTACAGATGTCATAGCAGTAGCAATGTATATAGTTCATTTTGATTTAGTATATCTTACTAAGAAGAGCATTTATTTAATAATGGCAATCATAGGTATTATTAATTGGACAAAACTTAATAAAGAAAGAAATAAAAATAATGAATAAGAAAGTTGGGGATAGTTATGAAAACATATAAAATAGAAATAAACAAAAAAGAATTATTAAAAGCTTTAAGTGATTATTATAGCAAACTAAAAAATACCAATATAATAGTAAAAGAAACACATAATACTGGTTATAGTGGTATCTATGAAGAGAAGGTGGCTCAAGTTAAAATCTATTATGAACAACCAATTGAAATACTTGGTCATACAGCAACTGAAACAGTAGACATATCACCAGAAGATATTAAAGCAATAATTAATGAAGATTTAAATGAAAAAGGATTTACCGTTAATAGTATTACATATAAATCTGGAATTAGACAAGCCGAGTACTTTGCTTATTCTTACGAGGAAGTATACTTTGATGGTATTGAATTACAAATTACAGAAAAACAAAAAACATTTTCATATAAATAGAAAGAAGGAATTAAAATGGAAAAAAGATTAGGAGATTATAAAAAAGCTTTATATATGATTGATATGAATAATGGATTTGTTAATTTTGGGGCTATGGCTAATCCCGAATATAATAAATTAGTACCAGAGCAAAGGAAAATAGTTGATAAATTTAGAAGAGAAGATGAATTAGTAAATTTTGTATTAGAAGGACATGATCCAAATGCCACAGAATTTAATTTATATCCTCCACATTGTATAAAAGGAACACCTGAAGCAGAATTAATACCAGAGTTTATTGCTGAACAAGATAAACCAAATACTAAAACTTATTTCAAAAATTGTACTAATGGTATGATGAATGAAAAAATACAAATTGATATAAGAAAAGAAAATGGCGTAATAATGATTGTTGTAATAGGTGTGTGCTTAGACATTTGTGTATTAAATTTTTTAATAACATTATGTGGTTATCTACATCAACTTAATAGGGAGACAAAAGTGTTCTTAGTAAAAAAAGCTTGCGATACATTTGATGCTCCAAACCATAATAGAGATGAATGGACTAACATTGCCTATAGAGTTTTAGAACAAGCGGGTGTTATAATAGTAGAAGATGTTAAAGAATTAGAAGAACAAGAAAGAAGGTTAGTATTAAAATGATGAAGTATAACGGATATGATCGATTATCAAGAAATTATACATTATTAACTGATGAATATGAATATACAATGGCTTCTAGTTATTTAGATAATAATAAAGAAAAAGAAATTGCAGTATTTGATGTATTCTTTAGGAAAGTACCTAATAATGGTGGCTATGCTATTATGGCTGGATTAGATAAAGTAATCCCTTTTATAGAAAACATAAAATTTACTAATAAAGAAATAGAATACTTTAAAAGAAATAACTATTCTAAAGACTTTATTAATTACTTAAAAAACTTTAAATTTACTGGTGATATCTATGCTATTCCTGATGGAACCCCAGTATTTCCAAACGAACCAATATTAACAGTTAAAGCTCCAATTATTGAAGCTCAAATAATAGAAACAGCTATACTTTCAATAATTAATGGTGCTATGGAACATGCTACAGGAGCTAGACGTATTATTGAAGCAACTCCTAAAGGCGTAGACGTTATGGAATTCGGTTCACGTCGTGCTGATGGTTTAGAAGCAGCTATTGATGCGTCTATCTATGGTATGATGGCTGGTTGTATTGGTACTAGTAATGTTTTAGCAGCTGATATGTTAGGAACTAAAGCTTTAGGTACTCATGCTCATAGTTACGTCCAATCATATGACAGTGAATACGAAGCCTTCCTTAATTATGCTTTAACTCATTTAGAAAACGTTACATTGCTAGTCGATACAATCGACACCTTAAACAGTGGTGTACCAAATGCAATTAGAGTATTTAAATATTTAAAAGAAAATAAATTACCATATAAGAATTTGGGTATAAGAATAGATTCAGGCGATTTAGCTTATCTATCTAAAGAAGCAAGACGTATGTTGGATGAAGCAGGATTCCCTGAAGCTAAGATAGTACTAAGTAACGGTTTAACTGCAGAAACAATTGAATCACTAGTTCAACAAGGTGCTAAATTTGACGCCTTAGGTGTTGGAGATAATATTTCTAAACCAGAAGGTAGAATGGGATGTGTTTTTAAAGAAGTAGCTATGATCATTAATGGTGTAAAGATACCTAAAATAAAAATAAGCAATGATAGTATTAAAACTACTAATCCTGATTTTAAAAAATTATATCGTGCTTATGATAAAAAGACTGGTTATGCTATTGCCGATATCATGACTAGAAGAGATGAAAAAGTAAGCATGAAAGATTTGAAGATTAAATCACCTGTTGATAGCTTCAAACAAACAGTTATTAATGACTTTGAGTTAGTCGAATTACAAAAGACTATCTTTAAAGATGGTAAATTAGTTTATGAAGAACCAACTTTAGATGAAAAGAGAAAACATTGTAATAAAGAGATGGCTAAATTATATCCAGAAATAAAAAGACTTAAAATGCCTCATATCTATTATGTAGATGGTACCGAAGAATATGTTAATTTTAAAAATGATTTAATTATACATACAAAAAGGTTAGATAACGGTGATTAAAAAAATTAAAAAAGGATTGTAACAAGAACAAATGTTTGCTATTATATATAGCAAGGAGGTTTGTTATATATGACAACAGATAGTTATAATGAAAAAATGTTTGAAGAAATAAAACATATTAATGAATATGGAGAGGAATACTGGGAAGCTAGGGAATTGATGCCACTACTTGAATATAACAAATGGGAGAATTTTCATAGGGTTATTAAGCAAGCGATGATTGCATGTGAAACTAGTAATTATAAAGCTTCTGATCATTTTCCTGAAGTCAGGAAAATGATAATACTAGCTAAAGGAGCGAAAAGAAGTATTATTGATTATAATTTATCAAGATACGCTTGCTATTTAATAGTTCAAAATGCTAATCCAAGCAAAAAAGCAGTGGCTTTAGGACAAACTTACTTTGCTGTTCAAACTAGAAAACAAGAATTAACAGAGTTGGAATTTTCCAAATTGTCCGAAGATGAAAAAAGACTTTATACGAGAATAAGTGTTAAAAATAAAAATAAATACTTATTTGACACAGCCCAGAAAGCTGGTGTTAAAGACTATGGAAAGTTTAATGATTATGGTTACAAAGGATTGTATAATGGTGAGACTGCCAAAAAGATTGCTAAAAGAAAAGGTATAGATGCTGAAAAAGAAGATATTCTCGATTATATGGGTAGTGAAGAGTTAGGTGCCAATTTATTTAGAATTACTCAAACGGATGCTAAGTTAAAAAGAGATAAAATTAACAAAGAAAAAGCTGCTTGTGAAACTCACTATAATGTAGGTAAAAAAGTAAGAAAAACAATTGAAGAATTAGGTGGTACAATGCCTGAAGATTTACCTACGCCTGAAAAGTCCATTAAAGAAATAGAAAAAGAAGAATTAAAGAAATTAAACAATAGAAGAAGTTGATTAGATGATTAAAGACAAAATAGATAAAATAATAGAAGAGTTAAAAACCGTAAAAAAAGAAAAGATAACAGATTTTCATTTCTTTGATACCGAAAGTTATAAATGTTATCTAAATAATGGTCAAGAAATTCTTAGAGAAAGATTAATAAAAGGAGAGTGTGATGGAAGTGCTTCCGTAATTCTTCCCTTAACTGTTGACAATAAAGTAGTTGTTTGCATTGAACCACGAGTATTCACAGATACCACTGTGTCTGTCGATTTACCTGCTGGTTATATTGAAAAAGATGAAACTGCCGAAGATGCTGCCAAAAGAGAATTATTAGAAGAAACTGGCTATACATGTGGAGAGTTAAAACATTTAGGAAGATTTTACCAAGATCATGGTATTAGTTCTGCTTGTAATCACTACTATCTTGCTTTAAATTGTTATAAAGTTAGTGAACAAAAATTAGATGAAGATGAATTTGTCAAACAATTAGAAGTAACTATAGAAGAATTATTCTACTTATTAGATAATGGCTATATGAAAAGTATAAACTCTGCTTATATAATTGAAAAATGTCGACCATATCTAGAAAGGATTAATAATGAAAAAAATTGAAACAATTCATGATGAAATAATAAAATTTATTCAAGATTATTATCATAATAATAATCTTAAAGGAGCTATCTTAGGTATAAGTGGAGGAAAAGATTCTGCTGTCGTAGCAGGTTTATTCACTGAAGCTTTAGGTAAAGAAAATGTTATAGGTATGTGGCTACCATGTCATTCTAAAGAGGAAGACTATTATGATGCTAAATTACTAAGTGACTTTCTAGGAATAGACTTAATAGAATATGATTTGACTAACATATATGATGAATTTGTTGATAACATTCAAGTTGATAACAAGTTCTTAGTTGATGCCAATATCAATATTAAACCAAGACTTAGAATGTCTACTTTGTACTATCATGCTGCCATGTATTCTAAATTAAATAATGGAGTATATTTAGTACCAGGAACATCTAATAAATGCGAATTATATGTTGGTTACTTTACCAAAGGTGGAGATAACGTCTCTGATATCCAAGTACTTGCAGACTTAACAGTTGATGAAGTTATAAATCTTGGAGAATATATGGGTTTACCTAAAGAAGTAATATTTAAAACACCAGATGATGGTTTATCTGGTAAATCTGATGAAGATAAATTAGGCGTAACTTATAAAGACATAGCCAAGGTAATAAATGGTGAAGAAGTAGAGGAAGAAATAAAAAACAAAATATTAAAACTTCATACTAATAATCAACATAAATTTAATATACCAACATACAAAAAATAGGGGGTGATAATATGGAAAAAATCTACACACCATTATGTTGTCCATATTGTAATGGAGAACATGGTAACAATGTAACTCATAAAGCAGAAGATAAAATTGAAAAGGATGAAAATGAACATCGTACAATAGTAACTATTAAAAGAGATTATAATTGTTATTGTAATAATTGTAAAAAAGGATATACTGTAGATTATGGGATGGCACGATTAATTAGATATTATCCTTTTATAACTGCTGCAAATGATGACATAAAATTATATGTAGAATATGAAAGTGAATTCGATAGATCTTATCGAATAACAGAAGTGAAAGGGATTCCTATGGTAATAATGGATGATGATCCATATCCAATAATTATTAGTAATGATCAGGAAGAGGAATTGATAGACAATCATACAGAAGCTATAAGCTTCACCTACAATACTTGGATGACGAGACACAGATAGAAAAAGGGTGATAGAATGAAAATAGGAGTATATATAGGTAGTTTCAATCCGCCTCATAAAGGACATAAAAAAATAATAGATTCTCTATTAAGTAAAAAAAAAGTTGATAGAATAATAGTTATTCCTACTGGAAACTATTGGCATAAACAAAATTTATTAAGTATAAAAGATCGAATTAATATGTTAAAGTATTATGAAAATGATAAGATTCAAATAGATACTACTTATAATGATTATGAGTATACTTATCAAATACTAAGAGAGTTAAGTAAACCATATAATAAAGAAGACTTATATTTAATATTAGGTGCTGATAATATAATTAATTTTACTAAATGGGATAATTTTAAAGAGTTATTAACCTATAATATATTAGTAATTAATAGAAATAACATAGATATTAATTCTTATATTAAGGATTATCCTGATAATAAAATAAAAATAGTAGAAGGCTTTAAATCAATAGATATAAGTTCTACTAAATTAAGAACAGAAATAAAATATGGAAGAGATATTTCTGAATATGTAGATAGGGGAATAATAGATTATATTATTATTCACAAGTTATATAAATAAGAGGGTGATGATATGCATAAAAGTGAAGAAGAATTCTTAAAAGCTTATAATGTTAAAAACTTTGAACAATTATCGATGACAACAGATATTCTTTTAATAAGTGTATCAGAAGAAGACACAGATAATTATCGTAAGAATGCTTCTAAAAAGATGTCAATATTATTAGTTAAAAGAACTGATTATCCATATAAAGATAAATGGTGTTTACCAGGAGGATTCTTAAATCCTTTAACAGAAACTTTAGAAGATTGTTCTAAGCGAATTCTCAAAACAGAAACCAATTTAGAAAATATTTATTTAGAACAATTATACACTTTTGATTCTTTAAAAAGAGATCCTCGCTGTCGAGTAGTATCTACATCTTATATAGCTTTAGTAGATAAAAATCGCTTAAATGATAAATTAAATAATAACGCTTCATGGTTTGATGTTACTAAATATCAAGAAAGAGATAAAGATATATTAGTAGAATTAGATAATGGTCAAGAAGTAATATTATTTACATTGTCAAAAGTCTTAAAAGAATCTACTACTAATAAATATGAATATGTTATAAAAGATAATAATTCCTTAGCATTTGATCATCCTTTAGTAATAGTAACCGGATTAGAAAGACTAAGAAATAAAATAGAATATACAGATATAGTCTTTAATATGATGCCAGAATACTTTACTCTAGGTGAACTACAACAAGTATATGAAGTAATACTTGGTAAAAAACTATTAGACCCAGCATTTAGAAGAATTATTGCTAGTCGAGTAGTAAAAACTAATAAAATGAAAACTGGTGGAGGACATCGTCCTTCAGTCTTATTCAAGTATAATAAAAAGATGTGAGTTATTCTTACATCTTTTTTGTTAATTTTTTCTTCTTCATAATCCCAAAACATATAATCTAAATCAATTATAACCAAATCGCCAATATTATAATTCAAATCATCACTTTACGACAATTACATATCATAGTATAATATATATAGTAGGGGAACTGATTAAATGAGAAAATACATAGAGGGTATAAAATTTGGTATGATCTTACAACTAATTATTGGCCCTATGTGTCTACTAGTTTTTCATACTTCTAAGAATAATGGCTTCTTATTTACTATCCCTTTAATATTTACTATCGCTTTCGTTGATGCCCTATATATAACTTTAGCATGCGTTGGTGTTAGTAAAATAATAAATAATAAAAAATTCAAAAAGATTTTCAAACTATTTGGAGCACTTGTATTAATGCTATTTGGTTTAAACACTATACTAAATGTCTTTAATATAAACATAATACCTGGAATTAATATAAATCCTACTACTAAGAACATAATAATTAAAGGATTATTACTTGCCTTATCAAACCCTATAACTATCATGTTTTGGGGTAGTGTCTTAACAACCAAGATTATAGAAGATAAAATGAGAAAAAAAGATTTAATAGTATTTTGTTTTGGCTTAGTATCAGCAACTATAATTTTTCAATTTTTTGTAGCTGGATTAGGGACTTTAGTAGGACGATTTATCCCAGTAATATTATCCAATATATTAAATATACTAATAGGTTTATTAATAATCTATTATGGCTTTGAAAGATTAAAAGAAAAACCACGTGCTGCCAAAAAAATATCTAGAAAAATAAAAAGGTAAATACCTTAAAATAATCATATAAAAAAGAAAGAAGGTGATGCTTATGGCTAATGATACAGAGTTATTTAACAAAGACGGTGTTATAGCTGCTATGAACAAAATGGGCGATATTTTTTCAAACATAGCAAAAACATATAATGATACTAGTGTTGATATTACTACAGCTTTAAGTTCACCTAATCAAGCAATGTGGGGAAGCGGTGCTGATAAATTATTATCGGCTTGGGATTCTAACGCGCCACTCTTAGATGATTTTATGAATACTTTTGAAAACTGGAGCGCTCTAGTAACTGGTACTGTAAATAAATTTGGTAATTTAGAAACAGAAACAGCTTTGGTAAAAGATTTAGATATTGAAAATATAGCCAAAGTAGCTGAACAATATAGAAGTAGTTGGTTCAAAACTGATGCGGCTAAAAAAACCTATATTGGTGGCTCTTACACTATGACCGGAGAAGATGGAACCGAATATACTATTAATAAATCTTTAGAAAATGGTTTAACTAAAACTTATACAGACCAAAATGGTAATACAATAAAAGAAGTATATTCACTAAGTGGAGCGTACATAGGAAAGAAAGTAACATCTAGTGCTGGAACCAAATTTTATAATAAGAAGAATGAAGAATCTGATAAAAATTATTCTTATGAAAGTCCTGAAGTAAGAAGAGCTAAAGAATCTTTGGAACAGACGGCTAAAACTGTTGCTCAGAAAAAAGAAGAGATAAAGAAAGCTAAAGAAGAAGCTAAAGCAAGGTTAAGTACAGTAGTAGGAGAAGCTACTGCCAAGTATTCAGATGAAGTAAAAAGAGCGATAGAAAGCAATGTATCAGAAAACTTATTTATGACAGTTACAGAAGAAAAAGTCGATGGTAATACTGTTTATATAAGCCACTTAGTAATGAATGACCCAAGTCAATTAGAAAAAATAATAGCTAATGGTGGGTATAATAATGGCCGAGAAACAGTTTCTTCAATGGCTCAAAAAGCTGGTGTTGTTTGGGCCGTTAACGGAAGCCACTATGATTTACATAACGGTAGTACACAAGATTACAATAACAATCATATAGCGATTGTTAATGGGCAAGTTGTTCACAACGCTGGACGTTCACTTGGAATGGAAATATGCTATACTCGGGATGGAAAATGGTTTACGGCCCCTAAAGGAGCATCGGCTCAAGACTTATTAAATATGGGTGTTATAGAAACATATTCATCTTTACAAATGCCAATATTAGAAAACGGTCAAGTTACTCGAGCAGCAAATTCAGCTGAAGTAAGCGAAATGAATAAGTCGTATAACCGAACTATTATTGGTCAAACGGCAAGTGGAGAAATATATGTATTAACAGGTTATACAACAACCAAATCAGCTGCCGAATACTTAAGAAGCAAAGGATGTGTTTGGGCTAAGAGTATGGATATGGGTGGTAGTGTTACCTTATATGCTAACGGTCGAGTTATCAACAATCCTACTGATAGCAGTGGTGAAAGACCTGTAATAGATGGTATCGGAGTTAAGGCATAAGATAGATTTTTATCTATCTTTTCTATTGTAAATAAAAGACATTTAAGTTATAATTTTATATATAATAAGGGAAGTGGGCTAGATGAAAGTAGTACTTATGGATGAAACTAAACTGGTAGAACTTATTTTGCCAAGTGAAGTATATGGTAATTACTGGGTAGTTAATTCAGAAAAAGAAAATCTAGTTAACATCGAAGCCGTTGATGGGGCTTGGGTTTTAAAAAGTAATAGTGATATGAAAATCTTTAGAAATGGTAATCCGTTAACAGATGTTCATATCGAAGAAGAAAAGTTTTATACCATTAAGAATACTACAACAGGAGATTCTTATGTTATTTATGTCTGCCCAATTTATGATGAAAACTCTATACAATTAAATATAACTTTAGAAAATAATAGCAGTTGGTACATTGGTAATAACATAGCGAAAGACTATACTGCTGCTTTCAATAATATTATTTCTTATGAACAAAATGGTTTTGCTCGTAACCAATTAAAACTTAATTATAACGAAGGAGTATACACCATTTTTAACTTAAATCCCCAAATTCCTATGTATGTTAATGGAGTATTAACAGAAGCAGAAGAATTAGAATATGGGGATACTATCTTTATTTTAGGATTCAAATTATCTTTAATAAGAGATATTTTTTATATGAATAATCCTAATAAACTAGTTAAATATGATGCAAAATTCTTTACTACCAGAATAGTATCTAGTTTAGATTATTCACAAATATCAAAAGAACCTGATCCTCAAATCGATATGTATAGTAAAGAAGATTACTTCTTAAAACCACCTCGTTTTGATGAAAGAATAGAAGAAAAAACATTAGTAATAGATCCACCACCTAGTGCTCAAAACAAAGAAGAAATGCCAGCTATGTTACAAATGGGTACTATGTTAATGACAGGTATGACATCTGTTACTACTGGTGTTACAACTTTAATTACTTTATTTAACAATCCCGATATGACATTAGCTCAAGCTTTACCATCATTGATAACTGCTGGAGTTATGTTATTAACAATGTTATTCCTTCCGTTAGCAACCAAAGTCTATACTAAACATCAAAAGAAAGTTTATGAAAGAAAAAGACAAGCAACATATAGTGCTTATATCGATCGAAAAAGAGAAGAATTCTTAACGGAAATAAAAAGAGAACAACAAATTCTTATCGAAAAATATATTCCTTTAAAAGAAGTTGCAGACATAATTCTTTATAAAAAACGTAACTTATGGGAAAAGAATCTTGATGATTATGATTTCTTATCATTAAGATTAGGCATTGGTTCAATACCACCGTTCTTTAAAGTTACATATCCTGCTGAACACTTTTCTATGGAAGATGAAGATAACCTAATGGGTTATTTAAGAGATTTAGAAAAAGAAACAAAAATGTTGGACAATGTTCCCGTAACATATTCATTTCAAGAAAAGTATGTTACAGGTTTAATTGGTGCTAAAAATGTATTAAACCCATTCTTAAAAGGCTTATTATTACAAATGATGGCTTTCCATGGCTACGATACTCTAAAAATAGCAGTTTTTACAAATGATAGAAATACTAAATATTGGAAAGATATTATTGATTCTCCATATTTTTGGGATGATCAAAAAACAATC
Source organism: uncultured Mycoplasmatota bacterium (assembly GCA_947305065.1). Classification (GTDB taxonomy): domain Bacteria; phylum Bacillota_I; class Bacilli_A; order RF39; family UBA660; genus Coprovivens. The sequence continues at coordinate 4,541 of CAMZCT010000001.1, read as the reverse complement.
AGATTCTTTGGTACTAATAGCGATGATATTTCTCAAATTAGTTCTTACTTTGAAGAATTACTAGCTATGTTAAAAGATGAAGCTGAGAGTAATAAAAGTACCATTGGTGGCAATAAAGAAGTACCTAAATTACCTTGTCGTTATGTAATAATAACTGATGACATAGATGCCGTTCGTAATGTTAGTATTATAAGAAATATTATCGAATCAGAAGGATATCTAGGTATTAGTTTGATAATCTGTACTGATCGTTTGAACTCTTTACCAAACGAAGTAGAACACTTTATCTCTGTTGATGAAAAGAGTGGTGGAGTATTCGAAAAAGTATTAATTGATGAAAAGAAAATAAACTTTATACCTGACTTTATGTTTGGATCTTTAGATAAATATTCATTTGTTGTATCTAATATTCCAATACCTTTAAATGGTGGTAAATATGTTTTACCAGTAACATATACTTTCTTGGAAATGTATAATGTTTCTAACGTAAATCAATTAAATGCCTTAAATAGATGGAAAGATAATAATCCTATCAACTCTTTAGCTGCTCCAATAGGAGTTAATGAGTATGGAGATTTATTTAAATTAGACCTACATGAAAAGTATCACGGACCACATGGTTTGATTGCTGGTATGACTGGTTCAGGTAAATCAGAATTTATCATCACCTTTATTTTAAGTATGGCAATTAACTACCATCCAGATGAGGTACAATTTGTATTAATCGACTACAAAGGTGGAGGTTTAGCTGGTGCTTTTGAAAACAGAGAAACAGGATTAAAACTACCACATCTAGCTGGTACAATTACCAACTTGGATGTTAATGAAATAAATCGTTCACTTGCATCTTTACAGAGTGAGTTGAAACGTCGTCAAGCGGAATTTAATAAAGCTCGTGATGCCGTTGGAGAATCAACAATCGATATTTATAAATATCAAAGATATTATCGTAATGGTCAAGTTCAAAAACCAATTTCACACTTGTTTATCATTTCCGATGAGTTTGCTGAGTTGAAAGCTCAACAACCAGATTTTATGGATGAACTTATCTCAACTGCCCGTATCGGTCGTTCACTTGGTGTTCACTTGATTCTTGCAACTCAGAAACCTAGTGGTGTTGTTAATGATCAAATATGGTCAAACTCTAAGTTTAAAATATGTTTAAAAGTTCAAGATAGAACAGATAGTCAGGAAATGATTAAAAGACCTGATGCTGCTTCAATTAAAGAAACTGGTCGTTTCTTCTTACAAGTAGGTTATGATGAATACTTTGCTTTAGGACAATCTGCTTGGACTGGAGCACCATATTACGAATCAGATGTTCGTAAAAAGAAAGTAGATAATTCAATCGCTTTTGTTAATTACATAGGTACACCATTTAAAACCGTTGATGACGGCAAAAACAATGCTGTCGGAGTTCTAAAGGGTGAAGAATTACCAAACATAATGAAATACTTAGTTGAAATAGCTAAGAAAGAAAATATTCATGTTAAACAATTATGGCTTAATGCCTTACCAGCAGTTATATATATTGATGGTTTAAAAGAAAAATATGAATTTAAAAAGGTTGATTGTGATATTAACCCTGTAATAGGTGAATATGATGCACCAGAAAAACAATTACAAGGTTTATTAACTTTACCAATAACTAAAAATGGTAACTGGATTATATATGGTGTTGCCGATAGTGGTAAAGATGAATTAATTAATAGTATTGTTTATTCTTGTATTACAACATATCGACCTGAAGAGTTAAATATGTACTTACTAGATTTTGGTTCAGAGACCTTAAGAATGTATCGTAAAGCACCACAAGTAGGTGATGTTGTACTTCAAAACGATACTGATAAGATTATGAACTTATTCAAGTTAATTTCTACTACTGTTGAAGCAAGAAAGAAATTATTCGCTGATTTTGGTGGAGATTTTATATCTTATTGTAAAAGTAGTGGAAAAATACTACCTAATATAGTAGTAGTCATAAATGGATTTGAATTATTTAATGAAAACTTTGGTGATGCATTATTTGATGTTTTAGTTACTATAACTCGTGACTGTCAAAAATATGGAGTATACTTCATCTTCAGTTGTTCATCATCTAACGGAATCAGAAGTAAACTAGCACAATACTTACCTAACCATTTAACATTACAAATGGCTGATAAATATGACTATTCTGCATTACTTGCTAGAACTAAGCTAGTTCCTGCTAACATTTCTGGTCGTGGATTATGTCGTCTAGACGATATATACGAATTCCAAAGTGCTGTACCAACTGAAAAAGAAAGTCTTAATGCTTTTGTAACTGAAAAGATTAAAGACCTTGCTACTAAATATAAAGTTAATGCTCCAAAGATACCAGTATTACCAGAAGTAGTATCAATTACCGAATGTTCTGGTTCATCAAATGGTTTAACATCATTCCCTATTGGTATCGAAAAAGAATCACTTGAAGTTAGAACTATTGATATTACTAAGAATATGGGTCATATAATCACTGGTTTAGAGTTACCAATATTAAAAACATTCTCTAACATGATGATTAAACAACTAGCTGATACCTTGAATAAAAATGTATATGTATTTGATGCTGAAAAAGAATTAAATATGTATGCTTCTCAAGTATCGTATTATGATTCTAATCTTCCGGTTAATTTCAAGACCTTCTCTGAACTAATAAGTAAGATGTATTCTGATTTTGAACAAGGAGGATTTGATGAAAACGCTATATCAACTTATGGACAATATGTATGTGTTATTGTTGGTATAGATAAATTCAAAGCTCTATTAGGTTCTGAATTTAATGCTTTATTTGCTGATGTTATAAACAAAATTAAAGCAATGCCAAAAGTATATTTCGTCTTTATAGATGGTGTTGATAACATCAAAAAACAAGAATTCGAAGCTTGGTATAAAGGATTGTTTAATGGAACTAGAGGTATTTGGATTGGAAATGGCTTAGGAACACAATTTACTCTTAAGTCTACTCTAAGTACTAGAGTACTAGCAGCTAAAATACCTGATGACTTTGGTTACTACGTAGATGGTACAACCACTGTACTAGTTAAACTTATTACAGAACCTGGTGAAGAAGAATATGAAACATTATAAGATTGTAACAACGTTACAATCTTTTAGTTTTAAAAAAATTATTATATAATAAAACTACCAAGAAATAAGGTGCATAAGAATGGAAGACTTAAAGATATGTGTTTATGCAATATGTAAAAACGAATCAAAATTTGTAGATAGATTTATGGATACTTTAGAAAATGAAATAGATAAAGTTTACATACTTGACACGGGCTCAACGGATAATACTATTGAATTATTTAAAAAAAGAGGAGCTATAGTTCACAAAAGAACATACAAAAAATTTCATTTTGATAAAGCTCGTAATGATTCTTTAAAATTTGTACCAGAAGACATGGACGTTTGTATCTGCTTGGATTTAGACGATTTAATTCAACCTGGTTTTGTTAAAATAATAAAAGATAATTGGCAAAAAGATACGTGTCAAATGCGTTATGAATATTTATATTCAGTTGACGAAAAAAATAATCCAATTATTGCCTTTTATAATGACCACATTCATTCACGTCATAACTTTAAATGGAAATATCCAATTCATGAAGTATTAAAATATACTGGCGATAACTATCACTATATTAAAAATGATGAATTAAAAATTATTCATAAACCGGATCATGATAAATCAAGAGAATTCTATTTAGACTTACTAGAAGAAAGAGTAAAAGGGCATCCTGATGATACAAGAAACACCAATCTCTTAGCTAGAGAATATGTTAATAGAGGTCGCTACGAAGATGCTATTAGAATTTGTCGTCAATATTTAAACATTAAGAATTTAAGTTATCGTCCCGAAAGAGCTAAAATATTGTACTATATGGCTAAGAGCCACAGAATGATTGGCGAATATGATAAAGCTCGTATATGGGCTAATCTATCTGCTGATGAATTACCTAAAAACAGGGACGTATATGTTGAATTGATGATTATTTATTACAAGACAGGGAAGTATGAAAAAGCTATCGAAATGGGTGAAAAAGCTTTGAGTATAACTGTTAAGAATCCTGGAATAATAAATGATGCATCCAGTTTTGATGGAACAATCTATGACTATATGTCTTTAGCCTACTATTACTTAGAAGACTATGAAAAAGCCCTTGAAATGCTAGATAAAATAATAGAATCACACCCTGGAGACGAAAGATTATTAGAAAACAGAAATATATATGAAAAAAAAATAAGAGAAAAAAGAGGATAGAGTAAAGGAATTTCCTCTTTTTCATTGACTTTAAAAGTTCATTAGAGTAAAATTATGGTATAAGAGTGTAGTGAATAGTTAAAATCGGGGGAATACAATTTGGTGTACTAATCAATATATTCTTAAATCTACAAAAAGGAGTGTTATTATGAACAATAATAAGGTCTGTGTAGATTTAATAGTACCTAGTATAGAAACAAGATACAATGTTTTTATTCCTGTTAATAAGAAAACTATTGAAATTATATTCTTA